>JAEXWS010000159.1 GCA_023406225.1 Bacillota bacterium | reverse complement strand
TTGGATACCCGTCAAAAGTCGTTGCGACAGACGCGGACGTGCCGGGAACGTTGATCAGGATCGCTGAGATCAGCGCGCCGGAGATGCCTCCGATATAGATGCCGATCAGCAGGGCAATGGAATTTGTGGCGTCCAGGCTGTACGTCAGCGGCAGGCACAGCGCAATGCCGGTGGTCGCGCTCAGTCCCGGCAGCGCGCCAAATATGATACCCAACATGGTCCCGCCCGCCATCAGCAGCAGCGCGGTCGGGGTGAGGACCGACAGGATCCCCGCTAAAATATCACTCATATTCTCTCACTCTCCTATCCGAGGATGCCCATGGGAAGCTGTACGGAAAAAGCATACCGAAAGATGAGGTAGATCACCACGGAGACCGCAATGGAGACGATCCCGAACTTTATGGGTCTGCACACAGATTTCGGCGTGATCAGCATGATCAGCAAAAACAAGAAGATCGGCGTCACGATCAGATAGCCCACGGACTTCAGCAGAAAGATATAGAGCGCCACCAGGACCACCGCGGCCAGCACATGCACCAACCGCTTCCGGTCGGCCTTTTCCGCCGCCAGCTCTTCCTCCGTTGGCGCGGGGGCTTTCTTCAGCCCCTGGATGCTCTGCCAAATCAGGCAGCAGCTCAAAAGCGCCATGGCGGCGGCGCAGATCAGCGGAAAGGTCCGCGCATTCATAGCGCCAAAATTCATGCTTCCCACATGAATGCTGGGGGCGTAGAGCGCAACGCCGATGGACAGCCCAAGGAAAATCAGGCCGCAAATCAAATTCGCCTTGTGTTTTGATCTCAACGAGTTCATATTCTCACCATTATCCCATCCGTATTTTTTACAAAAAGAGCCCCTGCGCACACACAGGGGCTCTTTTTCGGTGACTATGATCAATTAGCCCTTAAGAGCCTCAACATAGGGCTGCAGCATTTCCATCTGCTCGCCGTAGATTTTTACAGCTTCCTCAGAGTCATAATAAGTAGGGACCTGATAATAGGCCTCAGCGATCCGGGCGGCATAATCCTCATCGTTGGCGACGATGTCGCCGATCGTGTCAGACAAGATTTTGATGATCGCGGGATCCGTGCCCTTGGGGGCAAACACGCTGTAGTTCATCGCCCAGTCGTCATACAGGCCGTAGCTGAGCAGAGTCGGATACTTCTCCTTGTCAACCAGGGGATTTTCCGGTCCAAAATAGCCAATGGTAATGAACTCTCCGCTGTCCACGTATTCCTTTGCCGCGGCGTAGGTCAAACCGGCGACGTCGACCTGGTTGCCCAGCAGGGCGGCCAGCTGCTCGCTCTTTCCTCCGATATCCACCATCGTACAGTCGATGCCCGAATCCACCATCAGCATCGTCCCCAGATGGGACGTGCCGCCGGCTTGATAGGTGATGGTCAGCTCGCCGGGATGGGCCTGGGTGTATTCCTTCAGGTCGTTGTAATCCTTGATGCCGTATTTGTTGTCGCCGCGCATGAAGAAGCATCCGTTATCCTTGTTGGCGGCGATGCACACCATGTCGAAATCCTGATAGCCAAACGGCGTCAGGCCTGTGGACTGGTTGATCAGCATGGCCGTGTGATACACCAGGAACGTTTTCCCATCCGGATCTGCATCAAGCGCCGCCTGCGCCCCGACAGCGCCGGAGTTGCCTGTGATGTTCTGGATGATGAAATTGCCTCCCAGCTTTTCCTGAACCTTTTCAAAAATCAAGCGTGCGTTGAAATCCGTATCGCCGCCCGCGCCGTAAGGAACGATGATATTGATCGTCTCTCCGTCAGGCCAGGAAACAGGCGTTTCGGCCCCGCCGGGAGCGGAGGTGTCGGGTGGAACTTCTGAAGTCTGCCCGCCGGACTTGTCTCCGCAGGCGGTCAAAGAAAGCGCCAGGCACAATGTCAAAATCATTGCCATCATCCGCTTTTTACTCATAGTTTGTTGCTCCTTTCGTTCTCCTCATCTTCTTTTTCCAATGATCCAGAGCTCTGCTGCTCAAGAAACATCAAAAACCCCCTTTTTGCACGCAAAAGTTTCGTGCATCTTTACCAACACCGTTCCTTTAGTTTACTATCTGCACGTCCGTTTGTCTTTGCACACCATCGCAAAAATATTGTACAATATTTTGTTTTTTAATGCGGCATACCTTATTTCTGTGCCATGGGTCCAGCCAACCCGGGCTTTTCCATATGGAAGAGACAGGGTGGGAACGGCTCCGCTGCCGGGATGATGGAACCAGGCGGGCGGATTAGAAGCGTGCGTGACCCGCAAAGACAGGCTCTTTTGTGCAAAAGCGGGACGGTCGCAATGACCGTCCCGCTTTTTTCCGTTATGGCGACCGCCATCAGGCCCGGCTGCCGCCCGCCTTGTTTGCCGCTCAGGTCACCAGATATCCTCCGTCGATCGGCATCACGATGCCGTTGATATAGTCGGAGGCGTCGGACGCCAGCAGCAGCACCGGCGCCACCAAATCGGCCGGCGTTCCCCACCGGCCCAGGGGGATCCGCTCCAGAATGCTTCGGTACGCGGCCTCATTTTCCTGAAGCGCCACCGTCATATCCGTTTTGATGTAACCTGGCGCGATCGCGTTGACATGGACGCCGCGCCCTCCCCACTCGTTGGCAAACGCCTTTGTGATCTGCGCCACGCCGCCCTTGGAGGCCACATAGGCCCCCACTCTCTTTCCCGCCACAAAGCTGTTCAGAGACGCCAAATTGATCACCCGGCCGTATCCCTGCGCCAGCATGAGCTTTCCAACCATCTGGGTGCAGTATACCGCCGCGTTCAAGTTCGTATCGATGACGGCCTCCCAGTCCTCCACCGGAAATTCTTCCAGGGAAAACCGCCGGTTGATCCCCGCCGCATTAACCAGAATGTCGATCCGCCCGCCCAGCGCGTCAGCCGCCGCCTGGACCCCGGCTTGCAGCGCGTCCCGGTCCGACACGTCGCATTGGACCGCGTGTACCGGCGGACCGCCCGCTCCCATTTTTTCCGCAAGCCCGTCGGCGCAGGTGTTCCGGTAAAAGATCACGACCTCCGCTCCTGCGTCGTGCAGTCCCTGCGCCAAGCAGTTCCCGATCCCTCTGCTCCCGCCTGTCACCAGCGCCTTTTTCCCGCTCAAATCCAGCAAATTTCTCATGTTACCTCCTTTTTTCTCTCCAAACGATCTCCGCCTGGGCCAAGAGGACCCCTGTGAGGATCAGCGCCCCGCCGCACAGCTGAAGCGGTTTCAGCGCCTCCCCCGTCCAAAGAAAGGCCAGCGCCGTTCCGCCCACCGGCTCGATGATATTCGTGATCCCCGCCACGGACACCGGCACGCGCTTCAAGCCCTCAAAATACAGCGCAAAGGGCAGCGCCGTGCAAAGCACGACATAGACGGCGAGATATCCCAGCAGCCGCAGGTCCCAGCCATACTGCGCCAAGGGAAAAGGCCCTGCAAAGACCGATGCGAACGCCGCGCCGAACAGCATGGCACAGCCGATCATGACCATGCTGTTACAGCGCCTTTGCAGCTTTCTGCCGTACAGGATATAAAAGCACTTTCCGACCGCGGAGAGCAGCGCCGCCAGAATGCCCAGGTCCAATAAATTTTCACGCCGCAGCAGCTCCGGGGACCACAGGATCGCCGCAAGGCCCAAAAAGCCCATCAAAAGGGCCGCGCTCCTCCACAGGGTCATCCGCTCCTTCAGCACAACGGCTGAATAGGCGCAGAGCATCAGCGTGGCCGTCGCCTGGGTGAAGGTGGCCAGTCCCACATAAATCCTGCTCACAGCGTACATCAAAAAAAACTGCACCACAAAAATTCCGAAAATGCCCAGCGCCGCAAAGCGCAAACCATCTTTTCCTCTTATGGCCGGCAATTTCCTTTGCTGCCAGCATCCCAGCGCCAGCAGGCAGATCCCGCTAAGCAGCAGACGCATCTGGACCAGCGCGATGGACTGTAAATCCGGGAAATCGCGGAGCATCAATTTCAGGACCGCGCTTCCAGCGCCAAATCCAAACGACGCCAGCCCAAGCCCCCATAAGCTTCCGGTCTTTGTCCCCATGCCCGCTTCCCTTCTCAGCCACGAAACAGATTGTAAAAATCCGCCGCCCGCTTCACCTCGGTCAGATGCTCGTCCATATACATCCTGGCCAGGGCGGCGTCATGATCCCGGATGGCCTCGTAGAGCTTCCGGTGATATTCATACGCGGTCTTTCGGATCTCCAGGTATTGAATGGTTATGCTGCGGTACTGCGTCACGATCTCCGAAATACTGCGCAGATTCATGGTCAGCAGCCGGTTCTGGCAGTATTCGGACACGATGCGGTGAAAGCGGTCGTCGATCTCAAAGAAGCTCCGCTCGTCAAATATCGCCTGCTTCCCCTCCTCCATGCACAGCTCCAGCTCATAAATGCCGGGCTGTGTGATACGCTTTGCCGTTAAAGCCGCCGCGTCGGCCTCCAGCCGGATCCGAAGCTCATACATCTCGTCGATACTGGCATAGCCCAGGCGCATATACGCCTGATAGGAGTCCAGCATCACCGCGTTTTCAGGGGATTCGATATAGATCCCGCTGCCTTGGACCAGGCGGATGATATGCATGGTTGCCAGAATGCTGAGCGCCTCGCGCACCACGCTCCGGCTCACGCACATCAAACCGGCCAATTCCTTCTCCGTCGGCAGCTTTTCACCCGGCTTCAAGCCCTTTTCCACAATAAAGCTGATCACCTTATCCGCCGTTTTCTGTGGAAGGGTTTTTTGCGTATCATCCATTTATTTTACTCCATCGCGTCAGCGCCGCAAAATCTCCCTGCCCATAGCGTTCAGCGGAACCAGGCAGGAGCGGTCCAGCCCGCTCCAATCAGATACGCCGATTAGCTGCATGGTCCGCGTCATTTCCTCCCGCAGCAGCCGCAGCATCCAGCGCACGCCGTCCGCGCCGCCCAGCAAAAGCCCCCAAATCATCAGCCGGCCCACAAAAACGCCGTCCGCGCCCAGCGCCAGCGCCTTCAAAACGTCAGTTCCGCGGCGGATCCCGGAATCCACATAGAGCTCCATCTCTTCCCCGACCGCACTGCGGATCTCGCCCAGGACCTCCAGCGGGCTCAAAGCGCAGTCCAATCCGTATCCGGCGTGGGTGGAGACCACCAGGGCGTCCGCGCCCGCTTTCCGGGCGGCCGCGGCATCGGCGGCGCTCATGACGCCCTTGATGATAAAGGGCACCTTCACGCATGTCCGGATCTCCTTCAGCATGTCCATGCTGTAGAGCTTTGCGATCTCACCGAAATGTCCGGCATCGTCTCCCGTTTTCAGGCCGCAGACGGCGTCCACGTCGATTCCCACCGCAAAGCAGCCCTCCGCCTCGCCGCGGCGCAGTTCCTCCACCAGCAGGGTCTCGTTCCGATGGGGCTTCACAATACGAAAGCTGTTCGGGCAGGCGGAAACCATGTCCCCTCCACGGATCCCGCCGGAGGGAAAGCCCAGCCCCGCGGCGATCCCTTCCTGTCCGCATGCCGCCGCGATCTCCAAAAATGCGTTTTCGTGGGCCAGATTCACCGCCACCGCCATGGGCGCCGCAGCCACCGGCATCGCAAGCGCCCTGCCGCACATCTCCGCCCGCAGGTCCACCCCGGCGTCCGGGTGGATCACCCGCTGGCGAAATCCCACCGACTGGTAGCTCTCATAGTTCCGCCGCCAGGTGGAGCCGCTCTCCGCGCCGCCGGAGACCATTCCCCAGTTGGGAATCCGCTCCGCGTGCCCCAGTTCCCGCAGCCGCTGGTCCACCAGCTTTTGAAGCTCCGCATAGTCCCGCGGATAAGTCTTTCCCTCCATTGGTCCCTCCCTCTTGATTCCTCAGCCGGTCACCCGTTCTTTTTTCTTCTGGCGGCGTCCACCC
>JAEXWS010000143.1 GCA_023406225.1 Bacillota bacterium | reverse complement strand
ACGTCCCGCTCGTTCAGGCCGAACTCCTGGGCCAGCTCCCCGAAGGTGGCGAACTTATACACCGTGGGGGCGAAAATGATCTCTCTCTTGTCCGCCATCAATGAAGCAGAAAAAGCATCCATCACGTATGTTCTCCTTTATCGATTTTATTTTTGTAAACGCCGCGCCTGTATGTGGACGTTCACATAGGAATACTCCCACAGCCGCCCCCGGTGTCCGGGGACGGCTGAAAGGTCTTATTTGCGGGAAACGGCCTTCTTCACGGCGGCCACGATGTTGGCGGCCCGGAGCCCGTACTCGTCCATCAGGAAGTCCTGGGGACCCACCTGGCCGAACAGGTCCTGCACGCCCACGAACTCCTGGACGGTGGGCTGGTTCTTCGCAAGGCAGTTGGCCACCACGCTGCCCAGGCCGCAGGTGACGTTGTGGTTCTCCGCGGTGACGATGGCCCCGGTCTCCCTGGCGGCCTTGACCACCAGCTCCTCGTCCAGGGGCTTCCAGGTGAACATGTCGATGACGCGGACGCAGACGCCCTCGGCCTTCAGGGCCTCGTAGGCCTTCAGGGCCTCGTCCACCATGATGCCGGAGGTGATGATGGTGCACACGTCCTGGCCGCTCTCGTGGAGGACCACGCCCTTGCCGATCTCGAACTCGGAGCCCTCGTCATACACCCGGACGATGCCCTTGCGGACGAAACGGGTGAAGGTCACGCCCTTGGTGATGCCGGGGAGCTGGCGGGTGACGCTGGCCAGCTGGTCGTAGTCGGCGGGGTCCAGCACGGTGGTCTCGGGGATGGAGAGGTACATGCCCGCGTCCTCCAGGGGCATGTGGGTGCCGCCGTTGAACGCGGCGGTCACGCCCGCGTCGGAGGCCAGCACATGAACGGTCAGCCCCGCGTAGGCGGCGGACATATAGATCTGGTCATAGCAGCGGCGGGAGGAGAAGGTGCCGAAAGAGTGGAAAAACACCTTCTTGCCCGTGGCGGCCAGGCCCGCGGCCACGCCGGCGGCGTTGCCCTCGGCGATGCCGGCCTCAAAGGCCCGGTCGGGGTAGTTCTTCTGGAGCATTTTCGTGTTGATGCAGCTCATCAGGTCGCAGTCCACATAGCAGATGGACTTGTCCTCGGCCATCATCTCGTTCAGCGTCAGAGCGAGACCGTCCCGGCAGGCCCGGGAATCCTTTTCATGCTTTCCAATCAGTTTCACATTCATGATCTCACCCTCCTTCAAGCGTTTTTGGCTTCTTCAAGAGCCTTTTCCGAAGCGGCGATGGCCTCCTGCCACTGTTCCTCGCTGGGCTGGGAGGAGTGGTCGTGCTTCGGCTCGGCAAAGGTCGCGCCCTTGCCCTTGCAGGTATCCAGCACGATGCAGCTGGGCACGCCCTTCTTGGCGTAGGCGTTCTGGATGGCGTTGTAGATGGCGGTCACGTCGTGGCCGTCGATCTCCTGGGTGTACAGGCCGAAGGCCTCCGCCTTTTTGGCGATGTCGCCGTGGGCCAGGATGTCGTCGGTCTTGCCGTCCAGCTGATAGCCGTTGTTGTCGATAAAGACCACCACGTTGTCCAGCTTGTGGGCATAGGCAAAGTGGAAGCCCTCCCAGACCTGGCCCTCGTCGGCCTCGCCGTCGCCCACCACCAGGAACACGTGATTGTCGCGGCCGTCGATCTTATTGCCCAGCGCCGCGCCCATGGCAGTGGACACGCCCTGACCCAGGGAACCGGTGGTCAGGTCCACGCCGGGGGTAAGCTTGCGGTCGGTGTGGCTGGGGAATTTGGTGCGGGGCTGGTTGAGGGTATAGGCCTCCTCCAGGGGGTAATAGCCCATCAGGCCGAAGGTGGCGTAAGCCACGGGGCCCGCGTGGCCCTTGGACAGGACCAGCCAGTCCCGATCCTCCCAGCGGGGATTCTTGGGATCGTACTTCATGACCTCGCCGTATAAAACGGCCATCAGGTCCGCCAGATCCATGGAGCCGCCCACATGGCCGAATCCACGGGAGTGGATGACCTTCAGCGTTTCCAGACGGATCTCAGCCGCCAGAACCTTGCATTTTTTTGCGTCCATCGGTGTTTCTTCCTTTCCTTATGTTCGTTCAAACCGCCCGCGGGTCGGCCCGCGGAGGTGCTTGGTTGACAGAGGGAAGCGCCGTCCATCCGCCCGGGCCGCCGCGCTCCGGCGGACCGGATGCGGACAATGGCCAAAAACAGGGACTTCAGGACGTTTTTGCCCCGTTTGGGATCGGGTAATCGTTTTCCACGACTTCAATAAATTGCCGCACTTCCTCTTGGAATGCGGGCGGGTATCGCTCCGGAAAACTCCTGAGCGGCTGTTTGGATGTGACGCCGGAGCGGCGGGGACGGCGTTGATGGAAACCGGGAGGGGCCGCCGGAGCGTCCGGGTCCCGGGCCGGCGGCGCGCCGCCGCAGACCTCGTCCACTTCGCCGCCGGGAAGGGGCCTGTGGCCGAGGCTGAAACAAAATCGTTTCCTATTTGATATTTTAACCCACCGGACCGTGCCGCGTCAATGACAGTTTGTATTTTAACAAGCGGCCCCGGTTTTTCGCGGGGAACGCGGTTCCCGGCCCAAAGGGACGGGGGCGGGGAAGGGCGGTCCTTGGGTGAGGACCGCCCTTTTGCGGGGCGGTGCGTTCAGTGCTTCCCCATGCGCCGGTCCGGGCCGAAGGGCCGCGGCCGATAACTCACTGGTACTGCGTGCCCGCGCCGTCCACCATGGCGTCATAGGCGCGCTTGACCTTGTCGTAGTTTTTGTCCCGGTCCAGCGCCACGCCCCGGCCCACGCCGTCCACCACCAGGCCCACGCCGATCTCCTCCAGCTTTACGTCCAGCTCCTCCAGCAGGGCGGGAGCGGAGCCAGGCTCCGTGGAGCGGCCATCGAAAATGATGTGGAGGTAAACGTTTTCCAACCCCTGCTCCTTGGCCATTTTGCAGATGGAGAGGGGATAATCGATACAGCCGTGAGAGGATTTGTAGGTGAGGTAGGAGAGCAGATGCAAGGCGGAGCCGTTTTTCTTGGCGTGGGCGATGGCCGCCAGAAAGACGGGATTTTGCTGGAAGGTGCCGTCCTTCACGGCGGCGTCCAGCCGCACGTCGTCCTGCATGACGCAGCGGCCCGCGCCCAGGTTGGAGTGGCCCGCCTCGGAGTTGCCCGCCTTGCCGCCGCCCAGGCCCACGTATTCGCCGGAGGCCTGGAGCCGGGACCAGGAGCGCTCCACCAGCAGGGAATCCCAATAGGGCGTCTCCGCCAGGTGGATAGCGTCGTTTTCGTCGCCGGAGCCGAGGCCCCAGCCGTCGCAGATGATCAGCAGCATCTTCCGGTCCTTGCCGAAATCCCGGTCCGGGGCCAGGGTGGACCCGCCCATCTCCGCGGGCTGGGGGACGCCCATCACATCCAGCACCGTGGGGGCCACGTCGGAGAGGGCGCCGTCCCGCAGGGCGATAGGCCGTCCGTCCGCCGGGTCGATGAGGACGAAGGGCACCAGGTTCGTGGTGTGGGCGCCGTCGGGCTTGCCCGCCGGGGTGTACAGCTTTTCAATGTTGCCGTGGTCGGCGGTGACGGCCACCACGTAATCCTTTTGCAGCGCGTCGTTCACCACTTTTTCCAGATAGCGGCTCACATGGCCGCAGGCGGCCAGCTTCGCCTCCGTGTTCTGGGTGTGGCCGATCACGTCGCCGTTGGCGAAGTTGGTGACGATGAAATCGTACTTTCCCAGGGCGTCCATCACGGCGTCCGCCACCTGGGGCAGGGACAGCTCCGGCTTCTGGTCGAAGTCGATGCCCTTGGGGGAGGGGATGCACACGTCGTCCTCCCCGGGGAAGGGCTGGTTTTCGCCGCCGTTGAAGAAAAAGGTCACGTGGGCGAACTTCTCCGACTCGGAGCAGTGGAACTGGCGCTTGCCCGCCTCGCTGAGGACCTGGGCCAGGGGCTTCACCACATGGGAGGGGGCGAAGGCGATGGGCAGGTCCTTGAATTTATCGTGGTACATGGTCATGATGACGAAATCCAGGTCCTGGAGCTTCCGGCGCTCCGCCTTGTCGAAGGGGTCGTCGGTGAACATTTCGGTGAGCTCGATCTCCCGCTCGCCCCGGCGGCAGCAGAATACCGCCGCGTCGTGGTCGGAGATCCTGCCAACGGGCTTTCCGTCCTCCACCAGGACCATGGGCTCCAGATGGTAATCGTCCAGGCCCTGGGCGTAGGCCCGTTTCACGGCCTCGGCCAGCTGGGCCCCGCCGCGCTTCATCGTAGACATGAGAGGTGCCTCCTTCATATGGGATTTACTGCCCGTCGGCAGGGGGGATCAGCCTGGCCACATCCACCTGCCCGCAGGCGGGGAAGATGTCCAGGAGCTGGGGGAAGGCGTAGATCTTGCCGTCCGGCATGTTTTCCGGGGTGAGTTTCAGGGGCTTTTTCCGGTCATACTGGACCGCCACGGTCATGCCGAAGTCCACGGCCTTGGCCCCCACAATGTCCCGGTTCAGGTTGTCGCCCACATAGCAGCAGTTCTCCGGCTGGGCGCCCGCCTCCTCCATGGCGTAGTAATAGATGGCGGGGCCGGGCTTGCGGATGTAGGTGACGGAGGACTGCTGGACCGTCTTGAAATAGGGCCGCAGGCCGTCGGCGTCCAGCCATTCGTCCACCTCCCGCCTGCCCACCAGGTCCGAGATGATGCCCAGGGTGTAGCCCCGCCGGTGCAATTCCTTCACAGTGTCCGCGCCGCCGTCCACCACGGTCCGGACGCCCTTGGTCTGGCGGTACTGGTAGGTCAGCTCGGCGGCGTTTTCCAGGACCCGGTCCCGGGGAAGGTCGTAGGCCAGCCAGCGGGTCCAGAGGACCTCCTCCGGGGCCTCGCACATGTATTGGAGCGCCCAGCTCCGGTACGCGTCGTACCGCTTGTCGATCACGGCGTCGAACCAGGCGCAGGGGTCCGGCGTCTCCACGCCCAGAAGCGCCGCGATCTTGGTCTTGGCGGCGGTGAGATAGGCGGGGTCCTCCCGGATGATGCGGAAGGTGCCGCCCAGGTCGATGAAGATAAAGCGAATGTCGGTGTTCATATCGGTTCCCTCCAGAACGCAGGACGCGCCCGGGGAGTGCCCGGACGGCCCGCGGATCGTTTTTTTAGTTCAGGGGCGGCAGCAGGTCCAGGATCTCCCGGAAGTCCTTCACCACGGCGTCGGGCCGGGTCTCCTCGGTGAAGGTCAGGGGGTGCTTTTTTTCCGGGGAGTCGAAGAGGATGTTGGCCCCCACCCCGGCGGCGATGGCGCCGGACAGGTCCCGCTTCACGTTGTCCGCCACGGACACGCAGTCCGCCGCGTCCACGCCCAGGTCCTTCGCGGCCAGCGTATAGATCGCGGGATCGGGCTTGCGCAGCCCGCACACGGAGGAGAGGATCACACTGTCGAAGTATTGGCTGAGGCCGTCCTCCTCCAGCCAGTCGGGGACCTCGTTCTCCCCGATGAGGTTGGAGATGATGCCAAGGCGGTAGCCCCGGGTGTGGAGCCCCCGGATGACCTCCGCCCCGCCGGACACCACCTCCCGGCGGCCCTTGGTCTGGCGGTACTGGAAGCTCAGCTCGTGGCAGACCTGGCGGATGCGGACGGCGTCGTAGTCCGGCAGCAGCCATTTGCACCACAGCTCCTCGTCTCCGGACTCCTTGTTCTCGCCCAGCGCCCACTTGCGGTACGGCTCATACCGCGCCTCCACCAGTTGGTAGAAGTCCTCAACAGGCATCTCCGCGCCCGCGATCTCCGCCATCTTCCGGCGGGCGTGGCGCTGATAGGGCTCGTCGTGACAGGCGATGCGCAGGGTGCCTCCCAGGTCGAAAAAGACGGCCTTGTATCGTTTCGTCATATCCATGCAGCGTGGTTCCTCCTTCTATGTTCTGGGCGGGAACAGGTCCAAAAGCCCATGCAGGTCGGTGATGAGGTGATCGCAGTGGGACCGGTTTTCCTCCGTTTTTCCCTTGGCAGGCTCGTCAAAGAGGATCATGGAGCCAAAGCCCGCCACATAGGTCCCCACCACGTCCCGCTTCAGATTGTCGCCCACGTAGGCGCAGCGTTCCTCCGGCACGCCGATGCACTTGCAGGCCAGGTGGTAGATGGCCGGATCTGGCTTGCGCAGGCGGACCTTGGAGGAGAGGATGACGGTGGTGAAGAGGTGGGCGATGCCCTCCTCCACGGCCCACTGGGGGATCTCCCCCTCGGTGATGGTGTTGGCGATGATGCCCATCCGGTAGCCCCGGCGGTGCAGCTCCCGCACCACCTCCGGCGCGCCGGGGCGGGTGGTCCGGCGGCCGTTGGTGCCGTCCCGCCAGAGGGTGGTCAGCTCCGCCGCGTGGGCCGCCACGAAGGCGCCGTCCGCGTCCGGCAGCATGAACTGGGTCCAGAACTCGATCTCGGGATAGTCCATCTGGGAGGCCAGAGAGGCCTCCCGGTAGGCGTCGTACCGGACTTTCAGCTTTTGGTAAAAGGGCTCGGGGTCCTGACCGGGGGCCGCCAGGGCCGCCAGGTCCCGCCGGGCCCGGGCGATAAAGGCCGGGTCCTTTTCCGCGATGCGCAGGGTTCCGCCGATGTCGAAAAAGACGGCTTGGATGTCTTGGGGCATGGAAGGGGTCCTCCTTGTTTTTGGTTGTCAGGCGCGGGCGGGGAAGATGTCCAGCAGGTCGCCCAGCTGAACGATGACGTGGTCCGGGATGAACTCCTTGCCGGTGGCCTTCTCCATGTTCAGGGTGTCCGGCTCGTCGATGCGGATCATGCAGCCGAAGCCCGCGGCCTGGGTGCCCTCCACGTCCCGAACGGGGTTGTCGCCCACGTAGGCGCAGTTCGCCTCCGGCGTGCCGATGCAGCGGCAGGCCAGGTGGTAGATGTCCGGGTCGGGCTTGCGCAGGCGGACCTTGGAGGAGAGGATGGTGGTTTTGAAGCAGCCCGCCACGCCGTCCGCCGCCATCCAGTCGGGGATCTCCGTCTCGGTGACGGTGTTGGCGATGATGCCCAAGGTGTAGCCCCGGGCGCACAGCTCCCGGATGGTGGACACCGCGTCCGGCCGGGCCACCCGGCGGCCGTCATGGTCCCGCCACAGGCGGGTGAGGCGGGCGGCGTTGGCGAAGATATGGTTCACGTCGTAATCCGGCAGCATGAACTGGGTCCACAGCTCTCCCTCTGAGTAGTCCAGCAGGGTCTTTTTGGAGAGCTTGCGGTAGCTCTGCCAGTTGGCCTCCAGCTTGGCGAAGAACGCGTCATGGGATTCGGTGGTCCCCACCAGCTCCATGAGGTCTTTCTCCGCCTGGTCGATAAACGCCTGGTCCTTGACCACGACGCGCAGGGTGTTGCCCACGTCAAAGAAGATGGTTTGGATGTCGGGAGTCATAAGCGGTGTCCTCCTTATTATTGTCAATGGGATGCATTGAAAGCGCGGATGATGGAGGGGATCTCCCCCAGGTCCTCGATCAGATGGTCCGGAGCCAGGCCGGTGTTTTGGAAGGCGGCGTCCCGGTGGGCGATGGAGGGATTGCGGATCTGGATGCTCAAGGCCACCCCGGCGTTCCGGCAGCCCAGCACGTCCCGGGACAGCGTGTCGCCCACATAGGCCGTCTCGCGGCAGGGCACGCCGCAGGCGGCCGCCGCCCGCTCAAAGATGGCGGCGTCCGGTTTCCTGGCCCCGGCGGTGGAGGAGAGGATCACGCAGGAGAGGTAGGGGGTCAGGCCGTATTCCTCCATGAGCCTCGGGACGAAGGTGGTGGAGATGATGTTGCTGATGATGCCCTGGACCATGCCCATTTCGTGGAGGGTTTGAAAGGTCTCCAGCAGGTGGGGGCGGGGGTCGTTGCGGACCCGGAGGGAGTCGTACAGCACGGACAGCTTCTCCGCCACAGGGGCCAGGCGGTCCTCCCCGATTTGGAAATCCCGGAGGTAGAACTCGTTCCAGATGCGCGGTCCGGGCAGCTCCACCCGGCTCTCCTCGGACCAGCGCTTGTAGTCCTCCGCGTTTCGGCGCAGGCGCGCGGTCAGCTCCGGGGCGGCGACGGGAAGGCGGACGCCGCGCTGTGCCAGCGTGTCCAGCAGCCGCTGGGAAAAGCGGTCGTATTGGGCCGGGTCCTGGTGGACCTGGTGGAGCGTGCCGCCCACGTCGAACAGCACCGCATGGATCATAGGCAAATCCTCGCTTTCCAAAAGTGTAAACGTTTGCGGCTTTTTACAGTTTTATTCTAAATAAGCGCGGGGGCTTTGTCAATATGCCAAACGCCAAAGAGTTGAAGCCTTTTTCGCTTTTCTGCCCAAAGAGGCGGGAAAAACAAGAATGATATTGACATTGCGGGGGAAATCATATATTCTTTGGATAGACAGCAGGCAGAGGCCGCCGGGCCGGCCTGCTGCTCCAAAAAAAGCGGAAACGTTTACAGCTTTGCTGGGTGGGAAGAGGGTGGTCTCTGATGAAAAGCGTAACACTGAAGGATGTGGCCAAGGCCGCCGGCGTCTCCTACGCCACGGTTTCCCGCGCCCTGTCCGGCAGTCCTCAGATCGGGAGCGAGACGCGGGAGCGCATCATCAAGCTGTGCGACGAGATGGGGTATACCACGAACTACGTGGCTCGCTCCATGGTCATGAAGAAAACGGACCTGATCGGCCTGGTGGTCCCCTCCATCGATAACCAGTTCATGTCCGAGCTGGCCTATTATGCGGAGATGAGCGCCCGGGCCCATGGATACAACATCATGCTGTGCAACTCCGGCCCGGATCTGAAGCAGGAAAAGACCGTGGTGAAGCTGCTGCTGGGCCGGCAGGTGGACGGCATCCTGATCGTCCCCCAGAGCCCCAAGACCTACGAGAACATCCGGGCCTATACGGACCAGGTGCCCACCGTGTTTTTGTCGGAAAACCTGCGGGACCAGCCCCAGAGCTATGTGGCCGTGGACAACAGCCGGGGGACCTATGTGGGCACCCAGTACCTCTACGAGCTGGGCCACCGGGAGATCCTGTACTTCGGCCGCCGCCACTCCACCACCCACCAGCTCCGGGCGGAGGGATACATGCGGGCCTGCCAGGAGCTGGGCCTCGCCCAGCGTTTTTTCAACAGCGATTACTCCCGCTCCTCCATCGCCAACGGCTACCAGCTTGCTAAGGAGCTGTTCGCAAAGCCCATCGACTACACCGCCATCTTCGCCTCCACGGACTCCAACGCCCTGGGCATCCTGAAGGCGGCGGACGAGCTGCATATCGGCATCCCGGACCGGTTGAGCCTCATCGGCTTTGACAACATCCCCTCCACGGGCCTGCCCCGGATCGAGCTGACCACCATGGAGCAGCCCAAGCGGGATATGGCCGTCCAGGCGGTGGATATGCTGCGGGACAAGATCGAAAACGGGACCCAGGGATATGTCCACCAGATCCTGATGCCCAGCCTGGTCAAGCGCGGCACCTGCCGGGCGCTGGAATAGATCGATCAACCAGGAGGCCCGGCGGCGCGCCGGGCTCCTGCTGTGAAAAGGGAGTTTGAGACGACATGAACGGATATCTGTACGACCCGCACACCCACACCTCGGAAACCAGCAAATGCGGGCACCTGCCCGCCGCCGACGTGGTGGACCGCTACAAGCGAAACGGCTTCACCGGCCTGGTGGTCACGGACCATCTCCATCCGGAATACCTCTCCCGGGTGGACATCGGCCACGACTGGAACGCTGTGATGGACCACTACCTGAGCGGCTACAAAGCCTCCAAGGCCCGCGGCGACGAGGTGGGCCTGGACGTGATCCTGGGCGCGGAGCTGCGGTTCCCGGAAAACGATAACGATTACCTGGTCTACGGCATCGACGAGGCGTGGCTCCGGGCCAATCCTTACATGTGCTGCATGAGCGCCCAGGACTTTTACGACAAGTTCCACGACCAGGTGCTTATCATCCACGCCCACCCCTTCCGAAGCGGCAGCGCCCCCGTGCAGGAGACCGCCGTTCACGGGGCGGAGATCATCAACGGCAACCCCCGGCACGACAATCACAACGATCAGGCCCTGGCCCTGTGCCGCCGCCATCCGGAATATTACCGCCTGGCCGGGTCGGACACCCATCAGGACGGGGACGAGGCCCGGGCGGGCGTGATATTGCCGGAGCGGATCGCGGACTCCTTTGGCTACAAGCGCATGATCGAGGCCGGACGCTTCCACCTTTGGAGCCGGGAGTTCCAGGCCTTTGTGGACGCCGACGAGGCGATTCGAAAGGAGCGGGAAGCATGAGATTCGACTCCCTGATTATCGGCGAGGTGGCCCGGGATACCAATGTGGACTACGACGGGACCACGGTCCAGGCCGTGGGCGGCGCGGTGTACTATTCCGGCTTCGCCGCCGCCAACATGGGCCACCGCGTCGCGGTGCTGCCCAAGGCGGACACCGCCGAGGTGGATTTGAAGGCCGCCTTTGAAAAAGCGCCGAACGCCACGGTTTATCCGCTTCATAGCGCCACATCCTTCGTCACCAAGAACGTGTACCATACTCCGGACCGGGAGCGGCGCACCTCCACGGTGGACAGCGTCATCGAGCCGTACCGCACGGATGAGGTCCCCGCCGTCGACGCGGCGATCTGGCACCTGGCGGGCCTGGTGGGGGGCGATATCCCCAACGAGATGATCCCCTTCGCGGCGGAGCGGGCCATGGTCGCCATCGACGTCCAGTGCATGCTGCGCTGGGTGGAAAACGGCGGCATGGTGTACCATGACTGGAAGGAAAAGAAGGAATTTCTGCCCTATGTCCGGTTTTTAAAGACGGACGCGGCGGAGGCGGAGATCCTCACGGGCCTCACGGACCGGGCGGAGGCCGCTAAGGTCCTGTACGGCTGGGGGGCGCAGGAGATCCTCATCACCCACAACACCGAGGTCCTGGTCTATGACGGCAAAGAGATCTACACCTGCCCCATCAAGGCCCGGAACCTCTCCGGCCGCACCGGGCGGGGGGACACCACCTTTGCCGGGTATGTGAACGAGCGGCTGACGAAGGATATTCCAACGGCGCTGCGGACCGCCACGGCGCTGGTCTCTTTGAAGATGGAGACGCCCGGCCCCTTCCAGGGGACCCGGGAGGACGTGGAGGCCTTTATCCGGGAGATGTATTGAGCGGGACCGGCGGACCGTCCCGCATAGAGGAAAAGACCAGGCGGGCAGCCATATGGCTGTCCGCCTGGTCTTTGTTTGGTATCATGAAACCGGATATGCTCCCTGGGGCCGCCCGGCCGGCGGCGGGGAGCGAAGAGGAGGGTCAGGAGATGGCGTCCGTGACCACATCCAGCAAATGCAGGGGACTCAACTGCCCTCTGGTGCATTTGTCCGCAAGCCTCTGCGTAAACAGCCAGTCGCAGGATATATCCGGCATGATGGCGGTGATCGTCCATTGGGTCCCGCCGCCCTCCTCGCCGATGATGCCGTATGTGTATCCGGCGATTGGGTGACTCAGCTTGATCGGTCGGTATCGAATCAATCTTTAGCACGCTCCTCCGTTTTTTGGGGGATGAAAGCGTCAATGCTGCACCCGTATAGATCCGCCATGGCGACCACGCTTTCGTATTTCGGCGAGGCGCTGCCGGATTCATAGGCCTGTATGCTTCGAAGAGAGAACGGCAGGTGTTCCACTGCTTCCTCCTGCGTCATCCCCGCGGCTTTTCTTGCTCTTTGGTAGGGGTTTTCAGACTGGAATTGCTCTTTTTTTTTGTGTACGCATGGGTCATTCCTCCTTGTGTTTTTGGAACGTGGCTCCTGGAATAAGTGTAATATAGTGTAATATATTTACTAAGGATTTCCCACGCAGGAACCTGCGGTTTTTGCAAAAATATGTTGTTTTTAGAAGATTGTTATTCAATAAGCTGTCATTTTACGTCAATTTTTGAAGGCGGTATCCGTTTAACGGGGATTTAGACCTCCGCGGACTGCCCTTTTGTCCCGACGGGACGGACCGCGGCGGCCAAAAAACGGGAAATGCCGTCAATCAAGCATTTCCCGTTACTTGCCGCTGCTGCATAAAAAAGATATCCGCGTCCCCCGCCCTCCTCGGGGCAAAAGTAAGCGGAGCGGGTTTGCCCCGAAAGCGAAGAAATACCCTGTCCGGCTAAGGGGCCTCGCCGTCAGGCGGGGACCCGTGCCATAGGGGGCGTTTCTGAGCTGCTACTGCTGCGCAAAAGAGGTGTCCGCATCCCCCGACCCCCTCGGGGCAAAAGTAAGCGGAGCGGATTTGCCCCGAAAGCGAAGAAATACCCTGTCCGGCTAAGGGGCCTCGCCGTCAGGCGGGGACCCGTGCCATAGGGGGTGTTTCTGAGCTGCTACTGCTGCGCAAAAACGGTGTCCGCGTCCCCCGTCCCCCTCGGGGCAAAAGTAAGCGGAGCGGATTTGCCCCGAAAGCGAAGAAATACCCTGTCGGGCTAAGGGGCCTCGCCTCAGGCGGGGACCCGTGCCATAGGGGGTGTTTCTAAGCTGCTATTGCTGCGCAAAAACGGTATCCGCGTCCCCCGTCCTCCTCGGGGCAAAAGTAAGCGGAGCGGATTTGCCCCGAAAGCGAAGAAATACCCTGTCCGGCTAAGGGGCCTCGCCGTCAGGCGGGGACCCGTGCCAAACAGGGTATTTCTGAGCTGGCGCAGAAGGAGGGATTTGAACCCTCGCGCGGTTTAACCCGCCTACTCCCTTAGCAGGGGAGCCCCTTCGGCCTCTTGGGTACTTCTGCAGATTCGAAATTCGTCAGCGATATTCCTTTTTTAGATGTGGCGGAGAGAGTGGGATTCGAACCCACGGACGCTTGCGCGTCGCCGGTTTTCAAGACCGGTTCCTTCAACCGCTCGGACATCTCTCCATAAAGAAAAGCAATGTCCGCCGCCGAACACTTGAAATATGATACCATACCCCGCCGCCGTTTGTCAACAAAATTCCTATGATTCCTCTTTCAAAAAATCAGGGCCGGGGGACCGGCGGTCGGGAAGGCGTTCCGGCAAAACGGCCGGGCCGGTTTGCCGGAACGCTCTGGAGCTTCTTATGCCTGGCCGGGAATTTTCGGGAGCTTTGCAAAGCTCTCCTCCAGCTCCGCGTCGGTGGGGATGTAGTCGCTCATCTCCCCGTTGTGGAACTTCTCATAGGCCACCATGTCGAAATATCCGGTGCCCGTCAAACCGAAGAGGATGGTCTTTTCCTCGCCCGTCTCCTTGCACTTCAGGGCCTCGTCGATGGCCACCCGGATGGCGTGGCTGCTCTCCGGGGCGGGAAGGATACCCTCCACCCGGGCGAACTGCTCCGCCGCCTCAAAGACCTTGGTCTGTTCCACGGACCGGGCCTCCATGAACCCGTCGTGATAGAGCTGGGAGAGGATGGCGCTCATGCCGTGATACCGCAGGCCGCCGGCGTGGTTGGCGGAGGGGATGAAACCGCTGCCCAGGGTGTACATCTTCGCCAGGGGGCAGACCATGCCGGTGTCGCAGAAGTCATAGGCGAACCGGCCCCGGGTGAGGCTGGGGCAGGAGGCGGGCTCCACGGCGATGAAGTGGTAATCCTGCTCGCCCCGGAGCTTCTGGCCCATAAAGGGGGAGATGAGGCCGCCCAGGTTGCTGCCGCCCCCGGCGCAGCCGATGATGATATCGGGCGTCACGCCGTATTTGTCCAGGGCCGCCTTGGCCTCCAGGCCGATGATGGACTGGTGCAGCAGCACCTGGTTCAAAACGCTTCCCAGCACGTAGCGGTAGCCGGGAGTGGAGGTGGAGACCTCCACGGCCTCGGAGATGGCGCAGCCCAGGGACCCGGTGGTGCCGGGATGGTCCGCCAGGATCTTCTGGCCGATCTTCGTCTCCATGGAGGGGGAGGGGGTGACGGAGGCGCCGTAGGTCCGCATGACCTCCCGGCGGAAGGGCTTTTGCTCGTAGGAGCACTTCACCATGTACACCTTGCAGTCCAGTCCCAGATAGGAGCAGGCCATGGAGAGGGCGGTGCCCCACTGGCCCGCGCCGGTCTCGGTGGTGACGCCCTTGAGGCCCTGCTCCTTGGCGTAGTAAGCCTGGGCAATGGCGCTGTTGAGCTTGTGGGAGCCGGAGGTGTTGTTGCCCTCGAACTTGTAGTAGATCTTCGCCGGGGTCTGGAGCTTTTCCTCCAGGCAGTAGGCCCGGACCAGGGGCGCGGGGCGGTACATCTTGTAAAAGTCCCGGATCTCACGGGGGATGGGGATCTCCCGGTCGGTGTCGTTCAGCTCCTGGCGGATGAGCTCGTCGCAGAACACGGGCCGCAGGTCCTCGAAGCTCATGGGCGCGCCGGTGCCGGGGTTCAGCAGGGGGGCGGGCTTGTTGGTCATGTCCGCCCGGACATTGTACCAATTCCGGGGCAGTTCGTCCTCGGAGAGATAGATTTTGTAAGGGATCTTTTCGGTGTTCATGGCGTTTCTCCTTTCATGCGCGGCCCTTTCGGCGAAGGCGTCAAAAAAAGACCTTCATCCCGGCAAGGACCCATTCCAATGGTTCCTTTGGGACAAAAGTCTTGAAAACTTCTGCGGTGCCACCCAAATTGACGATTTCTCGTCCTCTCGGCGACGCGCCAGCACGCGTCTTTCCTTGGTAACGGGGGAAAAGCCCGTCGGCGCTTACCGGCCCTGCGGCGTTCAGCCCGCCCTCGGCAGTCCATTCGGCGGGGCCTCTTCTGCTGCCATCCCACCACCGGCAGCTCTCTTGGAGAAGCGACTTCCGTGTACTCGTCTGCGTCATCGGTTTGTTGCTTTGAACTTGGCGCAAGTGTACGCCCCTTCCCGCCGTTTGTCAATCCCCGGCGGCGCGATTTTGAGAAGGCTACAAAAAAGCGGGGGCGGAAGGGACGCGGAATTGGCGAAACTGCCGGGTCTATTCGTCTTTGACGTATTCGATGATGTCGGAAACGTCGCAGTCCAGCACGAAGCAAAGCGTATCCAGCGTTTTGAGCGTGATGTTCTTCCCGTGTTTCATACGGTGAATAATATTTGCGGATATTCCTTCTTTATAAATCAAATGATATTCTGTCACGCCTTTGCTGAGCAGAGTTTTATAAAAAGGTTTATAAGTTATCACATACACCATCTCCCATGCCAACACTAGCACGCTCAAAGTGTTGACTAGGCCCAACAAATTGACTATAATATAAGTTGGAGGTGGTCGTATTATGCCCGATTATCGGGAAATGTATTTCAAAATGGCGGGCGCGATGGAAAAAGCCGTTCGTATTTTAGTAGAGGCCCAGCAGCAGGCGGAGGAAATTTACCTCGCCCAGCCCGGTCCGGATATCCGGCCCTTCCCCGCAAAGGGGGAGAGATCGGATACGTGACGGTCCCCCGGACAGAAAAACCCCCGCCAAACGTCGTTTGGCGGGGGCTTTCATTTACCGCTGGTATTCAAATTCAAAGTCGTACATGGACACCGCGTCCCCGTCCTGGACGCCCATGGCCTCCATCTGCTGGAAGAGGCCGGACTCCCGCAGGGTCTTGTCGAACCACATGCGGCTCTCGTAGTCCGCAAAGTTGACGTTGGCCATCAGCCGCTGGAGCCAGGGACCCTCCACCAGCCAGGTGCCGTCGTCCGCGCGCTGGATGTCCAGCGGCTCGGAGGTGTCCACCGTGGGGGCCTTGGGCACGTAGTCCGGCTCGTAGACCGTCACGGGGGGCAGGCCGGAGAGCGTCTCCGCCACCTTTTTCGTAAGCTCCCGGGTGCCCTGGTGGGCCGCGGCGGAGAGCTCGAACAGGGGATAGCCCAGGGCCTCCACGTGGGCGCGGAGCTTTTCCAGGTTTTCCGGGTCCTCCATGATGTCCGTCTTGTTGGCGGCCACGATCTGGGGCCGCCGGGCAAGCTCGGGGCTGTACTGCCTCAGCTCCTCGTTGATGGCGTCGAAATCCGCCACAGGGTCCCGGCCCTCGCTGCCGGACACGTCCACCACGTGGACCAGCAGCCGGCAGCGGTCGATGTGGCGCAGGAAGTCGTGGCCAAGGCCCGCGCCGCCGCTGGCGCCCTCGATGATGCCGGGGATGTCCGCCATCACGAAGCTCACGCCCTCCTCCACGTACACCACGCCCAGGTTGGGGAAGAGCGTTGTGAAATGGTAGTTGGCGATCTTGGGCTGGGCCTTGGAGACGACGGACAAAAGCGTGGATTTTCCCACGTTGGGAAAGCCGATAAGGCCCACGTCCGCCAGCAGCTTCAGCTCCAGGATCACGTCGTGACTCTCGCCGGGCAATCCCGCCTTGGCGAAGCGGGGCACCTGCCGGGTGGGGGTGGCGAAGTGCATGTTGCCCCAGCCGCCCCGGCCGCCCTTGCACAGCACGAAGGGCTCCTTGCCGCTCATGTCCTGGATGATCTCGCCGGACTCCGCGTCCCGGACCAGCGTGCCCCGGGGGACCTTGATGACAAGATCCGCCCCGTCCTTGCCGGACCGGCGGCCGCCCTGGCCGTCCGCGCCGGGGGCGGCGGCGTATTTGCGCTTGTAGCGGAAGTCCATCAGGGTGGACATGTTGTCGTCCACCTGCAAGATGATGGAGCCGCCCTTGCCGCCGTCTCCGCCGTCGGGGCCGCCGGCGGCCACGTATTTCTCCCGGTGGAAGGCTACCACGCCGTTGCCGCCGTTGCCGGCCTTTACGGTGATGCGGGCCTTGTCGATGAATGTTGTTGCCATGGGACACACCTCCAATGATCTCTAGTATACCCGGATTTGAGGCGCGTGCATCCCAAGGCGCGGGCCCCGCGCCCTCGGATGCAGACGCCTTTTTGAAAAAAGAGCCCCGAACATGCTGTTCGGGGCTCTGGCTCACTCGGCTTCGTAAACAGAGACCTGCTTGCGATCCTTGCCCTTGCGCTCGAAGCGCACGGTGCCGCTGACAGTGGCGAACAGGGTGTCGTCGGTGCCCTTGCCCACGTTCACACCCGGATGGATGTGGGTGCCGCGCTGACGAACCAGAATGTTGCCGGCCTTGACGAACTGCCCGTCCGCGCGCTTGGGACCCAGGCGCTTGGACTCGGAGTCACGGCCGTTCTTGGTGGAGCCGCCGCCCTTTTTGTGGGCGAAGAACTGAAGACCAATACGAATCATGATACGGACCATCCTTTCTGAAGAATGTAGAAGGAGAGGACGTCAATCGTCCTCCATGACCTCAAGGTTATGGGGATATTCGTCGTGAAGCTCGGAAAGATAGACCATCAATCCCGCCAGAAGAGACTGGCAGGCGCTCTCCGCCGTGGGAGCCAGGCCCCCGGGCAGGCGGAAGGAGATGAAGGCGTCCTCCTCGCGGACTTTCACGGACGCGGCCAGACCCAGCACGTCGTTGACGGTGGCCTCCACCAGGCGGATGGCGCTGGTGACGGCGGCGCATACGATGTCCGCGCCCGCCTCGGCGTAGCCGCTGTGGCCCCGGGAGTCAAAACCGGTGATCCGGTCTTTCTCCATACGGAACGTAACGGTGGTCATGCTCAGACGGAGATCTTACCGATCTCGACCTTGGTGTAAGGCTGGCGGTGGCCCTGGCGCTTACGGTAGCCCTTCTTGGCATTGTACTTGAAGATGCGGATCTTCTTGCCCTTGCCGTTCTTGACGATGGTGGCCTCCACGGAGGCGCCCTCCACGACGGGCGTGCCGAAAGTGGCGTTCTCGCCGTCCAGAATGGCCAGGACCTGGTCGAACTTCACGGTGTCTCCGGCTTCCTGGTCCAGCTTTTCGATGTAGACCACGTCGCCCTCGGCCACCTTGTACTGCTTGCCGCCGGTCACGATGATTGCGTTCATTGCTTGTTTCAACTCCTTCACTACGGGCTCGCTGTCGGGGGCGGCGCCAAAAGGCGCGCTTAAGACCCATTCAAAGCGGCTCATCAAGTATATCAGCGGAAAAACGGAATGTCAACTGGTTTTTGGAAGAAAAAAGCGTTTTTCACCATACTTTGCAAATTTCCGCTCACATCCGCTCACAGCCTTGCGTGCGCCTTGACATTCATCAAAAATGTGGTATATTTACCTCATAAAGATAGAAATATATCACATTCTATAAGGGGCGTTTTATGAAAAAACAGAATTTATACGGTATGATGGGCCTGCTGTCCCTGCTGGGGTTTGTGGGGGTGTTCACAGAGGAACGGGGTTTTTTGGGATTCTTTGGATTTGCCGTGGACTTCCAGTATTTTTTCATCAAATCCGACGAGATGCTGGAGGAATATATGACCCGTTCGGCGGCGCGCGCCTTTTTCGCGGGGATGCTGGTCACTGCCGCCGCGGCGTTTGGCGCGCTGGTGCTGGCCGGCGCGCCGGGAAACCGGGCGCTGGCGGCGGGTTTTGCCGCAGGCTGGGCGGCCGCCGTGGTGGTCTATTCCCTCTCCACAGCTTATTACGGCTTCCGGGAGAACTGGGGGCTGGAGCATGATTGAAAACCGCATCAGGGAGTTTCGGGCCGCCCGGGACATGAAGCAGGAGGATTTGGCGCGTCTTGTAGGCGTCCGCCGGGAGACGATCGGGAATCTGGAAAAGGGAAGATACAATCCCTCTCTGGTCTTGGCCTGGAAAATCGCCCGGGTGTTTGGAGCCTCCATTGAGGAGGTCTTTACTGTGAAGGCGGATGAGGCTTAAGGGAATGGGCGCGTGCGTGTTTCACTGCCGGGCGGGGCGGACGTATCGGAAATACAGCATTGGACCGCCGTTACGGCGGTCCAATGCTGTATTTTTTGAAGGTCCGTCCTCCTAGGGCTGAGGCCCGCCGTCCAGCAGTCCGCACAGCGTGGAAAGGAGGAGGTCCACGTCGATGGGCTTGGAGACGTGGGCGTTCATCCCCGCCTCCAGCGCCGTTTGGATATCCTCGGAGAAAGCGTTGGCGGTCATGGCCACGATGGGGATGGTCCCCGCGTCCGCCCGGTCCAGGGCGCGGATGGCCCGGGCGGCCTCATAGCCGTTCATGTTGGGCATCTGGATGTCCATCAAGACCGCGTCATAGGTCCCCGGCGGAGCGTCCCGGAAGGCCAGCGCCGCCTGGGCGCCGTCGGTGCGCAGGGCCGTCTCGCCGCCGTACATCCGCAAAAGCTCGCAGATGATCTCCGCGTTGATGGCGTTATCCTCCGCCACCAGGAAGCGCCGTCCGGCAAGACAGCTCTTCCCCGGGGCGGGGCGCGTCTCCCGGGAGGCGGCGCAGTCCGGCGCGGCCTCGCAGGAGAGCTCCACCCGGAAGGTGGACCCCTCGCCCGGACGGCTCTCCACAGAGATCCGTCCGCCCATCAGGTCCACCAGACCCTTGGTGATGCTCAGCCCCAGGCCGCTCCCCTCCACCCGGGACATGCCGCGGCTGCGGGTGAAGGGCTCGAAAAGATGGGCCAGGAAGTCCTCGGACATGCCCACGCCCGTATCCTGGACGGTGAAGCGGTAGCGGACCCGTCCCGCCGTCTCCGGCAGCTCTTCCACAGTGAAGGCCACCGTTCCGCCCTCCCCGGTGAATTTCACCGCGTTGCCCAGGATGTTGATGAGGATCTGGTTGATGCGCAGCGGGTCCCCGTAAAAGGCGCGGCGGCTCACGCCCCCGGTCCGGACCGTGAACGCCAGCCCCGCGGCCTTCGCCTGGGGCGCCATGATGGAGGTGACCTGCTCCACCAGGTCGAACAGGTCGATGCGGGCGCGGTTCAGGGTGATCTTGGAGCGCTCGATCTTGTTCATGTCCAGGATATCGTTGATGAGGCTCAAAAGGTGCCTGGAGGAGAGGGCGATCTTTTGCAGGCAGTCCTCCACCCGCCCCCGGTCCTCCAGGTGGGCGGCGGCCAGGGCCGTCATGCCCATGATGGCGTTCATGGGCGTGCGGATGTCGTGGCTCATGGAGGAGAGGAAGTCGCTCTTGGCCCGGCTGGCCTCCTCGGCCTGGGCCAGGGCGGCCTCCAGGGCGTCCTTCCTCCGGCGCTCCTCGGCCAGCATGTCCGTCACGTCCGCCTGCACGATGCAGACCCGCTTGCGGCTCCGGTCGCCCCACAGCACGTTGATCTGCTTATAGGAAAGGCCCTCCGCCTCCTGCCGGGGCAGCACGAAGTCGTAACCCGTGGGGGCCTCCTCCAGCCGCCGGAGGATGTTTTTCAGCAGGAACTCCGGGGCGGACCGGTCCGCCCCCGGGACGAAAAAGGCCGACAGGTCCCCCTCCAGGGAGCCGCAGTCCTTCGTCAGAGGCGGAAGGTTCTCCAAAATAGTCTGGCGGGTGTACAGCGTCAGGCGCTGGGCGTCCACGGAGATGAACGCCATCAGCTCGAAGGTGTAGGCGATCACGTTCAGCAGCCCCTGCTGCTCCCGCACGGAGCCGGTGATGTCGGTCCGGGCCAGGCACACCCGTCCCAGCCGGAGGTCGATGGCGCTGACCGTCAGGCTCTTGACCCGGACATCCCCCTGCCGGCCCGGAATGGAGAAGGAGAAGGAGTAGGGCCCCTCCCGGCGGAGCCGGTCCAGCATATAGTCCGGGTCCAGCATCCTGGCCGTGTGCTCCCGGTCCCCGGGCAGGATGAGCTGGCTCAGGACGCTGGCGACCCGCTGGGAGTGGGAGCCGGAAAGCCCCGGAACGTCTCTGCCCGGGCCGCTGCCGTAGAGGATGGTGTAGGCGTCCCCGGGCAGGTCGATGTCCACCACCAGGTCGTTGCCGGACATGGAGAGCTGATGCAGGACCCGGTCCGACAGAGTCTGCTCGGTGACGTCCGTCACCGACAGGATGCCGGTGAGGTCGCCGGTGTCGGGGTCCAGCACCAGATGGACGCTGAACTGCGCGTAGCGCCCCCGGGACTCATGGGGAAGCTGGATGAAGCTGGTCTGGGCCAGCTCGGTCTGCCCGGAGGCATAGGCGGCCGCCACGGGGGCGTTGAGGAAGGTGTTCAGGAACGCCTTGCGGTCGGGCGCGTCCACGACCAGTCCGGCGATCCTGGTGAAAAAGGTCTCCCGGTCGAAGCCGTAGGCCTGCATCAGGTCCGCGCCGGTCTGGTCGACCGCCTCCAGGATGCAGTTGCGCGTGACGTTGCAGTGGCCCACGATCAGCGCGTTTGGATCGGAGGTGCGGTAGTGCTGGAGGATCAGCTCGTTGTACTGCCGCCGAAGCTCCTCCTTCTCCTCCAGCTCCTTGGAGATATCGTGGATCCAGGCGTAAAGCCGGATCACGCCGTCGGTGCTTTGGATGATGGAGAGGGTGTTTTTCACCCAGAAATACCCGCCGCCGCCCTGTTTCAGGCGGTAGACCTGCTCACAGCGGCTTTTTCCGCTGGCCATGAACGCGGCCATTTCGGCGGCCACGCGGTCGTGGTCGTCGGGATACACGCCGCTCAGCGCGTCCAGGCGGTACAGCTCCCAGGCGTCCTCCGGCGTCATGCCGGTCATGTCCGCGAAGCCGTCGGACAAAAACTCCGGCGCCATGGAGCCGTCCGGCTCATACCGGATCACGGCCACGCCGCCGGGCAGGTTTTTCACCAGGGTCTGGAAATACTGCTCCAGCCGCAGCTTTTCCCGGTGAGCCTGCACCTTCTCCGTCACGTCCTGCACATATTTCACGTAGGCCGGGATGCCGTTCCAGTCGGTCTCCCGGAAGCGGGTGCTGTAGTAGCGGCCGGTCCCGGCGGCGTGCATCTCGTGCTCTTCGCCGTCGGGCGCGTGGGTCTTCAGCGTGCAGAACGCGCAGGGCGCGTCCTTGCCGTACAGCGCGGCATAGCACTTCTGCCCGATCCGCCCGCCGCCTTCCGAAAAGGCGGTCTTGGGCTCGCTGACATAGAGCAGCTCGTAATTCTTCCGGTCGATGACGTAGATGCTGTCCGCCGTCTCGTTGGCGATGCTTTGGAACAGCCGCGCCTCCGCCGACATGCCGGTGAGCGCCGCGTAAAACCGCGGGGACTCCGCCTGGGGGTCCATCCGGCGGCCGTTGAGGTGGATCCAGACCAGCTTCCCGCTTTTGTGGCGGGCCCGGTAGGAGATGTCCAGCACCTCCCCGCTCCTCAGGGCGGCCAGCGTGGCGGAAAGGACCCTGGGGCGGTCCGCCTCATAGATGATAAGGAGGGCGTCCTCCCGCACCAATTCCCAAAATTCCTCCGGCGTATAGCCGCACAGCCGCGACACGCCGCTGGAGAAGAAGGAGGGGAGGAAGCGGCCGTTTTCCACCTGATAGCTGGCGATGCCGCCGGGAATGGAGTTGACCAGGTGGTTCATCTCCAGCTGGGCTTCCTTGAAATCGGAGATATTGTGGAAAATGCAGTGGAGCAGGGCCGCGCCGTCCTCCTCGCCGATCCACTTGACCTGGGCGCGGACCCAGACCAGGTGGCCGTCCCGGTGCTGCTTGCGGAATTCAAACGTGGCGAGCTGATGGGTCCTGATGACCTCTCTGGCCCGGGCCGCCACCATGTCCGAGTCCTCCCAATAGGTCATCTCCACCGCGTCCCGCTTCGCCAGCTCCCGATACTCCTCCAGGGTGTATCCGGAGAGCTCCGGCAGTCCGTCGGAGAAATAGACCGTCTCGAAAATGTCGGATACCTTGTAGATCGCCACGCCGCCGGGGATGGAGTTGATGACGTCCTGCATTTTCTCGTTGGCTTCCGTCAGCTCCTGCTTCGTGCGCAGTTCCTCGGTCACGTCGCTGTACACGCCGTAGAGAAGCTTTGCGCCGTCCTCCTGGGATTTAACGGAGCCGTCCAGCCGGATCCAGCGGTAGGCCCGGCTCCGGTCGTTCCAGACGCGGTAGGTGTGCTGCAGCACGCCGCCGGCGGCCGCCGCCTCCCGGAGCTTTTCCTGCAAGAGGGCCAGGTCCTCCGGGTGCACGCCCAAAAAGGCCGTCTCCTGCTCCACGGAGCGGATGTGGGCCTGGTCGTACCCCATGATCTCAAAGAAGGCCGGATTGTGGAACAGGGGGGAGATGCGCCCGCCGTCGAACCGGTAGACGCAAAGCCCGGAGGGGATGCTGCTGAAGGTGTCGAACAGCGCGGCGCGGATGGCCTGGGACTGCTGTTCCTCCTTCCGCGCCTCGGTGACGTCCAGGATGTATTCGATGTGGGCGGGCCGTCCGTCCCAGTCGATGAATTTGCCGCTGAGCTGGTAGCGGCGGCCGGTCCTGGAATGCTGAAAGCTGCGGACCAGAAGCTCCGTCCGGTCCATTTTCTCCAGACTGCAAAACGGGCAGGGCGCGCTCCGGCCCACCGCCTCGTAGCAGGTGAGGCCCGGCTTGAGGTCGCACAGGGCCCGCTCCGCCGCCAAACGGTTGGCATAAAGCAGCTCGAAGGTGTCCAGCGCGCTGACGTAGACCGCCACGGGCGCATTGTCCAGCACGGCAGAGACCTGGCTGGCCGAAAGCGCCGAAAGGTCTTGTGTCATATCCGGGTTCCCCTTTCCGCGGCGCGGGGCGGCCGGATGAGGTTTTTGAAACCCCGCTCCCCATCCCCGGGACCGCTCTTTTTTGTGTTTCTCCTACCTTATCATAAAAGCGCGCAAAAGACAATCGTCTGCGGAGGGGTTCCAAAGAGAAAACGGGCCGCCGGGAGGCGTCCCGGCGGCCCGCTGGACCGGCTTTCGCTCAAAAGGCGTCCCGGAGCCTGAGGGCGAAGGGCAGCACCGCCGCCCCCAGCTTTTCCAGCGCCTGGCCGAAGTCGAAATACTCCTCCGCCTGGGACGCGGAAAACAGGTGGTCGGATACGGATTTCAGCGCCGCGAATCTCACGCCGCCGCGCCCGCACACCTGGGCGATGGCGCAGCCCTCCATCTCCACCAGCAGGGGGGAGAAGGTCTCCGCGATGAACGCGGCCCGGTCCCCCCCCACGGCGAACCAGTCCCCGGTGGCCACCCGCCCGGTGACGGCGGGAAAGCCCAGCTCTGTCAAAAGCGCCGCGCACCGCTCCGGCTCCCAGGTGGGGAAGGCCACCCGGTTCACGGTGGAGACCAGGCCGATGGGGTCCCCGACGGCGGTGGTGTCCACGTCGTGCTGGACAAATTCCGACGCCACCACCAGCGACCCGGTGGGCAGGTCCCCGGCGCACCCGGCCACCCCCGCGTTCAAGATCAGATCCACGCCGTATTTCAGGCAGAGGATCTCCGCCGCCATGGCGGCGTTGACCTTGCCCACGCCGCCGGCGCAGGCCAGGATGCCCGGCGCGGCCTCAAAAAAAGGCACGCCGGAGACGGTCTCAAAGGGGGTCAGGTCCCGGGCGCCGGGCAGGGCGTGCAGCTCTGCGGGCATGGCGAATTGCAGTCCGATCTTCATAGGTCCCTCCAAGCAGTTTGTCCGTTACGTCTCATCCGCCAGCAGCCGCAGCACGTCGGGGCGGGAATAGTGGCCGCAGGCGTCGAACTCCATGCGGCTCATGGGGACCATGCTCATGTCCAGGTCCGCGCAGATCACGGCCTCCTTGTCCCACACCGGCTCCGTCACATAGTGGCCGTAGGGGTCCACGATGCAGCTTCCGCCCCGGCACACGATCTCCGGCAGCCGGGCGATCTCCTCCGGGCAGCGGAGGTCTTTGGGATACATGTCCCGGGTGAAGTAGAGATCGGCGTTGATGAAGTAGCAGTGGCCCTCGATGGCGATGTGGCGGATGGTGGACTGCCACTCCTCGTTGTCGTTGGTGTTGGGGGAGATGTACAGCGTCACGCCTTTTTGGTACAGGGCCGCCCGGGCCAGAGGCATGTAGCTCTCCCAGCAGATGAGGCTGGCCATGGGACCCCAGGGGGTGTCCGCCGTGGGGAAGTAGCCCCGGTCCGCGTCCCCCCAGACCACCCGCTCCGCCCCGGTGGGCTTGAGCTTCCGGTGGACGGTCAAAAGCGCCCCCTCCGGGGAGAAGACGAGGTTGGAGTTGTACAGCGTGGCGCTGACGGCGTCCCGCTCGGATACGCCGATGCTCACGTAGGCCCGGGCCTCCTTCGCGGCCCGGCCCAGGGCCTCCGTCTCCGGCCCCGGGACCAGGATGGAGTTTTCATAGTACACGCCCCAGTCCCTCCGCCCGTCGGCGGACCGGCTGCCCACGGTGAAGCCGAAGGTCATGCCGTAGGGATATCCGGGGATGAACAGCTCGGGAAAGACGATCAGCTCCGCCTTTTCCGCCGCCGCCCGGCGGATGAGCTCCACGGCCTTGGCCGTGCAGGCGGCCTTGTCGAACATCACCGGGGCGGCCTGGACCACGGCGACGCGGCAGGTGGATTGCAGGTCCTTCATCACGATACCTCCTGATTTGAATTTGGATCAAAGGGTCCTGGGCAGCTTTTTTCCGCATTTGGGGCAGAAGGCGAAGCCTTCCGCCGTCTTTGCGCCGCAATAGGGGCAAAAGCCCGCCGGACCGCCGCCATTTTCCGCGGCGTCCTCCGCCGGGCCGCCAAAACGCGATTCCAAGGGGTCCGGCTCCTCGCCGTCCTCCGTAATGTCGAACGCGGAGAAGCGGTTTTTCCCGGCGGCGTTTTTCAAGTGGTAGACCGCCTGGGCGGCGCCCAGAAGGACAAAGAGCACGCCGAAGAGGGGGAAAATGCCCGGCGCGCCCATGGATGCGGCGGCGATGGTCCAGAAAACGCCGAAGATGACGGCGATCACGGACCCGGCGGCCCCCATGGCGGAGGGACCCCGCCCGGGCTTGACGCTTTTCATAGAAAACGCCCTCCTTTTACGCGGCGGACGTCCGCCGTTTTTTCCAGTGTAGCACAACCGCCCCGCCGGGGCAACGGGGGAAATCGGCTTGACATTCTTTTTCTCCCGCCCTATAATGCAGGTGGGTGAGCACCTACCGACAGTCAGGCTGAGAGTCTGGCTGTTTTTTATTGGATGAGGAGGATATGAATATGGCGTACGTTTGGCCCATCGTTCTTGTGATCGTGTCCAATACCGTGTATCAGATCTGCGCGAAGTCCGTGCCGGAGGGCATGAACCCCTTCGCCTCGCTGACCGTCACCTACGCCGTGGCGGCGGCCGCCTCCGCGGTCCTCTTTTTCCTGCTGGGCGGGGGCGGGGGCCTGCTCCGGGAATACCAGCGCCTGAACTGGGCGCCCGCCGTCCTGGGCGTGGTCATCGTGGGGCTGGAGGCCGGCTTCATCTACGCCTACAAGGCGGGCTGGCAGGTCAGCACGGCTTCCATCGTGCAAAGCGCGTTTCTGGCTGCGGCGCTGATCGTGGTGGGCTTCCTGCTCTACCATGAGGCGGTCACCTGGAACAAGGTGGCGGGGGTGGTCATCTGCCTGGTGGGGCTGGTGTTCATCAATCTTCCGGCGAAGTGAGCCGGGGCGTTTATTCGCCGCCGGTTTTTCGTGCTTGCCGTTTGGCCCACGCCGTGCTAAAATTATGTAAACAAAGAACTCCGCGCGCCGGGGCGGCAGGTGTGAAACGTTGTTTTCAGAAGGA
>JAEXWS010000138.1 GCA_023406225.1 Bacillota bacterium | reverse complement strand
ACGTCCCGCTCGTTCAGGCCGAACTCCTGGGCCAGCTCCCCGAAGGTGGCGAACTTATACACCGTGGGGGCGAAAATGATCTCTCTCTTGTCCGCCATCAATGAAGCAGAAAAAGCATCCATCACGTGTGTTCTCCTTTATCGAATTATTTGCGCGCTCTGGGGACGTTGACACAGTCCCCGCGGCAGACGTGGGCGGCCTCCATCACCGCCTCGCTGACGGTGGGATGGGGGTGGACCGTGGCGGCCAGCTCGGCGACGGTGCCCTCGCACTCCATGACCGCGGCGGCCTCCGCCGCCAGGTCCGTGGCCCGGGGGCCGATGACGTGGAAGCCCAGGATCTCGTCCGTGGCCTTGTCGAACACGAGCTTGGCGAAGCCCCGGTTCTCGCCCATGGTCAGGGCCTTGCCGTTGCCGGAGAGATCGAACACGCCCACCCCCACGTCCCGGCCCGTGTCCCGGGCCTGGGCCTCGGTGAGGCCCACCATGGCGGTCTCGGGAACGCAGTACACGCAGGAGGGGATGCGGTTCAGGTTCAGCTGCCTGCATGGCTTGCCCGCGATGTGGTCCGCCGCGAGAAGGCCCTGGGCGGAGGCCACGTGGGCCAGCTGCATCCTGCCGTTGACGTCCCCGATGGCGTACACGCCGGGGACGCTGGTGCGGCAGAGGCCGTCCACCTCCACGAAGCCCTTCCGGTCCATGGCCACGCCCAGCTTCTCCAGGCCCAGGCCCCGGGAGTTGGGGGCGCGGCCGCCGGCCAGCAGCACCACGTCGCCCTCCGCGGCGCCCTTCGCGCCGTCCTTCACGGAGGCGTAGCGCACCTTGAGGCCCGGCTCGATGGATTCCACCCGGACGCCAAGGGCCAGCTCCACGCCGTTTTGCCGCAGCTCCGCCTCCACAAAGTCCGTAACGTCCTTGTCCAGGGGGCCCAGCACCCGGTCCAGCATCTCCACGATGGTCACCTGAACGCCCAGGCGGTAAAAGAAGGTGGCGAACTCCACGCCGATGACGCCGCCGCCCACGATGACGATGTGCCTGGGGCAGGCCGTCCGGTTCAAAAGGCCGGTGGAATCCACCACGCCGGGCAGGTCCGCGCCGGGGATGGGGATGGGGGCGGGGCTGGAGCCGGTGGCCACCACCAGGTGGCTGCAAGAGAGCGTTTCGCCGTCCGCCAGCGCCACCGTGCGCCGGTCCGCCAGAACGGCGTGGGATCTGAACACGGTCACGCCGTGGTTCTTCTCCAGGAAGGCGATGCCGTTGGAGAGCTGCCGGGACACGGCGTTTTTCCGCGCGATGATCTTTTCGTAGTCGAAGGTCACGTCCCCGGCGTTCACGCCGAAGGCCGCGCCGTTTTTCGCCCCGTGGTACACGTCGGCGGCGTGCAGCAGCGTCTTGGTGGGGATGCAGCCCCGGTTCAGGCAGGTGCCGCCCAGCTCCGCCTCCTCCACCAGGGCGGTCTTCAGGCCGTTCTGGCTCAGGCGGATGGCGCATTCGTAGCCGCCGGGGCCGCCGCCCACAACGATGGCGTCAAAGTTCTGCATCGTCTCCTCCTCAAATCATCAGCACGGGGTTTTGCAGGTACTGCCGGACCTTTTGCAGGAACTTCGCCGCCTCGGCGCCGTCGATGATCCGGTGATCATAGCTCAGGCACAGCGCGCACTGCTGCCGGATGACAACGGTATCCGCGCCCTCCTCGTTGGTCGCCACCACGGGGGTCTTGGCGATCTGGCCCACCGCCAGGATGGCGGACTCGGGGGGATTGATGATGGCCACGAAGTCGTCCAGGCCGAACATGCCCAAGGAGGACACCGTGAAGGTGCCGCCGTGGTAGTCCAGGTCCGTCAGCCTGCCCTCCCGGGCCTTTTCGATCAGCTCGGCGGAGCGGGTGGCGATGCCCGCGAGGCCGAGGATGTCCGCGTCCCGGATGACGGGCACGATCAGTCCGCCGGGGACGGATACGGCGGTGCCCACGTTCACATAGTCGTGGTAGACGATGCTGCCGCCGTCCACGGAGGCGTTCACGATGGGGAAGTCCGTGAGGGCCTTGGCGCAGGCCCGCACGATGAGGTCGTTGTAGGAGATCTTCAGCCCCAGGTCCTTGTACTGTCCGCGCAGGGCCACGGCGGCGGTCATGTCCACGGTGATGCGGTGGTTGGTCTGGGCGTTGACGGATTTGCTGGCCAGCATGTTTTTGGAGATGGCCCTGCGCATGCCGCTCATGGGCTCCGTGCGGGTGCCCCGGCCCGCCTGGACGGCGGGGGCGGCGGGGGTTTCCTGGGCCGCCTGGACCACCGGAGCCGCCTGGGCCGCCGGGGACCCGCCGGGCAGGTCGGCGGAGGTGATCTTGCCGTTGGGCCCGGTGCCCGTGACGGCGGCGAGGTCCACGCCCCGGGCCCTGGCCAGGTTGGCGGCCAGGGGCGTGACGGCGGGCCGGGAGGCCGCGCAGGCGGTCACGTCCCGCTCGATCACGAGCCCGCCGGGGCCGGAGCCGGGAACGGCGGCGAGGTCCACGCCGTTCTCCTCGGCCCGGAGCCTGGCCCGGGGGGAGGCCAGGACCCGTTCGCCCGGGGCGGGCGCCGCCGTTTCCGCCGGGGTGGCCGCGCCGGAAACGGACGCGTCCGCCGCCTCCGCGGAGGCGGGAGCCCCGCCGTCCAGCAGGGCGGAGATATCCTCGCCGGGCTGGCCCACGATGGCGATGGGCGCCGTGATGGGCACCACGTCCCCGGCGGGATGCAGGATCTTCAGGAGCGTGCCGGTGGCGGTGGAGTCCATGGTGATGGTGAGCTTGTCGGTCTCCATTTCAAAGAGGGGCGTTCCCTCGGCGGTGGTCCCGCCCTCGGGGACCAGCCACTTGGTGAGGGTGCCCTCCTCCATCATGAGGCCCTGCTTGGGCATGATGATGACAGATGCCATAGCGTCTTATCCTCCTCTCAGCGGTACAGCGCCGCTTTGCAGGCGTCCACGATGTCCTTCACGCTGGGGATGAC
>JAEXWS010000068.1 GCA_023406225.1 Bacillota bacterium | reverse complement strand
CGGTGGAGGAGGCCCTGGCCGCCCAGGCGGCGGGGGCGGATTACCTGGGGGTGGGCGCGGCCTTCGCCACCGCCACCAAGGGCGACGCCGCCCCCATCTCCCGAAGGACCATCGCCGCCATCACGGCGGCGGTGGACATCCCGGTGGTGGCCATCGGCGGCGTCAGCCGGGAGAACATCCTGGAGCTGCGGGGCTGCGGGCTGGACGGCGTGGCGGTGGTCTCCGCCCTGTTCGGCGCGGCGGACGTGCAGGCGGCGGCGCGGGAGCTTTTGAAATTGAGCGAAGAGATGACGGGGAACGCCGGCTGATGCCCAAGCGTCCGCCAGCTCCGGCTTTTTGAAGTATGACGGGGAAACGTCGTCTGAGGACGGAGGGAGACGTGCGGCGTGCGCCGCGGGCAGTGCTTCCCGCACGGGGGTCCTTCTTTTTCTGGCGCAGAAAAAGAAGGACGAAGAAAAAGACATCCCCCGGGCCGAAAAAGACCGTGGGACTTTTTCGGACTTTCCGGGGGCGGGGGCTTCTGCCCGTGTTTACCGACTGTTTTGCGGGATTCCAAGAGTCTTTTGCCACAGAACCGCAGGAACGGGGCGCGCCCGGACGCCCCCTGCTTCTCTTTTTGCTGCCGCACCGCTCTCTTCCGGAAGCGCCAGGGGGCGGCAGCAAAAGAGAAGAGCAAGGTGTCCGGAACCACCCTCCCGGCGCAAAAGACCCCAAACGCGACGGAAAGCCTAAGCGTCCGCCATCTTCCGGCGCGAGCCGGATGAAAGCCGCAGGGTCATCGCCCAAAGTCTCTCAGCGTGCCCGTGACCCCCAAAATGACCCGAAGCGGTCATTTTGGGACCGCCCTTCAGCGCCTTTCTTTTGGACCGTGCACGGCCCGTTTTCTTTGGGCAAGACCCAAAGAAAATGGGGGGTGCAGATGCATGCTTCCATCGAAGCAAACGATACGAAAGCACAACCTTGGCCCCAGGACGGGGCGAGCGGAGCGCAGTTTCTACATAAACGGGCCCCCGCGCGGAGAGCGGAGAAAGGAACAAAGCGGCGCCTGCCTCGCCCTGAGGGCGGGCAGCGCGCAGCTCCTCCCGCCGACGCGGGGGCGTGCGGCGATCCCGGGAACCCCGGCCCCTTCCGGGCCGGTTCCGGCGGTACATCGGGGGCACCACCCTGTATCGCCCAATAAAACTTCAATGCAAAAAAGGAGGATCCACATGAAAACAGCATTGACGATCGCTGGGACCGATCCCAGCGGAGGCGCCGGTATCCAGGCCGATATCAAGACCATGACCGCCCACGGCGTTTACGCCATGAGCGCCGTCACAGCCCTGGTGGCCCAGAACACGACCGGTGTCGTCAGCATCGCGGAGTCCGCGCCGGACTTCCTGGCCCAGCAGCTCGACTGCGTCTTTACCGACATCTTTCCCGACGCGGTAAAGACCGGCATGGTATCCAGCGTCCCCCTCATCACCGTCATCGCGGAAAAACTCCGGCAGTACGGGGCGAAAAACCTGGTGGTGGACCCGGTGATGGTGGCCACCTCCGGGGACCGGCTCATCTCCGAGTCCGCGGTGGAGGCCCTGCGGGAGCAGCTCCTCCCCCTGGCGGCGGTCCTCACCCCCAACATCCCCGAGGCGGAGATCCTCTCCGGCCGCTCCATCACGGACGCCGCCGGGATGGAGGCCGCCGCAAGGGAGATCAGCCGGCAATACGGCTGCGCCGTCCTCTGCAAGGGCGGCCACCAGATCCTGGACGCGGACGACCTCCTCTGGCAAAACGGGGCGGGCCGCTGGTTCCACGGCGCGCGCATCCAAAACCCCAACACCCACGGCACCGGCTGCACCCTCTCCAGCGCCATCGCCTCCAACCTGGCCAGGGGATACGGCCTGGAAGAGGCCGTGGAGCGGGCGAAGGCGTACATCTCCGGGGCCTTGGGCGCCATGCTGGACCTGGGAAAAGGCTCCGGTCCCCTGGACCACATGTTTGACCTGAAAAGCCGCTTCATCGGGGAGGACCGGACATGAAAAAGACCTCCACCTTTCAAAACGGCCTGATCTGGTTCGGCGCGGGGGTCTCCCTGGCCGAGATCCTGACGGGCACCTACTTCGCCCCCCTGGGCATGGCCCGGGGCCTGGCCGCCATTTTGCTGGGCCACGTCATCGGCTGCGCCATGCTGTTTCTGGCGGGGCTCATCGGCGCGCGCACCGGCCGCAGCGCCATGGAGACGGTGAAAATGAGCTTCGGCCAAAAGGGCGGCATGTTCTTCGCCTTTTTGAACGTCCTCCAGCTGGTGGGCTGGACCGCCATCATGATCTACGACGGGGCCCTGGCCGTGGACGGCATCTTCCCCGCCGGGCGCTGGGTCTGGTGCCTGGTCATCGGGGGACTGATCGCTTTGTGGATCGTGGTGGGCGTCACGAACCTGGGGTGGATCAACAAGCTCGCCATGGCGGCGCTGTTCGTCCTGACTCTGGTGCTGTGCAAGGTCATCTTTGGAAGCGGGACCATTCATTTGCTCTGCGGAAACGGCGCCATGACCTTCGGCGCGGCGGTGGAGCTGGCGGTGGCCATGCCGCTGAGCTGGCTGCCCCTCATCAGCGACTACACCCGGGAGGCCGAAAAGCCCTTCCGGGCCACCCTGGCCAGCGCCCTGGTCTACGGCGCGGTGTCCTGCTGGATGTACGTCATCGGCATGGGCGCGGCCATCTACGCCGGGGAGTACGACATCGCCCAGATCATGGTGAAGGCGGGCCTGGGGGCGGCGGCGCTGGTGATTTTGGTGCTCTCCACCGTCACCACCACCTTCCTGGACGCGTGGAGCGCGGGCATCTCCGCCGAGTCCCTGTCCCCCAGGCTTCCGGGCAAATGGACCGCCGTGGCGGTAACGGCGGCGGGCGTTCTGGGGGCGGCCCTGTTCCCCATGGACGACATCACGGGCTTTTTGTACCTGATCGGCTCCGTGTTCGCCCCCATGATCGCCATCCAGATCGCGGACCATTTCCTTTTGAAGCGGGACCGCTTCGGCGCGGGCTTCGACGCGCGGAACCTGGTCATCTGGGCGCTGGGCTTCGCGCTGTATCGCTGGCTGATGGGCGTGGACATCCCGGTGGGCTATACCCTGGTGGACATGCTGGCCACGGCGGCCCTGTGCCTGCTGGCGGACCGGCTTTTGAAAAAGCCCTCCCGATCCCCCGCCTGACATATGCCCACCCGGAGCAGACAACGTTTTGGCGTTGTCTGCTCCCGCTTTTCAAAACGTCCGGGGTCTTTGGGGCGCGGGGGACGCGGTCCGCGCATGTCTTTTAGGCGGCTTTTCCCATTATACGCGCCTTTAGAGGGGGCGTCCGCCCGGTCTTCCCGCCGTCCCGGCGGCGCGCCATGGCGCGGTCCGCCGCCGAAACGGGCAGACAACGCCGGCGCGTTGTCTGCTCTTTTTTGTGGGTTTCCCACAGAAGCGCCTCCTCCGCTTCCGCGCATTTTCTGCCGGGAGCACAAAGATTTTTTTCCATTGCAGATTTGCATTGACATTTGCCCCGCCGTCCCGTATGGTAAAGCATACAAGCCCGCCCCGCCGGCGGAGACTGCACAAGGGAGTGAGCAGCATGCGTGGAACGTCCGTGAAGAATGCCCGCGTGTCTGCCGCAGCGTCCGCCGCTGCGGTGGCTTCCTCCTGCCCCGCCCGCGCCTATGCCGCCATCCTTTCGGACGCCAGTGGACTGGCGTCCGTTTTTGTTATGTCCATTACGCTGATTATTCGGGGCCTGCTGGCCCTGGTACTGCCGAGCGCCCATTTCCGTCCGAAGGACAGCCCCATTCCCGCGTAAACGGTCATCGTATACGAGGAGAGGGCCCCGTCTTTTGGACGGGACCCTCTCTTTTTGTATAAAGCTCCGGAAAAGAGAGGAACTGATTATGGGATTCGTTCAATTCGCGCTGGCCGTCAGCCCCATCGCCGTGGTGCTGGCAGGCATCCTGGGCTTCAAAAAGCCCGCCATGAAGGTGGCTCCCGTGGCCCTGGTGTGGACCATGCTGCTGGCTTTCACCTACTTCAACGTCGACGGCCTCGGCTTCAAGGACAACGTGGCCGTGCTGGACGCCCTTTTGTGGAAGGGCATCAAGGAGGGGTTGAAGATCGTCGCCATGGTCTTCGGGGCGTTCGTCATCCTGAACACCCTGAAAAAGACCGGCGCCATCGAGGACGTGAAAAACACGGTGGCCCGGGTCAGCGGCCAGGACCGCCGGGTGCAGCTCGTGGTGGTGGGCCTGATGGTGCCCATCTTCCTGGAGGGCGCCGCCGGCGCGGGCGCGCCCGCCGCCATCGCGGCCCCCTTCCTGGTGGCTCTGGGCTTCGACCCCATCACCGCCATCGCCGTGGCGCTCCTGGGCGACGCGACCCCCTGCTCCTGGGGCGGCGCGGGCCTCACCACCATCTCCGGCGGCGCGGCCCTGGTGGAATCCGGCGTCTCCACCGCCGCTTTGAACTCCGCCATGGTGGGCCGCATCCACATGTTCGGCGCCATGGCCATCCCCTTTTTGATGGTGGCCATCGCCTTCGGCCGCAAGGGCTTCAAGGGCGTCGTGCCCTACCTCTGCTATGCGGGCGTCACCACCGGCGGCGTCATGTTCCTCCTCAGCAACTTCGTGGGGCCGGAAATCACCTCCATGGGCACGGGCCTCATTTCCATCCTGCTCTCCGTTTTGTACGTGAAGCTGGTCCCCATCCGGACCCCCGAGGCGTTCCGCTATGAGCCTCCCCAAAACGTCCGGCGGAAGTACAGCCCTTGGCGGGCCATGTCCCCCTATCTCTACATGCTGGTGCTGCTGCCCGCCGTGCGGTACGGCGTGCCCGCCTTTGTGGAGAACGGCTTCGCCCTGATGTGCACCTTCGGGTACATCGTCTGGGTGGACGCGGTGATCTTTTTGTGCGCGGTGCTGGGCGCCGTCACCCTGGGCATGCGGGCGGAGGACTTCGGGGACGCCTTCACCGGCGCGGGGGCCGGCGCCGGGGGGAGCGTCACCGTCATGCGGTCCGGCCCGGACGGCAAGCCCGTCTATGAGCAGGTGCGCGCCTCCCAGGTGCTGGAGCGCCGGGGCTTTTTCTCCCGGGCGGCGGCGGTGGGACGCAGCTTCCCCGCCGCGGTCGGAAAAGCCATGAGCCGCTCCGGTTTCGGCTCCGTCTGCGGCCAGACCATCCGCACGGTGCTGCCGGTGCTGGTGACCATGGGCAGCCTTCTGGTGGTGGCCTACATCATGCAGTCCTCCACCACGGGGATGATGAGCCTCATCGCCGGGGACATCGCGTCTCTCGCCAGGGTGTTCTATCCCGCCGCCGCCGTGATCATCGGCGCCATGGGCTCCTTCATCACCGGCACGGGCCTGGGGTCCAACGTCATGTTCGCCGGGATGCACACCGAGGCCGCCGTGTCCCTGGGCATGAACCCGGTGACGGTCTTCGCCGGGCAGAACGCGGGCGCGTCCCTGGGCAATCTGATCTGCCCCAACAACACCGTGGCCGCCTGCGCCACCGTGGGCGAGGTAGGCAACGAGAGTAAGGTCATGAAAAAGACCCTGGCGGCCTTCGCCGTGCTGGCGGTGATGTACATGGTCCTGTCCATGGCCTATACCCTGGTCCTGTTCCCCACCTTCGGCATGTGACGGCAAGATCCGCCTCCCCGCGCCCGGGACAGTCCCGGGCGCGGAGAAACGGCCCGTAAAATACAGGAATACCAAATCACAGGAGGAACTCAACATGAAAACAAGAAAAGCCGGCGTGGTGGGCATGGGCCATGTGGGCGCCCACGCGGCCTATGCCCTGGCGGTCCAGGGCATCGTGGACGAACTGGTCCTGGTGGACCTGGACGGGCAGAAGGCCGCCAGCGAGTGTCAGGACCTGCGGGACGCCGCCGCCTACCTGCCCCACCGGGTCCACGTGTCCGTCGGGGACTTCGGGGACCTGGGGGACTGCGACGTGCTGGTGAACAGCGTGGGCAGGATCGACCTGCTCCGGGGCACCCATGACCGGGTGACGGAGATGGACTTCACCATTCCCGCCGTCCGGGGGTATGTGGACAAGATCAAAGCCAGCGGCTTCTCCGGCGTGGTGGTGAACATCACGAACCCCTGCGACATCGTCACCCGGGAGCTGAGTTTGGGGCTGGGCCTTCCCAAGGGCCGGGTCTTCGGCACCGGCACGGGGCTGGACACCGCCCGCCTGCTCTCCGCCCTGGCCCGGCAGACCGGGGTGGACCACAAATCCATCACCGCCTACATGCTGGGCGAGCACGGCAACGCCCAGTTCGCCCCCTGGTCCTGCGTCAGCTTCCGGGGCATGCCCCTGGACAAGTGGGCCGAGACGGACGAGCGCTTCCGCTTCGATCGGGAGGCCCTCCAGGCCGAGTCCATCGGCGGCGGCTGGGTGACCTTCGCCGGGAAGTTCTGCACGGAGTACGGCATCGCCACCACCGCCGCCCGGATGGTCCACATCGTCCTCCACGACGAGAAGGCCGTCATGCCCGCCAGCGCGGAGCTGTGCGGCGAGTACGGCGAGGCGGGCCTCTTCGTGGGCGTGCCCTGCGTCCTGGGCAAAAACGGCGTGGAGCAGGTGGTGGAGCTCCCCCTCACGGCGGAGGAGCGGGCCAGGTTCCACGATTGCTGCGAGGGCGTGCGGCAGAACATGGCGCATTTGAGCGAGATCGGCTGAGCGGCGAAACAAGCGGCCGTCCCCCAGGGGGACGGCCGTGAGGCTGTCGAAAAAGTGCCTTCGGCACTTTTTCGAACAGGCCGCGGCCCGTCGCGCGCACTCGCTGTCCGCTTTGAGCGGACAGTTCGCACACTTACGGACCGAGATGTATTTTCCCAGACGCACATGTCGTCGGAGATCATGGATCTGATTTTTTTCGCGCCTCCGGGCGCGAACTCTGCGAGGCTTTTTTGACAGACCGAGGCGGCCGTCCCCCCTGGGGGGACGGCCGCCTTTTTGCCTCCGCCCTGATTGAACAAAACGATTTCAGGAATTTTTAAGGTTTGTTTCGCGTTGATTTTTATCAAAAACAGCAGATGTTGAAATTTTATTCACGATCATTTCAGATTGGTTTTAGCTTCCTGCGCTATCCTCATCCCAACAGGCCTCACCATGATAACTTCGGAAAGGAATCGAGAATCAATGAATGAAGAGCGCAAGGAAGGACAACTGGCGGAATGGACGCCGGAAGAGGTCCCCGTCCGGAAACGGAGCAGGTGGACCGCTCTTTTAAAGGGAAAGAAGCGCAAGGCCCTGGCTCTGGCCCTGGCGGCGGCCGTCGCCGCGGGGGCCTTCGCCGTGAAGGGGGCGGGAGGCCAGCAGGCTTCGGCCGCCGCCGCCTACGTCTCCGCCCCGGTGGAGCGCCGGGACATCATCAAGTCCCTCACCTCCAGCGGCGCCCTCCAGCCCGCGGACTCCTATACCGTGAACACGCTGGTCTCGGCCGAGATCCTCAGCGACACTTTTCAGGAGGGCGACCTGGTGGAAAAAGGGCAGCTTTTGTACACCCTGGATTCCTCCAATGCCAGCAGCAGCCAGACCCAGGCCCAAAACAGCTACGCCCAGGCCCAGAAGAACTACGACCAGGCGCTGAAGGCCAAGTATCCCACCGCGGACATGAGCGGCACCGTCAGCCAGGTCTTTGTCAACAACGGCGACAACGTGACCGCCGGGACGGAGCTTTTGAAGATCGTGGGGGACAATAACATCTACATCGATTTCCTCTTCACCTACGCGGACAACAGCGATTTCTACGTGGGCCAGAGCGCCACCATCTTCATCAACGGCTTTGCGGGCACCGTCTCCGGCACGGTGACGGCGGTCTCCAGCGGCGTCACGGCCTCCAGCAACGGAAAGATGCTCACCACCGTCCGGGTGAAGGCCGCCAATCCCGGCCTCGTCACCTCGGACTACACCGCGACGGCGGTGGTGGGCAGCTACTCCAGCTACGGCAACGCCCCCATCAAGGTCAGCGAATCCAGCACCATCACCGCCGAAGCCTCCGGCAAGGTGTCCGGCCTGAACTTCCTGGCGGGGGACGCCATCTCCAGCGGCCAGCGCATCTGCACCCTCACCGGCGACAGCGTGGACGACCAGATCGAAAATGCCAAGCTGAGCATGAGCAATGCGGAGAGCTCCTTGGAGAATGCCCGAAACAATCTGGACGACTACCAGGTTACCGCCCCGATTTCCGGCACCGTGGTCACCAAGACCGCCAAGGCGGGCGACAAGGTGGAGGGCGGCTCCTCCGGCGCCCTGTGCACCATTTATGACCTGAGCTATCTGGAGATGACCATGAACATCGACGAGCTGGACATCGGCCTGGTGGAAGTGGGGCAGACGGTCCAGGTCACCGCCGACGCCGTGGAGGGCAGGACCTATACCGGCCTCGTCACCAAGAAGTCCGTGGCGGGCAACACCTCCGGCGGCGTCACCTCCTACCCCGTCACCGTCCGCATCGAGGAGACGGACGGCCTTCTCCCGGGCATGAACGCGGACGCAAAGATCGTGGTCTCCTCCTCTGAAAACGTGCTGGCCGTCCCCAGCGGCGCGGTGAACCGGGGCGGCACGGTCCTCGTCACCGCCGACTCCCCCAGCGCGGCCAACGCCCTGGACCGGGAGGCCCCGGAGGGCTATGTCTACGTGGCGGTGGAGACCGGCGTGAGCGACGAGAGCTATATCGAGATCGTCTCCGGCCTCCAGGAGGGGGATACGGTGGGATACCTGCCCTCCTCCGGCGGCGGCATGAACGGGACCTTCATGATGGAGCCCGGCATGGCCATGGGCGGGGACGTATACGTTACCACAGCCGGCCCCGGAGGCGGCATGGGCGGCCCCGGAGGAGGCTTTTGATGGGCGCTCTCATTGAATTTCAGGACGTCTCCAAGACCTATCAGATGGGGGACGCCCTCATCCGGGCGGCGGACCACATCTCCATGACCATTCAAACCGGCGAGTTCGTGGCCATCGTGGGCCAGTCGGGCTCGGGCAAGTCCACCTGCATGAACATCATCGGCTGCCTGGACGTGCCCACCTCCGGCCGGTACCTGCTGGGGGGCCAGGACGTGGGAAAGATGAACAAGAACGAGCTGGCGGCCGTCCGCAACAGGATGCTGGGCTTCATCTTCCAGCAGTACAACCTGCTGCCCAAGCTGACATTGCTTGAAAACGTGGAGGTGCCGCTGATGTACGCGGGCATCGCCCGGGCGGAGCGGCGGGACCGGGCCCGGGTCGCCCTGGAGATGGTGGGCCTGGGCGATAAGCTCCGGCAAAAGCCCATGCAGCTCTCCGGCGGCCAGCAGCAGCGGGTGTCCATCGCCCGGGCGCTGGCGGGGGATCCCGCCGTCATCCTGGCCGACGAGCCCACCGGCGCGCTGGACTCCCACACCGGCCGGGAGGTGCTCACCATGCTCCAGCAGCTCCACGAGGCGGGCAACACCGTGGTCCTCATCACCCACGACAACTCCATCGCCGTCCAGGCCCAGCGGATCATCCGGCTGGAGGACGGCCGGGTGGTCTACGACGGGGACGCCCGCGCGCCGGAGGCGGTGGTCACGCCGGGGCTTGCGGGCAAAGGGGGTGCGGGATGAATCTCATGGAAACCTTTCAGCTTGCCCTGAGAAACATCCTGGGCAGCAAACTGCGCACCTTCCTCACCATGCTGGGCATCATCATCGGCGTCACCGCCGTCATCGTCATCGTGGGCCTTGGCAGCGGCATGCGGGGCTACATTGAGGACAGCTTCGCAGACCTGGGCACCGACTCCCTCACCGTCCAGATCATGGGCCGTGGCTCCTCCCGCAGCCTTTCCGAGGAGCAGATGTACGCCATCGTGGAGGAGAACGGGGACCTTCTCAAGCAGGTCTCCCCCACGGTTTCCATGCCCGGGTCCGTGAAGATCGGCAGCGACAGCCACAGCGCCACCTCCGTCTCCGGCGTCAGCGAGGATTACTTCTCCATGAAGGGCTATGAGGTGGCCCAGGGCCGGGGCCTCCAGTACACGGACATGGCGGACCGGAAGAAGGTCTGCGTGGTGGGCCAATACCTGAACATGGCCTATTTCGGCGGCAGCGCCGTGGGCCAGACGCTGAAGGTCGGCGGCGTCACCTTCAGCATCGTGGGCGTTCTGGCGGCGGAGACCACGGACCTGGAGGAGGGCGGCACGGACGACTGCGTGTTCGTCCCCTACTCCACCGCCGCCCGGCTGAGCTACTCCGGCACGATCTCCAGCTATACCGTCACCGTCCGGGATAAAGACAGCGTGGCCGCGGCCAAGAAGCTGCTGGAAAACGAGCTGTACCAGGTCTTTGGGGACGACGACGCCTACACCGTCATCTCCATGGCGGAGATGCTGGACGCCATGAACTCCATGGTCAATACGATCATCTATATCCTGGCGGCCATCGCGGCCATCTCCCTGGTGGTGGGCGGCATCGGCATCATGAACATCATGCTGGTCTCCGTCACGGAGCGGACGAAGGAGATCGGCATCCGCAAGGCCCTAGGGGCCCGGGAGGGGGCCATCATGCGCCAGTTCGTCATCGAGGCGGCCACCACCTCGGCCCTGGGCGGGGTGCTGGGCATCGCGCTGGGGTATGCGCTCTCGGCGGCGGCCACCGTGGTCGTCACCGGCCTTTTGGGGACGGCCCTCACCGTCAGCCCCTCCGTGGGCGCGGCGGCCCTGGCCTTCGGGGTGTCCACGGGCATCGGCGTCGTGTTCGGGTATCTGCCCGCCAAGAAGGCGGCGGTGCTCAACCCCATCGACGCGCTGCGCTACGACTGAATCAGCAAAGGACCGGCTTCCCTGGGCGGGAGGCCGGTCCTATTTTTGTAATGCCTGTCAGCTATCGGGGCCGCCCCCATGTCGTCGAAAGAAACTGCGCTCCGCTCGCCCCGCCCCGGGGCCGGGTCTATGCTTTTCCGTCGTTTGCTTCGATGGAAGCAGGCATTCGCACCCCCCATTTTCTTTGTCTTGACAAAGAAAACGGGCCGTGCACGGTCCAAAAGAAACCGCTGAAGAACAGTCCCAAAATGACCGCTCCGGGTCATTTTGGGGGTCACGTGCCCGCTGAGAGACTTTGGGCGCTGACCCTGCAGCCTCTATCCGGCTCGCGCCATGACTGGGCGGACGCTTTGGCTTTCCGCCGCGTTTGGGGACTTTTACGCCGGAAGGGAGGTTCCGGACACTTGGCTCTCCTCTTTTGCTGCCGCCGTCTGGCGCTTCCGGAAGAGAGCGGTGCGGCAGCAAAAAGAGGAGCAGGGGCTGTCCGGACGCGCCCCGTTCCTGTGATTCTGCGGCAATAAGGCTCTTCACCTGAGAG
>JAEXWS010000062.1 GCA_023406225.1 Bacillota bacterium | reverse complement strand
GATGAAAAGCAGCGCGCAGACCGCCAGCAGCGCCAGGAATGGCAGCCAGCCCAGCTTGTGGAGAACGGTGGTCAGCAGGAAGTCGGTGTCCCAGGCGGGCACGACCCGCTCATAGGCATCCCCCGCGTAGGCCCCCATGGATCCCTCCCCCAGCCACCGGGCGCCGGAGACGGCGGCGCGGACCGTCATTGCCTGATAGCCGCCGCCAAGGGGGTCCAGCTCCGGGTGGAACAGCAGCAAAAGCCGGGCGCGCCCATAGCCCCGGGCGGCCATCCAGCCCGCCCAGCAGACGACGGCCAAGGCCGCGCCGCCCACCGCCAGCGTCCCGTTCCGGCGTCCCACGCCGAACCAGTCCGCCCGCACGGCGGTCAGCATCGCGGCCAGTCCCGCCGCCAGCAGCAAAAAAAGGCCGATCACGGAAGGCGCCCGCAAGCAGACCGCCGCCAGGGGAAGGCACCCCGCCGCCGCGGCCAAGAGACCCTTCCAGCCCTTCCCTCTCCAGGCGTACGCCCAGGCGGCGTAAGCCACCGGATAGAGCAGGACCGCATACCGGGTGAAATAGGACGCGTGGTTTATATTGGGCGACCACCGCAGGCACAAAACGCCTCCCAGCAAAGCGGCCAGATACACCGCCTTGCCATGCCGGCCCAGAAACGAAACGTCCAAAAAATACCCGCCCAAAAAGCACGCGCTCCCCAGAAACAGGGCACAGACCGTCCGATACGCAATATGCACCTCTTCATGCACCAGTCCGGCGGTCCATACCCGCAAAACGCCCCCGGCCAGGGCCAGAAGGGCCGTCAGCGCCAAAAGGCCCCACTGGGGTTTCGGCCGGTGGACCCGGTCCAGCTCCGCGCCCAGGGCCACCGGGTCCCCCATCTGCCGCAGGGCCTCTTCCTCGGCGGCGTCCGCTTCCATGCCTCCGCTCAAATACGCGTCCCGCTGATCCAGCAGATGGGTCCGCAGCTCCGCCGTCAAAAGCGGCCTGGCCCGCTTCCAGCGGACCTGCTCCGCCGCCGTCTGCAAATAGCCCTCGATCCGCTCAGGCAAGGCAGGCGCCCCCTTTCAAGACCCGCTCCACCGCGCCGGTGAAGGTCCGCCACTCCGTCTCCCGCTCCGCCAGCTGACTCCGGCCGGACTTTGTCAAACGGTAGTATCGCCGGGGGCGGACGGCGTCCTCCTCCCGCTGGTACGCCTCCACAAACCCCTTCTGCTCCAGCGTGTGCAGCAGCGGATACAGCGTCCCCGCCTTCAGTTCAAAAGTCCGGTCCGACCGGCGGCGCAGCTCCTCGATCATCTGGTAGCCGTACAGGTCGCCGTCCTCCAGCAGCTTCAGCACCAGCATCCCCGTGCTGCCCGCCAGCAGGCTCTTGTCAATGGGCATGGTCCCGCTCCCCTCTCTCCGCAGATTTATATATCGGTCATCTATATAATAGCTCGGTCATCTATCTATGTCAAGGGCAAAAAACAACCCCCCCGCCGCGGCCGGCGAGGGGGTTCGTCTCTTCTATTCCAAGACCGTGCCGCCGGAGCGGGCGGACCGGCTGCCCGCCTCCACCAGCAAAAACATGGTCCCGGCGAACAAAAGCTGAACCAGCGGATAGAGCATGACGCCCCACCGCTGCGTCAGGAGCCCCACCACCGGAGGCGAGAGGGTGGTGCCCACATAGGCGCAGGCCATTTGCAGCCCCATCATGGACTGGGACGCCGCCGCGCCGAAGCGCCGGGGCGTCTGGTGGAGCAGGCCGGGATAGATGGGCGCGCAGCCAAGGCCCGCCAGTACCAGCCCCGCGCAAAGCCCCGACACGGTCCGGGACAGGAACAGCGCCGCCGCGCCCGCGCAGACCAGTCCCTGGCCCAAGCGGATCAAATGGCCCGTCTCCATCCGAAGGGCCAGGAAGCCGCTGAGCAGCCGCCCCGCCGTGATCCCCAGGTAAAACAGGGCGGTGAGGGACGCGGCCCGCTCCGGGGAGAGGCCCTTTCCCAGCACCAGATAGCTGCCGCCCCAGAGGCCGGACACCTGCTCCAGGGAGCAGTAGCAGAAAAACGCCGCCAGGATGGGCTTCGCCCCGGGCAGGGCCGTCATCTGCCGCAGGGTCAGGGGCGCGGCGGGTCCCTCCGCCTTCGCGCCGTCGTTTTGCCGTCTCCAAAGGGGCAGGGCGCACACCAGCGCCGCCGTCAGCGCGGCCTGCAAAAGGGCGACGGTCCGGTAGCCGAAGGGCCAGCCCCGGCCCGCCGCCAGTCCCGCGCCCATGACGTAGGGCCCCAGGGTGGCCCCCAGGCCCCAGAAGCAGTGGAGCCAGTTCATATGCCTGGCCTGGCAGTGGACGGCCACGAAGTTGTTCAGCGCCGCGTCCACGGCCCCCGCCCCCAGTCCGTAGGGCACCGCCCAGAGGCAGAGGGCGAAAAAGGAACGGGACGCGGAAAAGCCCCACAGGGCCGCCGCCGTGGTCCCCACGCTCACCGCCGTCACCATCCCCGTGCCGAGCCTGCGCACCAGGCGGCCGCTGAGCAGGCTGGAGAGGATGGTGCCTCCGGCGATGAGCATGGAGACGATCCCGGCGTAAGACAGCGGAACGCCGAGCCCCGCGTACATGCTGGGCCACGCGGACCCCAGCAGGGCGTCCGGCAGGCCCAGAGAGATGAATGAGAGATAGACGACCGCCAGCAGCAATTGAAACATGGGCTTCCCCTTCCCCGGTTTTGTCGCCTTCCAGCATACTCCGGTCTCCCTCTCAATTCAATCTAAAAAAATAGGATGAAAGCGGCGGAGGCTTATCCCTTCTTCACGATGGGGAGCCAGACCTCGCTGCGGTACTCCGGCGAGGTCTGGTCGCCGGGGAAATAGACCTCGATATCCGGCGCGGCGGCATATTCATACCCGCTCCCCGGCAGCCACTCGCTGATGATCCGCTGCTGAAGGGTCTGCATGGCGGCGGGCATGGGGCCCATGCAGGGAAACACCGCCCAGGTCCCCGCCGGAACGTCGTAGGCCTCCATGCCCTCCACCGGCTCTTTCTTCGTGGCCACCGCGATATAATAACCGGAAAAATCCCCGCCGTCGCAGGCGGAAACCCCCAGCACCCCCAGGGGCTCGGAGCCGTCCATCAGCCCGCAGAGCTTTGGGATGTCCCCGGACACCCGCTGCCAGAACAGCGGCACCTTTTCAAAGCAGTCCTCCATGGTCATGGGCTCCTTCGTGCCGTAGCCGACGACGCGGAAGCCCGCCCGTTCTTCGATCCTGTACTCCATTGCCTGTTCTCCTTTGATGGATAAAGTAAAGGTGATGCGTGGAAACGCCTTCAGCGCGGCCCCCTTCGCCCGGCTGGGCGGCAGGCCGTGGACGCTCTGGAACGCCCGGTTGAACGCCGTGGGAGAGTCGTAGCCGTATTTAAGCGCCACGTCCAGGACCCGCGGATTCCCCTCCGCAAGCTCGATGGCCGCCACGCTCATCCGTCTGCGGCGGACATACTCCGAGAAGGTCACGCCCGCGATGTAACCGAACATCCGCTGGAAGTGGTAAGCCGAGCAGGCCGCCCTTCTGGCCGCCCCCTCCAGGGTGATCTCCCCCGTCAGATTTTCCTCCACATAGGTCATCGCGTCGTTGAGCCGGTCGATCCATTCCACAATGCACCGCTCCTTTCTGAATTCAGGATATCAAACCGTCCGCCCCCTGTCCTCGCGGGCCGGGTGCGGAAAAAGAGAGGGTCACGCCTCGTCAAAAGCGGCGATCTCCTCCAGGAACGCCGCGCCGAACCGCTCCGCCTTGGCGGCGCCCACGCCGCCAACGGCCATGAGCTCCGCCATGGACCCGGGCCGGACCAGCGCCAGTTCCCGCAGGGTCTTGTCGGTGAACACCACATAGGCGGGCACGCCCTGCCGCCGGGCGAGCCGCGCCCGCAGGCCCCGCAGGCGCTGGAACAGCGCCGCCGCGGAGCCGTCCAGCTCCACAAGGGCGGCCCTGCGCGCCGGAGCGGGCCGCTCCTCCTTCACCGTCTTCATGAACAGGGACGGGCCGTTCTGCGCCACGTCCTCCGCCCGCTCCCCCAGCCGCAGCACCGGGTACTGTCCCGGGCTCAGGGTCAAAATGCCCTCGTCCAGCAGAAAGCGGATGCGCTCCTGGACCTCCTTTTGCGTAAAGTCCCGCAAAGCGCCGTAGGTATCCTCCCGGTCCATGTGGTATTTGCGGACCTTTTCCGTCTCCGCGCCGCAGAGGGTCTCCGCGATGACGCCCAGGCCGAAATGCTGGCCCGTCTCCGCGACGCACCGGACGATCTCACGGGCCTCCCGGCCCACCTCGATCTCCTCAAAGTTGTGCAGGCAGCTGAAGCAGGCCCCGCAATACTCCGGCGCCCGCTCCCCGAAATACTCCAGGATGTACTGCCGGAGGCAGTGCTTGGTCCGGCAGTAGCCCGCCATCCGGCGCAGCCGGGCCAGGTCCCGCTCCCGGAGCTGCTCCGCCGTCCGCGGGTCCAGGCCCTCCCTGGGCTCGCTGTGGGTGATGAGAAATTCCCCCAGCCGCACGTCCTGCCCGCTGTACAGCAGGATGCAGCTGGAGGGCAAGCCGTCCCGCCCCGCCCGGCCCGCCTCCTGGTAGTAGCTCTCCACGTCCTTGGGCATGTTGTAGTGGACCACGTAGCGCACGTCGGACTTGTCGATGCCCATGCCGAAGGCGTTGGTGGCCACCATCACCGCCGAGCGGTCGTAGAGGAAGTCCTCCTGGTTCCGCCGCCGCTCCTCCGCCTCCAGCCCCGCGTGGTAGCGGGTGGCGGCCACGCCCCGCTCCCGGAGGAAGGCGCACACCTCCTCCACCGTTTTCCGGGTGGCGCAGTAGACGATGCCGCACTTTCCCGGCCGGCCCCGGACGATCTCCAGCAGCGCGGAGCGCTTGTCGGCGGGCTGCTGGACCTCGAAGTACAGGTTTTCCCGGTCGAAGCCGGTGGCCGTCTCCAGCGGGTCCTTCAGCTCCAGGAGCTTTCGGATATCCCGCCGGACCTCCGGCGTGGCGGTGGCGGTGAACGCCCCCAGCACGGGCCGCCTGGGGAGGGAGGCCACAAAGGCCGGGATGTTCACATAGGAGGGCCGGAAGTCCTGGCCCCACTGGGAGATGCAGTGGGCCTCGTCCACCGCCACCAGGGAGATGTCCGCCTCCCGGGCAAAGGCCTGAAAGCCCTCCGTCTCCAGCCGTTCCGGGGCCACGTAGACGATCTTGTACCGCCCCGCCCTGGCCCGGTCCAGCGCCAGCAGATACTGGCGGTACGTGAGGGTGCTGTTCAGGTACGCCGCGGGCACCCCCATCTGGAGAAGCGCCGTCACCTGGTCCCGCATCAGGGAGATCAGCGGCGAGATCACCAGCGCGATCCCCGGCAGCACCAGGGCGGGCACCTGGTAGCACACGGACTTCCCCGCGCCGGTGGGCATGATGGCCAGCGCGTCCCGTCCGCCCAGCAGCGCGTCGATCACCTCCGCCTGCCCGCCCCGGAACGCGTCGTAGCCGAAATAGGTCTTTAAAGCTTCTTCTTTGGTCATGGTCCGTTCCTTTCTTGTTCAGCAGGAGTATTGTACCACAGATTTTCCGTCCGCGGGAGGGGGGATCGCTCCACGGGCGGTTGCATTTGTTCCGCGCCTGTGCTAAAGTAACATATGTAACCTGCAAAAAGGGAGGTCCCGGCTTGAACGATCAAACGGCAAAGCTCCGCCGGCTGGCCCATGTGGCCCGGCGGTATTATCTGGAGGACTGGAAGCAAAGCGACATCGCGGCGGAGCTGGGGGTCTCCCGCCCCCTCATCAGCCGCATGCTCACGGAGGCCCGGGAGCTGGGCGTGGTGGAGATCACCGTACACGCCCCCGGCGAGGAGGCGGAGGCCCTGCTGGCCCGCCTGGAATCGCGCACCTCCCTCACGGGCGGCGCGCTGGTGCCCGACGGCGGGGACGACAGCCGGACGAACCTGGCCCTGTGCCGGGAGACGCTCTCCCTGCTCGCCCGGCTGGGCTCCCGCCGGGTGGGCGTGGGCTGGGGCCACTTCATCGGCCAGATAGTGTCTCTGGTAGAGGCGGAGCCTCCCGCCGGCAGCGCCGTGGAGACCCTGTGCCCCCTGCTGGGCAACGCGGGCATCCCCATCCGGAACTACCACTCCAATGAGAACGTCCGCATTTTGGCCGCCGCGTTCGGAGCGGAGCCTTCCTTCCTCTATCTCCCCGCCCTGGCGGAGAGCTGCGAGGAAAAGGAGGTCCTCTGCTCCACGGAGCTGTACCATCAGGCGGAGCAGATGTGGAGGCGGATGGACACCGCCCTGGTGAACATCGGGAACTTCCCCTCCACGCCGGACTTCGCCTCCGTGGCCCGGTACGGGGCGCTGCTCCAGCGGCAGCGCGCCTGCGGCAGGCTGCTGGCTTACTTTTTCAACGAGAGCGGGGAGATCATCCGCTCGGACCACGATTTCGCCATCCAGATCCCCCTGGAGCTTTTGGCCAAGTGCAAAAACGTGGTGGGCCTCTGCTCCGCCAACACCAGCCTCCGCGCGCTACGGGGCGCCCTGAACACGGGCCTGTTCACCCATCTGGTGGCCCGGGAGGATCTGGCGTCGGAATACCTGTCCCGGGCAGATTGAGTAACATATGTAACATCCATTGCCGAGGCTTCGGTGATGGATGTTCTTTTTTTCGTCGAATATGCCAATTTCAAACCCGGCGCTTTCCCCAAAAAAGAGAATCTCTTTTTTACTATTGACTTTTGTAACCTATATGATATTCTAAATTCACAAATGTAACAACAAGGAGGACTGCCTCATGACAGTGGACCGGACCGCGCTGGCGGCCATGCTGACCAGCTCCGCCAAGCTTTTGGACGCTCACGCGGACGAACTCAGTGAAATCGATTCCCGCTTCGGGGACGGGGACCACGGCGTTACCATCCGCAAGATCGCAAGGCTCATTTTGGAGCGGGTCCCCCAGTGGGGAGACGAGAGCATCCGGGACTTTCTGGACGGCCTGGGCACGGCGGCGATGGAGGTCAAGGGCGGCTCCGCCGGGCCCCTGTACGGCACCATGCTCGGCGGCCTGGGCGTGGCCCTGGGCGAAGAGGAGAACGAGCTGGACGCCGGCGGCGTGAAGCGGATGTTCTCCGGCTGTCTCTCCGAAATGCGGGACATCACTGACGCAAAGACCGGCGACAAGACCATGATGGACGCTCTGATCCCCGCCGTGGAGGCCGCTCAAACGGCTGAAGGAGACGCAAAGGCGGTCCTGGAGGCCGCGGCGGCGGCCGCGGAGCAGGGGGCGAAGGCCAGCGAGCAGTTCGTCTCCAAATACGGCCGGGCCCGCAGCTACAAGGAGCAGACCATCGGCACGCCCGACGCGGGCGCCGTCTCCACCGCTCTGTTCATCCGCGGCCTGGCGCAGGGCCTGTGACGAAACGTTCCACGCGATTTTAAATTATAGGAGGACGCCCCCAATGAAAATGAAGAAGTTCATCAACAGTCCCGACAACCTGACCGACGAGCTGCTGGACGGTCTGGCCGCCGCCAACCGCGGCCTCATCCACCGCGGCGAGTCCAACATGATCATCAATAACGCCCTGGAGCACGCGGACCGGGTCACCATCGTCACCCAGGGCGGCTCCGGCCACGAGCCCGCCATCTCCGGCTTCGTGGGCGAGGGCATGGTGGACGTGTCCGTGGTGGGCGACGTGTTCGCCGCTCCCGGCCCCCAGGCCTGCGTGGACGCCATCCGTCTGGCGGACAAGGGCAAGGGCGTTTTGTACATCGTGCTGAATCACGCGGGCGACATGCTCACCGGCAACCTGACCATGAAGCAGTGCAAAAAGCTGGGGCTGAACGTGGTGAAGGTGGTCACCCAGGAGGACGTTTCCAACGCGCCCCGGGAAAATTCCGACGACCGCCGGGGCCTGGTGGGCTGCATCCCCACTTACAAGATCGCCGGCGCGGCCGCCGCCGAGGGCAGGAGCCTGGAGGAAGTCGCCGCCGTGGCCCAGCGCTTTGCGGACAACATGGCCACCCTGGCCGTGGCCGTCCGGGGCGCCACCCACCCCTCCACCGGCGCGGCTTTGGCCGACCTGGGCGAGGATGAGATGGAGATCGGCATGGGCCAGCACGGCGAGGGCGGCGGCGGACGCCAGACCATGAAGAGCGCCGACGAGACGGCGGAGATCATGGTAAACGCCCTGGTGAAGGACATCGGCATCCAGTCCGGCGAGAAGGTCATGCTCATCATCAACGGCTCCGGCGCGACAACGCTGATGGAGCAGCTCATCATTTACCGCAAGTGTGAGGAGCTGTTGAAGGCCCGGGACATCGAGATCGTGGCCAATTACGTGGGCGAGCTGCTGACGGTCCAGGAGCAGGCGGGCTTCCAGATGTTCATGGCCCGGATGGACGACGAGCTGCTGCGGCTGTGGAACGCGCCGTGCAGAACGCCTTACCTCGTGAAATAATTCGAGGGGGAGCAAGCTCCCCCTCGACCTCCCTCACCACCAGTCTGCGGACTGGTGAACGCCGCCCAGGGCGGCTGGGCCGGGGAATTTTCGGCAGGTACACGCCCTGCCGAAAATGATTTTAATTTCTTCTTTCGCCGGAGGCGAAAGAACTGGGGGAACCCATGGTTCCCCCTAGCCCCCTTCCTCTGCGCCTGCGGGCACGGGAACTACTCTGACTAGGAGAAACGAGTTTTATGGCTGACAATATTGGAAATAAGGCGGCGCACGATTACCATTTGGACACTGCGCCGGTACAGGACGGGTTTTTCGTGAAGGGCGCGGGACACTGCGGCTGGGGCATGCAAAGCCGCCTCAGCCGGATGTTCGATCCCAAGTCCGGCAACAGCGTCATGCTGGCCTTCGACCACGGCTACATCATGGGCCCCACCGCGGGGCTGGAGCGCATCGACCTGACCGTTCCCCCGCTGGTCCCCTATGTGAACGTGCTCATGGGCACCCGGGGCGTTCTCCGCTCCTGCATCTCCCCCGCCGCGAACGTGGCGAAATGCGTCCGTGTGACCTATGACGCCACGGTTCTCTTCGACGACATGAGCTGCGGCGGCGGCCTGGCCTGCGACGTGGAAAACGCCCTTCGGATGAACGCGGACTGCATGGCGGTCCAGACCTTCATCGGCTCCCCCGGCGAAAGCCGCTCTCTGGAACTGCTCTGCCGCACCGCCGACGCCGGGGCCCGGTACGGCGTCCCCACGCTGGGCGTGGTGGCCGTGGGCAAGCAGATGGCGCGGACCGAGCAGTTTTTCCTGCTGGCCACCCGGGTACTGGCGGAAAACGGTGCCAACGTGGTGAAGAGCTATTACTGCGACGGCTTTGAAAAGGTGGCCGCCGCCTGCCCGGTGCCCATCGTCATCGCGGGGGGCAAAAAGCTCCCGGAGCCGGAGGCCCTGCAAATGGCCTATCAGGCCATCGCCGAGGGGGCCCGCGGCGTGGACATGGGCCGGAACATCTTCCAGTCCGACTCCCCCGCCGGCATGGCCCAGGCCATCGGCAAGGTGGTCCACGAGGGCTACACCGCCCAACAGGCCTTCGAGGTCTATCAGGAGGTCAAAAACCAGCGCTGACAAAAAAGAGGGCCCTTCCGAAGAAGGGTCCTCCCCAGGCCGCACCCAAGACCATCGCCGCTTTTTCTGGCCGGCTGCACCCCGAAAAACGGACTGCGGGCGCTGATTGGCTATGGAGTCGGCATGCCGGCCTCCATCGCCATCATGGTGGGCGGCTGGCTGGGGGGCCTGGGCTTCCGGGCCATGCCCGCCATTTTGCTGATCCTGGCGCCCGTGATCTTGTATCTGGATATCGCGCCGGAGCCGTTCAACCTGGTCCCCGCCGTGTTCGTGGGCGCGGGCGTGTTCTTCTGCGTCATGAGCTATATCTCCGGCGCCACCTTCACCAGCGCCTTTCTCAGCGAGAGCATGTGCTGCGTGATCGGGGGCTGGCCTTTGGCTGGCGCACCATCCCCTTCCGGGGCTGGTGCGAGGGCAGGTACGTCAAAAATAACCGGCAGGCGACGCCTGTTGAATAAAAAGGGAGGAATCCACATGTCCGCCACCTATATGCACATCGGGATCCCCGTCACCAACAAGAAGCCCGGCATGACCTACAATGAGGGCGCGAAATTCTGGGTCAGCAGCGTGGACGATTACGACTACAAGATCGAATATCTGAAATTCGAGGAGGGCACCCCCTTCCCCGAGGTGCTGCACCGGAACCCCCATGTGGCCTACCGCGTGGACCGTCTGGAGCCCTACATCGAGGACGCGGACGGGATCATCTGCGGCCCCATGGACGCGGGGGAAAAAGACCGTCTGGCCTTCGTCTGGAAGGATGGCGCCATCATCGAGCTTTACGAGGCCAACTGAGCGGACCGCTCCCGCCGCGCCGGACCCGGCGCGGCGGGAGCCTTTTGCGCCCTATCCCAGCCAGCTCAGCAGCCGTCCCGTCTCCATGGCGGCCAGGGCCCGCACCCCGTCAAAGTCCACGTAGGGGTTGTAGACCGCCTCCAGCTTGTCGTGAAAGCTCTTCGCCTCCTTCAGCGCAAGGACGCCCTCCTCCCGAAGCAGCGCCGCCATCCGGGTCTGGAAGCGGAGACGGGCCTTGCCCTGGGGCTCCGCCATGGCGTCCAGCCGGATGCGGCGGAAGGGCTTCGTCCCGTAGTCCATCCCCGGCCGGGAGGTGACGAACGCCAGCCCCAGTCCCGGGATCAGCAGATGCTCCAGCCGGTCCGGCTCCTCCGGAGCGGCGCAGGCGATGGTGTCCCATCCCCGCTCCGCCGCCGCATCGTGCAGCCGGGCAAGGGATTCCCCGGCCAGCTCCCAGGTGTCCGCAAATTCATAGACCTTGGGGCAGAGGGCGTCCACGCTGTCGAACCGCCAGACGTAGCCCTTGTGGGTGATGCTGCCCAGGAAGCGGCGGGTGGTCTTTCCCGTTTCGCCGCCGCTTTGCCGCAGCTCCCGGGCAATGACGCCCTCCACCCGGCGCTGGGCCCGCTCCCGGTCGAAGGACTTCCTGACCGCCGTCACAGTGTCCAGCTCCACCTGCCGTGCGGCTTTCAAGTTGTGGTAGGCCCGGACGTAGGCGGCCTGATAGGCGTGGGTATACGCCTTGGCCTCCTCGGCGGCGGCCTTGGCGGCGGTCAGGTCGTAAAACCGCCCCAGGTCCACGTACCGGTCCACCGCCGCCGGATATTTCGGCTCCACCACATGGGGCGACGTGCCGTCCACCACGGCGCACCGCAGCTCCGGCAGCACCACGCCGTCCAGGGAATCCGGGTCGCCGGAGCACCACAGATACTCCACCGCCGTTCCCGCCTGCTCCATGCCGCGGCCGATCTCCCGCATAAAGGTCGCCTTTCCCACGCCGGGGCCGCCCTTGAGCACCATCAGGTCGTATGTATGTTCAATGTCCACCATCTCCGGGAACAAATTTTGAAATCCCTCGCCGCTGTTCGCGCCGGCGAAAAAGTTCGTCACCAGTGCCATATGGTCCCCTCCAAGTTCTGTTCTTACACGTAGGCTATGCAAAAACAACTTGGCCTGACAGCCCTTTGCCGCGCATTTTCCCAAAATACGAAAGGGACCTCCCTTTTTGGAAAAATCTTCTGGTGCATTTTGTCGGTTTTTCTGCTATAATCATTCATCATTCACAGACAGGAGCCGTTTCATGGAAGACCAGTACACCCCCGTCCTCACCGATGAGGAGCGCGCCGCCCGGCGGGCCCAGCGGGCGGCGGCGCGCAGGGAAAAGCAGCGGGCGCGCCGCCGCAGGCAGTTGCTCCGCCTTCTGCCGGTGCTGGCCCTGTGCCTTGTCCTGGTGGGTCTGCTGGCCGCCTGGTCCCGGCACCGCAGGCCCGCGGAGGCTCCCCCGCCGGAGCCGGCCCAGCTGGATATCCAGCCGGAGGCGCCGGACATCCCGGAAGCCCCTCCCCCGCCGCCTTACGCCGCGGCCGCCACGGCGGAGACCGTCCTCCTGGGCGAAGAGCTCCCCAGCGCCTACGCCGTTTTCATCGATCTGAACGCCGGGACCATCCTGGCGGAGAAGGGCGCGCGCACCGTCATTCCCC
>JAEXWS010000052.1 GCA_023406225.1 Bacillota bacterium | reverse complement strand
CCTTCGTTCATCTCGTCCTCAAAGGTGCGGATGATACCCTTGCGGGCGTCGGAAAGCTCCTGGGTAAAGTCCAGGTGACGGTAAGGCTCGGCCTCCGGCGCGCTGGGGAACCATTCGCAAAAGTCCTCCCACATGCACAGCTCCCAGGCGGAATCGATCTGGGCGGCGGTATATTTCCCCTCGTGCAGACGCTTGAATCCCCAAATATCCCTTGCGTGAGATTTCTCCGCGTCGATCACGCAGGTCTCCGCCAAATGCGCGGGAATGAAAATAACGCCGGAAGCGGTGCCGAGAACAACGTCTCCGGGCATGCAGACCGCCATGCCGATGTGGCAGGGAACATTCAGGCCGACCAGCATGCTTTCCAAAAACGGCGTGGGGTCGGTGTCCCGATAATAGAACTGGGCGTTTTTGATGCCCTGGATCTGATCCAGATCCCGGACGCCGCCCCAGACGACGGCGCCGCCGCGCTTAGTCTTGTTGGAGATCAGCGTGGAGAGATTGCCGCCTAAGGGGCAGCCCTCCCGGACCTTATCATACATGTCCAGGATCACCACGTCGTCCTCTTCCAGGTCCTCCAGGGGCCACTGGTTGAAATTGCCCTTGCGGCCCTCCACCTTATGCGCATATTCCATCATGTAGTTGGCGAGGTCCGGACGGGTGGGCATGTATACCGCTGTGACGGCCCGGCCCACAACGACGGGCATATCGGGATTGCTGCGCTTCAGCCGCCCTTCGAATTGATATTTGTATCCGCGCACATACAGCGGCATCCACATTTCTTCCACCGTCGTCCGGGCGATTCGGCGCAGGATACTGTCCGGCACACGGGGCCGCCCGTTGGGAAACCGGTCCCCGGTCCACAGGGGCGTCAACTGGATCATATCTTCTCGACAATCAAGTTTCATTATAAACTCCTTTTCTGCCGGAAATTCCGGAGAAACAGCTAAATTTGTGGATTGGCCCTGTTTGAAATCGATGTGTAATTGTGGAGAGGGAATGCGAATTTCACGTTAAAATGAACGACGCAACCACAAAAACAACGTATTTTTCCGGGCTCGGATTGATATTATATCAGGATTTTGGCATTGTCAAGGACAAAGAATTGACCAATTGTTAAATTTTTTTGACATGTATTTGATGCTTTCTACAAAAAATAAAAGATTTTGCGCAAATTAAAAGGTTAGTATTGACAAATATACTTATGTGACATAACCTGTATATACAAGTTATGCCGACAAAGCGGCATTGACGAAGACCGGGAACGCGGGTCACTTCGGCGGAGAGGGCGCCGGACGTGCCTGAGACGGCCCATAGGAAGAAAGGAAAATGTGATTCATGGAAAGCAAATGTCTTTATGAAGAGGCGCTTCAGAATGTCCGGCGCAGTTCCTGCCCGTCGGATTTGAAGATCATTGATATGAAGGTATGTGATCTGGAGCCGCCCTTCAGCGCGACGATCATCAAGCTGATCACCAACCAGGGCCTGGAGGGGTATGGACAGGTCCGGGAGGGCGGCAGCCGCGTGTACGCCCTGATGCTCAAACGCCTGCTGCTGGGCGAAAACCCCTGCAATGTGGACAAGCTCTTTCGGCGTATCAAACAGTTCGGATATCACTCCCACCAGGGCGGCGGCGTCAGCGGTGTGGAGATGGCGCTGTGGGATTTGGCCGGCAAGGCGTACGGCGTTCCCGCCTATCAAATGCTTGGCGGCAAATTCCGCGACAGCATCCGCGTCTACTGCGATACCGATATCGACGGTAAGCCGGACGGCAAGCGAATGGGCGCCGTTTTAAAGGATCGCATCGAAAAACGCGGCTATACCATGATGAAAATGGATCTGTCCATCATGGAACTGCTTTACGACGTCAAAGGCGCGCTGACGTATCCCACCGGCGAGCTGAAAGAATATCTGGAAAGCCTGCACGGCGCCTTTAGTTATCACGGCGTCACCGCGTACGATCCCAAGCTCTCCAAGGCCGAACAATTGGAGGCGTATGCCCGCAAGAACAATCTGATGAAGCGGGACGATATCCCCGGCCCCTCCCGCGGCATCCATATCACCGAACTGGGTCTGGACATTCTGGAGCAGTATGTGAAGGACGTCCGGGATGTGGTGGGCTATGAGATCCCCATCGCCGTGGATCACTTTGGCCCGATCGGCGTGGGCGACTGCATCCGGCTTGGAAACCGGCTGGAAAAATACAATCTGGCCTGGCTGGAGGATATGGTGCCCTGGATGATGACCGATCATCTGGCGGAGATCTCCCGCAACGTGCGCACGCCCCTGTGTACCGGCGAGGACATCTATCTGAAGGAGAATTTCAAGCCTCTGCTGGAAAAGCGCGCCGTCTCCATCATTCACCCGGATATCGCCAGCGTGGGCGGCCTGCTGGAGATGAAGAAGGTGGGCGACCTGGCGCAGGAGTACGGCGTGCCCATGGCGATCCACATGAACGAAACGCCCATCTGCGCGATGGCGGCCATGCAGGTTGCGGCGGCTACCGAGAATTTCTTCGCCCAGGAGTTCCACCACAACGATTATCCGTTCTGGTCCGATTTTGTCATTACGAAGGAGCATCCCATCATCCAAAACGGACATATCCGCGTTCCCGACGATCCTGGCCTCGGCATCCTGGGACTGAACGACGAGGTCCTGGCCGAGCATCTGCATGTGGTGAACAAGGACAAGGTCTGGCATGATACGGACGAGTGGGACGAATGGTACGCATTTGACCGTCTGTGGCTGTGATCCCAGTATATATGGACTCTTTCCCCGGCGGGAGAAGATCATAAATATTGAAAATCGAGGAGGGTAATCTCATGAAAAAGCGGATGCTTTCAGCGCTGTCCATGGTTTTGGTGCTCTTGATGCTGGCCGGCTGCGGAGCAAAGAACGACCCAGCGCAGACGCCCGGCGGCGCAGCCGGCGCCGGTGAACCCGGCAAGATCGTCAATCTGGCGATCTCTGAAAACTGCATTACCCTGGACCCCCATAATGCCAACAATCAAGGCTCCATCATCGTTTCCGACTGCGTTTATGAGGCGCTGATCAAAACGGACAATGAGGGCAACTATTATCCTTGGCTGGCAACAGACTGGGAACACGATGAGACCGGCATGGTGTGGACCTTCCATCTTCGTGACGACGTAAAGTTTAACAACGGAGAGCTGATGACGTCTGCGGACGTTGTTTGCAGCTACCAGCGCATGATGGACGATTACGACCAGCTGGTCCGCGCGGTGGAGCTGTGGCCGGACCATCTGCTGCAGTCCGTCGAGGCTCCGGACGAGTCCACCGTCGTCATCACTCTGGCAAGGCCCTATTCCGTGGTCCTGTTTTCGTTCGCCAAGACGATGATCATTCCTGCGAGCGTTTATGAGGCCGAGGGCGCCGACATGTTCTACCAGCAGAACCTGGTGGCCACAGGTCCCTGGATCCTGGAGAAATGGGTGGACGGCCAGTACGCGCACTACCTGAAAAACACGGAGTATTGGAACCCCAATTACGACAGCTATTATGAGGAGCTTTACGTCCGGCACGTTCTGGAAAACTCTACCGCAGTGGCGGGCCATCTGTCCGGCGATCTGAATGCCAACCTGACCACCGGCGGCATCAACCCGGATATGCTGTCGCTGTACAACGGCAGTGAAAACCGGATCGAGATCGTCCCCGTCGAGGTGTTCTCCTACTATTACATGGGCTTCCAGTGCGGCGCGGGCAGCCCCTTTGCGGATATCAACGTCCGAAAGGCGTTCGAGGCGGCCATTGACCGCCAGACGATCCTGGACAGCATCATGGGCGGCGGCGTGGTCTGCAAGTCCGTGATCCCCAAGGGCGTGCTCGGCTATGACGAAGCGCTGCCTGATTATGAGTACGATCCCGAACTGGCCAAAGAATACCTGGCTAAGAGCAGCTACAACGGCGAGGAGATCGTCCTTTCCTCCAATACCAGCACCGCCAAGGCGGAAGAACAGCTCCTGGCCATCTCCGGAATGCTGAACGAGGTGGGCTTCAACACCTCCGTCTCCATTGTGGAAAACGCGACGCTGCTGGAGATGCGCAAGAGCGGGGACTATGATGTGTTCATGGTCATTACCATGCACGGCGGCGGAGACCCCGGCTCCATCATGAATATGCGCATCGTGCAGGACGCGCACACCTCCAACTTCGCGGACGAAGAACTGAACAACGATATTCTCACAGGATTGCAGACCATCGACGCCGACGAGCGCGCCGAATACTACAAAAAGGCCGCCCAGCGGCTGCGTGAGGTCTCCGCGCCGCACACCGCGCTGTACAGCCCCTATGCGAACTATGCGGTGGACTATGGCGTGGTGGGTCTGGACCTCTATAAGGACGGCATGCTGGACTGCGCCTTTGTGGACTATGACTCCACCGCCACGACCTTCAGAGGGCCCGACTATGCGGCGCTTTCCAATGTTCCCGGCTGACGCCGCGAAGAGCCGCTTTCGTATTTGATTCATCCGGGCGGAGCGGCAGGAGTTTCCGCCGCTCCGCCTTTGAGGGAGGGATATCATTTGTTGAGGTACATTGGAAAGAGACTGCTGCAAACCGTGCTGGTCTTATTCATCGTCTCCATCTTCGCATTCGGCCTGATCCATATGGCCCAGGGAAATCCGGCGCTGCTGATGCTGCCTGACGGCGCGTCCGACGAGGCGATCCGCGCGATGGAGCACCAGCTTGGGCTGGACCAGCCGCTGTATGTGCAGTATCTGCAATACATGGCGGGCGTTTTCCACGGCGATCTTGGCATGTCCACGGCGTATAAGATCCCCGTTGCCGATATCATTGCCGAGCGTCTGCCCTATTCTGTCAAGCTGACCATGGGCACGGTCCTGATCGGCTGCTGCCTTGCCATCCCGCTGGGCATCGTGGCCGGCGCGAACCGGGGAAAGCTGACGGACTTCTTCGCCATGTTTTTTGCCCTGGTGGGCAACTCCATGTCCGCCGTGTGGCTGGCGGTGCTGAACGTGTTCGTGTTTTCCGTGTGGCTGGGCTGGCTGCCGTCCATGGGCGCCGAGGGATTCAAATATGCCATCCTGCCCGCGCTGACGCTGGGGTATCCCATGGCGGCCGAGATCACCCGCGTAGGACGCTCCGGCATGATCGACACGCTGGGCGAGGACTATATCACAGCCACCTATGCAAAGGGGATCAGCCGTACGGTGGTGAATTGGAAGTATGCGTTCAAAAACGCGCTGATCCCCATCATCACGCTGGTCGGCATGTCCATCGGCTCCTATTTGGCGGGCGCCGTGGTGGTGGAGACCGTGTTTTCCTGGCCCGGCATCGGCCAGTTGACCAACCAGGCGGTGGGGAACCGGGATTATCAGCTGGTGCAGTCGCTGCTTTTGGTGTCCGCCACGCTGTTCACCCTGATCAACCTGGTCGTGGATATCATCAACTCTCTGGTCGATCCCAGAGTTTCGCTGGAGTAAGGGGGGCCTGCAATGGATAGACAGGTGATCTTGAACCGGATGCGGAAAAATCCGTTTTTTGTGGTGGGCTCCATTGCCGCCGTGATCGTGATTCTGCTGACGGTGTTTTCTCCGCTGCTGGTGCAGTTCGATCCAAATCTGAACTCCCTTTCCGAGCGGTTTATGGCGCCGGAGGGCTTCAGCAGAGGGTTTCAGGGGCATATTCTGGGCACGGACCAGCTTGGGCGGGACGTGTTCACCCGGCTGCTGCTGGGCGGGCGGTATTCCCTGGCCATCGCCTGCTGCGTGGTGCTTTTGCAGACGCTGGTGGGGACCATCCTGGGTATTTTGGCCGGTTACTTCGGCGGCGTTCTGGATGCGGTCATCATGCGGGCCTGCGAGGTGTTCATGGCCATTCCCAATCTGATCCTCGCCATAGCCATCATGTCCGTTCTGGGCGCCAGCATCGTGAACTTGATCCTGGTGCTGACCTTTTCCGGCTGGGTGAACTGCTGTAAGGTCACCCGGAACAACGTCCGGGTCATCAAAAACCAGGAGTTTGTAAAAGCCTCCCGGGCGCTGGGCGCCGGCGGCTTCCACATCATGTTTCGCCAGATTTTTCCCAATGTGACCACGCATATCATCATTCTTGCCAGCCAGCGCATCGGCATGACCATCATCATCGAGGCCGCCCTGAGCTTTTTGCAGCTCGGGATCCAGCCCCCCACGCCGTCCTGGGGCAACATGATCGCCGCCGGACGGATGTATATGACGACGCAGCCCTGGCTGGTGTTTGCGCCCGGCATCGCGCTGATGTTCGCGGCGCTGGCATTCAACTTCCTGGGCGACGGGATCCGCGACGTACTGGACCCCAAGCGGACCGTGGTTTGATCGGAGGACCCAATGGACGATAAAATTTTAGAGATCGAAGATTTGGTCGTGGAATACAAGACCGAGCGGGCCGTGGTGCACGCCCTGAACGGCGTCACGTTTTCGCTCGGAAAAGGCGAATCCCTGGGTCTTGTCGGAGAGTCCGGCGCGGGAAAGACCACCACGGCGCTCTCCATCCTGAATCTGCTTCCGGCCGCCGCGGCTTCCGTCAAGCGGGGGGATATCAAGTACCACGGGAAATCTGTGTTCCGGATGAGCGAGCGGGAACTCCAGGCCATGCGCGGCGGTAAGATCTCCATGATCTTTCAAAATCCGCTGACCGCGCTGAACCCGGTTTTTACCGTGGGCGAGCAGATCGCCATGGTGCTCCGGGTCCACCGGGGCATGAGCCGGAAGGAGGCCAGCGAGCGCGCCAAGGAGCTTTTGGAGATGGTCGGCATCGCGGGGAACCGGATCAAGGACTATCCCAACCAATTCAGCGGCGGCATGCGGCAGAGAGTGGGGATCGCGGCGGGGCTTGCCTGCAATCCGGAGCTTTTGATCGCGGACGAGCCCACCACCGCGTTGGATGTGACCATCCAGGCGCAGATCCTGGAACTGATGAAAAACCTTCAAAAGCAGTATGATACGTCTCTGCTGATGATCACCCACAACCTGGGCATCATTTCTGAGCTGTGCATGAAGGTGGCCGTGATGTACGCGGGCCGCATCATCGAATACGGCACGGTGCGGGAGGTTTTTTCACACCCTGCGCATCCCTACACCGCCGGCCTTTTGAACGCGCTGCCCAAGCTGGACGGCCCCCGGGAGCGCCTGGTGGCCATCCCCGGTAGAGTCGCCGACCCGCAGGACCTGCCGGAGGGATGCCGTTTCCATCCGCGCTGCGAGACCTGCACGGGCCGGTGCGGAACGGACGCGCCTCCCATGGTCCGGATCAATGACGACCACTATGCGGCATGCTTTTGCGCAAAGGAGGAGAGATGATGGACCGTTCTGAACGCGGCGAGGCTTTGGTCGAGGCGCAGCATCTGAAAAAATATTTTAAGATCACCAAGAAAAAGACGCTTCACGCCGTGGACGATGTGAGCTTTTCCATCTATCCCGGCGAGACGCTGGGGCTGGTGGGCGAGAGCGGCTGCGGCAAGAGCACGGTGGGAAACGTGATCATGCGCCTTTTGCAGAAAACCGATGGAAAGCTGCTTTACAGGGGCAAGGATATCTTTGCCGCCGGCGGGGAAGAGGCGCTGGCTCTGTGCCAGAAGATGCAGATCATTTTTCAGGACCCCTATTCCTCGCTGAATCCGAGAAAGACCATCCGGGCGATTTTGTCCGAGGCTTATGAGATCCACAGATACGGCAGTAAGGAGGAGATATCCAAGGCTGTGGAGGGATTGTGCGAGCGCGTGCAGATCCCGCTGAACCTTCTGGATCATTTCCCCCACGAGCTGGACGGCGGCATGCGCCAGATCGTGGGAATCGCCCGGGCCCTGTCGCTGAACGCGGATTTTATCGTCTGCGATGAGCCGGTCTCCTCACTGGACGTCTCCATCCAGGCGCGTATCGTGAACCTTTTGATGGACCTGCAAAAGGAGATGGGGCTTTCTTACCTGTTCATCTCCCACGATTTGAGCGTGGTCCGCCACATCTCCAACCGCATTGCGGTGATGTACCTCGGGCAGATCGTGGAGATCGCGGAGACGGACGAGATGTTCGCCAATACTTGCCACCCCTATTCTCTCGCGCTGCTGTCCGCCGTGCCCCGGGTGAACGTGGACAAAAAAGTTTCGCGCATCGTGCTGAAGGGCGACGTGCCGAGTCCGGTCAATCCAAAGCCCGGCTGCCGGTTCGCGCCCCGCTGCTGGATGGCGCAGGATATCTGCCGGCAGGAGGCGCCGGAGATGTGCGAGGTATCTCCGGGACATTGCGTGGCCTGCCATTTTGCCGGCGAGACGCGCAGGCGGATGGAAACGGCGGAGATCGTGAGTTTGGACGACGAACGGTTCCATGATTGAATTTGTCGTTCCCATCTTCCTCTCCATGGGAATCGGCGCCCGGTGCAGCCGGAGGCACGTTTTGACCGGCTGCGCCATTGAGGAACTGAAAAAGCTGATCACAAATTTTTTCCTGCCCATGCTGACGTTCCGCATGTTTGCCCAGGCGAAACTGGAGGCGGCGACGCTGCAAATGGTCGTGATCGCGTTCGGCCTGCATGGACTGGCGCTGCTCCTGGGGTTCGCGCTCAGCCGCGCATTTGGAGAATACGGCCGGTACGGGCCGTTTCTCATGAGCTCGGCGGAGGGGGGGATGCTGGGCATCGGCTTGTTCCAAATGGTTTACGGCGGAGAGAACCTTCCGTATCTGGCGCCCTTTGAACTGGGACAGGGTATTTTTTATTTCACGGTCTTTCTCACGGTGCTCTCCGGGCGGACCGCACCGCAGGAGCATAGAGAAGACCGCGCGTTCCGGCAGAGAGCGGCCGGGATCGTAAAGACCATGCTGTCCGCGCCGGTTTTTGACGGCTGCCTGTTCGGCATTGGGTACCAGCTGTGCGGGCTGGGCGGCGTAATGGAGCGTTTGGGCCTGGCGGACCCTCTGTATGCGTGCATCGATGTGTTCAGCGCTTTGATCATGCCGTTGATTTTGATCACCATCGGATTTGAACTCCCGTTCAGCCGCGAGCTGCTTCTTCCGGTGGCCAAAACGCTGGCCCTCCGGTTCCTTGTGATGGGGTCGTGCTTTCTCGTGGGCGCGGGACTGCTGCGCCTCATCGGCGTGAGGACCCCGCTGTATTATTACGCGCTGCTGCTGGAATGTTCTCTGCCCCCGGGCTTTTTGATCGTCATGTATGTAAAGGAGCAGAGCCAGCGGCTCTATTTAAATGCGGATATCAGTATCCATGTGCTGGTGACGCTGGCTATTTCCGTGGGATTCCGTTTGTTTCTTGCCTGACACGACCGCGTATTGCCCATAGGAGCCTGCATTTTATTTACATTTTTCCAAATATAGGGTATATTGAAATTAGATATAAAATGTGATTTCCTTGGGAAATATCAGTCAATAAAGCAGATAAGGAGCGGAAAAACGATGTTGGATCGAGAGAGCGCGATTCCTCTGCACGCACAGCTGGAACAAATGATGCGTCAAAAGATGGCGAGCAACGAATGGCCGGTCGGCAAGCTGATTCCGTCTGAGAATATGATCAGCCAAGAGTATGGGATCAGCCGCATGACCGTGCGCAATGTGGTTTCCAAGCTGGAGCAGGAGGGACTTGTGGAGCGGGTGATGGGCAAGGGGACGTACGTCTGTTCACCGAAGATGCAGGGCGGCAATTTGAAATTTGACGGAATCATTTCCCAGCTTCAAAAAATGGGATATACGATCACCACCCGGGTCCTGTCCGTTGAACAGAAAAAAAACCCTAAAATGGCCAGCGTGTTTTCCCTGCCGGCGAACTGCGTCTATTATGAGGTCAAACGGCTGCGCTATATGAACGACAGTCCCATGAGCATCCATATCACCTCGATCCCCGCTTTTTTGGCGCCGGGGCTGGAGACGAAACGGGACGACATGGAGACGCAGCAGTTGTATTTGATCCTGGAGAAAGCCTACGGGATGGTCAGAGGGACGGTCCGGGAGACATGGAACGCAGTCAGAGCGCCGAGGTGGGTCACGGAGACCCTGGAGATCAAGCCCAGCCAGCCGACTTTGATGGGGACCAATGTGACGCACGGCGTCGACGGGCAGGTCCATCTTTCCGAAACGGAATATTTCCGCGGCGACAAAATTTCACTTTATTTCGAATTTCAATGAAAACACATGTTCCGGCACATGGCCGGAACAGGAAAAGACCGGCCCGGTGCGCCAGAGTCGAGAGAGGCATGCGGCCTGCGTTCTCTTCTGACGGCCCGGGCCGGTTTTTGAATTCTATTTGAGGAGTCGAATTTATGAAACGCAGTGAGATCAATGAGATCATCATGCGCTCCGAGGCGTTTATCAAGAGCTTTTCGGTGGCTCTGCCGCCCTTTGCGTTCTGGACGGCGGAGGATTGGGCCCACAAGGGCCATGAATGCGACGAGATCCGGGACAATATGCTGGGCTGGGACGTAACGGACTGGGGCTTTGGAAAAATGGACGAGATCGGGCTGGTGCTGTTCACCCTGCGCAACGGGAACCAGAAACTGAGCCAGTACAAAAAGCCCTATGCGGAAAAGCTTTTGATCAGTCAGGAGGGCCAGCTCTGCCCCATGCATTTCCACTGGAATAAAATGGAGGACATCATCAACCGCGGCGGCGGCACCTTGGTCATGCAGCTGTATGCCTCTGACGCCGATGAGGAACTGGACGAGGCGGCGGAAGTGGAGGTGGTCTCCGACGGCGTGCGGCTGCGTCTGGCGCCGGGAGAGTTTTTGGAGCTGCGGCCGGGGCAGAGCGTCACGCTGACGCAAAGGCTCTATCACGCCTTCTGGGCCAAGAAGGGCACGGGCGCGGTGCTGGTGGGCGAGGTGAGCCAGTGCAACGACGACGAGTCGGACAACCGGTTCTGGAAGCCCACCGGGCGCTTCCCCAAGATCGAGGAGGACGAGCCGCCCGTCCGGCTGCTGTGCAATGAATATCCCTCATGCGTATAAAGGCGGGAAAAACGGCCGCAAAAGGAGGAGCGTATGGAATATCTGCTGGGGATCGACTTGGGCACTTCCGGCGTCAAGACCGTGCTGTTTGACCGCACCGGCGCCGCTGTTGCCGGCCATACCGAGGAATACCCCCTGTTTCAGCCTGAGAACGGCTGGGCCGAGCAGGAACCCGCGGATTGGTGGAACGGAGTCCAAACGTCCATCCGAAGCGTGATCCGGCAAAGCGGGGTAAAGCCGGAGGCAATCCGCGGCGTGGGGCTGTCCGGCCAGATGCACGGCGCCGTGCTGCTGGACGGTTCCGGCGCGGTGCTTCGCAGGGCCATCCTTTGGTGTGATGGGCGCACCCAGAGCCAGTGTGATGAAATAACGAAAAAAATCGGCAGGGAGACATTGGTTTCCGTCACAGCGAATCCTGCGCTTCCGGGATTCTCGGCGGGGAAGATCTTGTGGGTCCGGGAACATGAGCCGGAGATATTCGCCCGGTGCCGGCACATCCTGCTGCCCAAGGATTACATTCGCTACCGCCTGACCGGAGAATTTGCAACAGAGGTATCCGACGCGTCGGGGACGAATCTATTGGACGTGCCCGGGCGGTGCTGGAGCAGCCGGGTGCTCCAGGCGCTGGAGATCGATCCTGAGCTGCTGCCGCCGGTTTATGAATCCGCGGATATCACGGGGACCGTCTCTGGGGCGGCCGCGGGGGAGACCGGCCTGGCGGCAGGGACGCCTGTTGTCGGAGGCGCGGGAGACAACGCGGCGGCGGCTGTGGGGACCGGCGTGGTCGCGCCGGGAAAGGCGTTCACCACGATCGGGACCAGCGGAGTGATCTTTGCCCACACGGATCGCGTGCGCATCGACCGCGGCGGGCGTGTCCATACGTTTTGCGCCGCGGTGCCGGGGGCCTGGACCGTCATGAGCTGCACGCTGGCTGCGGGTCTTTCCCTGCGGTGGTTTCGCGATCAATTCTGCGAAGAGGAGCGCAGACAGGCCCGGGCGCGGCACACGGACCCCTATACGTTAATGCTGGAGGAGGCGGCGCAAAGCCCCATCGGCGCCAATCGGCTGCTGTTCCTGCCCTATCTCATGGGAGAGCGCTCTCCCATCCTGGATCCCAATGCCCGGGGCGCGTTTATCGGCCTTTCCGGGATCCACGGAAAAGCGGATATGATCCGGGCGGTGGCGGAGGGCGTTGTGTACGCGCAGCGGCAGTGCCTGGATGTGCTGCGGGAGATGGAGATCCCGGTCCGGGAGATGATGGCCTGCGGCGGCGGCGCGGCCAGCCCCTTTTGGCGGCAGATGCTGGCGGACGT
>JAEXWS010000034.1 GCA_023406225.1 Bacillota bacterium | reverse complement strand
CCTTCGATGCGCTGGAGACCGCGCAGCATGCCGGCCGGGCGGCGGACGCGGAGGCAGCGGCAGGACAGGCGGCGTCCACCGCATCCGCCGCTGCGGAAGCGGCATCTGCGTCCGCGTCCGCGGCGGCGGCGGACGCGGACAAGGCGGAGAGGGCCCAGGCTGCCGCCCAAGGCGCGGAGACAGGAGCCAGACAGGCGGCCGCATCGGCGGCGGAAGCGGACGCGGCCGCCCAAGGCGCACGGTCCGCGGCGGAAGCGGCGGGGACGGCGGCGGCACTGGAGAGGATGGCCATTGAAAATATGGGGGTGGAAGCGGAGACCCTTTCCCCCGGCGCCGCCGCAACGGTGGAAAAGCGTGTGGCGGAAGATGGGACCGTGACGCTGGCCTACGGCATCCCCAAGGGGCAAAAGGGCGATACCGGCATGGGCCTGAAAATCAAGGGCCACCAGATCTCCTTGGCGGCGCTCCAACAGGCGGTAACGGATCCCAGTCAGGGGGATGCCTACAGCGTCGGCGCGGCCACGCCCTATGATATCTATATTTGGGATGGGGAAGGCTGGGTGAACAACGGTCCCCTTCAGGGCGCCAAGGGGGACCCGGGTAAGGACGGCGCGCCAGGCAGGGACGGGCAATCCCCCTATCAGGCGGCGGTGGACGGCGGCTACAGCGGTACGGAAGAGACGTTCAATCGGCAGTTGTCTGCGGTGGGGGACATGAAAAAGCCCACCGCGGCATTCGTCACGCTGAGGGCGGACGGCTGGAACGCCGTTGAAAGAACGCAGAGCGTGGAAGTTTCCGGCGTACTGGCGGATTCAAACCGCCAGGCCATCTTTCCATCCCCCGTGCCGGATTCTGTGAAGGCGGCGGGCGCGGCGGGCGTCTACTGCTCCGGACAGGCGGCGGACGCGCTGTCCTTTACCTGCACGGCACTGCCCGCGGCCGACCTCTCCTACCAGATTTTGATCCAGGAGGTGGAGCAATGATCTTCAATCCAATGCTGTACGGCGGCGATTCGGAGGCCGGAAAGAGCCAGGTGTTCGGCGTGGTGTGGAACTACGGCGAACCTTCTTCGGCTCTGGAGCGGCTGACCACGCACAATGACCCAAACGGGTTTGTCACAGTCAATGTGTCCTCTGAGCCTGTACCGGCGGTGGGGACGGCCACAGGGACCTCTCCCTTCGACGGGGCCATGCCCTGGGCGGGTATGGAGGAGTATTCCATCATCGACCAAACGGTATGCCTGCCTGCCGCCGACGGTTCCGACCGCATTACCCAGGATACGATGGTATACATCCCGGAATTTTATTTCAAAATTTTGGATGATGACGCCGGGACAAAACGGTACTTTTACGTTGCCGACAGAAAAAGGGACGGGTTTACGAAGCACCCGGGGTCCAACCAATATGTGGGCCGGTACAACACCATCGACGGCTACTATTCCAAATCCGGCGCCAAGCCGCTGCTCAACATGAAAAGGACCGCGGCGCGCACAAGCTCCAAAGCCAAGGGCGCACAGTGGGGGCTGTACGACTACGCCGCCTGGTGCGCCGTGTGGCTGCTGTATCTGGTGGAGTTCGCCGACTGGAACAGCCAGAATAAAATTGGATTTGGGATCATGGACAGTGGATACATATACAGTTCCGGCAGCACGGACGCAATGGTCTATCACACCGGGCGGGTGGATGTGGGGAACGAAAAAACCGCCGTCCAGTACCGGCACATCGAAAACCCCTGGGGAAATATCGCTGAATGGATCGACGGCGTCATTATCACCGACGGCGCCGTATTCGTCTCCACCAGGCCGGAGGACTACGGGGATTTCGAGAGATACAATTATGTCAACATCGGGACCAGGATCCAGTCCGAGGGCTGGATCACGATGATCGGACTTTCGCCGGAGGCGCCCTGGGCCTTCTACCCAACGGGCACCGAAGGCAGCAGTTCCACCTATATCCCGGATAAAACCTATTTCGGGGACGGACGCAATGCCGTATCTGTAGGCGGAACAGTGTATACAAACGCGGGCCTGCTGAACTTTGATTCGCATTTAGGTGTCTCGTCCAGTTCCTCAAAAACGGGAGCGAGATTGATGTTTCATCCGTGACGGGACCGGGACATGGAAGAGCGGAGGCGGCGCCTTAAAAAACGCGGGCAGGGCGGAGGGCGGAAGAGGACGGCAGGGTCGTGCTCCAGTACCTGCCACATACACTGGTGGGGCAGTCTTTTATTTTGAAGTCGTGACGATTTGAGGAAAGAGAGGGATCCGAGATGGAAAACGGAAATGTCTTGCTTTCGGTGAAGGCCGGAGCAGCGGCCATTCTGACGGCGTTGACCGCCTTTTGGGGGTGGTTCGGCTGGCTGACCCTGGGGTGGGTGCTGCTGATGCTGGCGGACTGGCTGATCGGCAGCGCGGCGGCGGCCAAGGAGGGGCGCTGGTCCAGTAAAAAACTGCGCGAGGGGGCCTGGCACAAGGGCGGCATGATCGTGATCGTATGCGTGGCGTTGGCGGCGGACTGGCTCATCGGCGGCATGATCGGGAATATTCCAGGGATCACCCTGCCGTTCACTTATACGGTCCTGCTGGCCCCCATGGTGATCGTGTGGTATATCTTCGGAGAGCTGGGAAGCCTGGCGGAGCACGCCGTGGCCTTTGGAGCGCCGGTCCCCGGCTGGCTGGTGAAATTCCTGGAGGCGGGCAGACGCGCCGTGACGCGGCGGGGGAGAGCGTGTCCGGGGAAGCGGACGGGGGAAAGCCGGCCGGCGGAAACGGAGGCGCGGCATGATCCGCGCCGCAACGGTCCCCCTGGAGGAGATCGAGCGCATCCAAATCTACGTCAACCGCAAAAAGTACACGGAGCGGCAGATGGGGACCATCCTGAAGGAGACGGGCGGGGATCTGATGTTCAACGGGACCATCTTTTCCTGGAGCGCCTACAAGCCGCTGACCCATTGCAAGGCGGACGGGACGGTGCTGTGCAAGCCGGATTACAGCGTGTACGGCCTCGCGTGGGACGGCCCCGGCAGTTACCGGGAGGCGGTTCTGCCCTCCGGCGCGGACAGCTACATCGCCTGCGTGCCGCTCATCATCGGCGGGCAGAAGGCGGCGAAGCCCAATTATCAGCCGGACATGGGCGGCGCGCGGCCCAGGACGGTGATGGGGGTCAAGGAGGGGCGCTTCGCCTATTACGTGACCTCGGAGAACCGGACGCCGGAATGGTGCCGGGACTATCTGCACAGCGTGGGCTGGAGCCACGCCACCATGCTGGACGGCGGCGGGAGCACCTGCTTTTTGGACGCCTCCGGGCACAGCTTTGCCTGCGACAAGAGCCGCAGGGTGCAAAACTATATCATCGTGCATCTCCGGCACGGGGAATACGACGAAGTCAGGGGGGAGCGGCCCATGGTCGAGATCAACGCGTACAGCAAGGCCAAGGACGGCGGAAAGAAGCTGTCCACAAATTTCAAGGTCAGCGAATTTGCCTGTAAGGACGGGAGCGACGCTGTGCTGGTGGCGCCGCGCCTGGTGATGGTGCTCCAGAGCATCCGGAGCCACTTCGGGAAGGCCGTGACGGTCTCCAGCGCCTACCGGACGCCCCAGTACAACAAGAAGGTGGGCGGCGTGGAGGGGAGCCAGCACACCTATGGAACGGCGGCGGATATCTCCATCAAGGGGATCGCACCCCAAACCCTGGCCGCCTTCGCGGACACGCTGATGCCCGACTGGGGCGGCATCGGGATCTATGACAACGACAGGCAGGGCCACTTCGTCCATATCGACGTGCGGGACGACAGATCGCGGTGGTGACCGGAGCATGAAGAGACAGCGCCCCGGCGGGCTCGGGTAAGGAGGAGAGCACATGGCGAAATCATTTGACCAGATCGTAAAGGAAAAGGGCTCCGTTTCGGCGGCGCTGGCCTCCCAAGGGTATACCAAGGGAGAATCCGGCGCGTGGAGCAAGGGGGGAAGCTCCTCCGCTTCGTCAGGGAAGGGATCTTCCGGCAGCGGCGCGGGGGGGACGATCAGCGGGAGCCTCACCCTTGGAAGCGGCGGAAAATACGGGGGCGCCAGCGGCGGCGGAAGCGCCGTTTCCGGGTATTACGACCCCAACAAGGATTACAGCCTTGCCATCAAGCAGCTTCAAACCAGCGGGGGGAGCGCCGCGCAGATCGCACAGCTCCAGCAGGAGCGGCAGAACAAAATAAATGCCATGTACGGCGGCATCGACCCCTACAAGGGAAGCTCCGACATCATGGGCGGCGGGAACTCTGGGAGCTCCGGCGGCGCCTATGCCGGAACGGATTACTACCAGGACGCCATCAACGCGGCGGTGCTGGGAGACTGGAACGCGGTATACCAGGCCCTGAACAACCGGGAGCAGAAGGTGCTGGCCCAGGGCGGGAATGACCGGGGAATGTCCACAAGCCAGATTTGGAACGATCTCCTGGCCCAGTACGGAGGCCCGGGGGCGGCACAGCCTCAGTTTGAGATTCCAAGCTTTGAGGATTATTTGGACCAGGTTGGATTCGACCAGTACAGCGACGCGACCCAAAAGTATATCCAGGCGGCGGTCCAGCAGGCCGTCAACGGCTACAACAGCCAGATCGAGACGGCCAACAAGGACAGCGACGAGCTGGCCCGTCAGGCATATATTGCGAAGATGATGGGCCAGAAGAACCTGGACCAGCAGGTGAGTGCCGCCGGGTACGCCGGAGGCATGGCGGACAGCCAGCGCATCCAGACGGAGACGGCTTACCAAAACAACCTCCAGGAGATCGAGAACCAGAGACTGGCGACCATCGCGGCTCTGGAACAGGCCATCCAGG
>JAEXWS010000020.1 GCA_023406225.1 Bacillota bacterium | reverse complement strand
CCAATTTTGTGGAGCTGGCGGGCAACAAGCAGCTTTTGGAGCTGTACAAGACCAACTGGTGCGTGGCCGCCATTTTTTACATCTTCTTCCGCACCAATCAGCCGGAGAGCCACCGGGAAATGACGCTCCAGCACCATCTTCAGATGCTGGACGCCCTGGAGCGCGGAGACGAGCCGCTGTTGATCTCGGTGATCCAGGCCCATATCAACAGCTGTTACGACCTGCTGGACCTCTACCGCTCCTTCAATTCCGCGAAATAGGCAAAAAACGCCCCCGGCCGAGGCCGGGGGCGTTTTTTGTCAATTTCTGGTCAATCCACGTAAAACATCGTGTCCAGCACCTGGTCCCGAGTGATGGCGCCGAACAGCTCCTCCTGGGGGAAGCGGCTGAGCACCGCCGCCACATCCTCCCGGCGGAAGGCGCAGCCCTGCAAGGCCGATCTCAGCTCGTCCAGCGGAGACACCGACAAAAAGTCGCCGTAAAACACCACGTCGGTAATGCGGCCCTGCTCCACGGCGATGCACGGCTCCAGAATGCCGCCGTCCCACTTGCGCTTGTTGGTCAGATCGTACTTGGGCGAGCGGCCGAAGTTCCACTCCCAGGTGTCGTACTTGGCGCGCTTCAGCTCCCGGACCTGGGCCAGCTCCTCCTCCGTCAGGCAGCCCTGCACCAAGCCGCTGCCCGCCAGGGCGGACTTCAGATAGGCCCAGAAGGCGGAAAGCTCCATATCCTCCTTCAAAAAGTCCCGGATGTTGCCGATGCGGCTGCGCACGGACTGTGCGCTTTTGGACTGGAACTTCGCCGGGTCCACATTCAGCGCCCCCGCCACCATGCCGGGGTTTGCGTCGAAGAGCAGCGTCCCGTGGTGGAGGATGCGGCCCTTCATCAGCCGCTGGGCGGTGCCGGACACCTTTCTGCCGGACACCAGGATGTCGTTCCGGCCGGAGGCCTCGGCCTCCAGGCCCAGGCCCCGGAGCGCCTCCACGATGGGACGGGTGAAGCGCTCCATCGTCAGCCGCTCCGCGTCGCCCGCGTCGGTGATAAAGGAGTAATTCAAATTCCCCAGATCGTGGTATACCGCGCCGCCGCCGGTGGTGCGCCGCACCACGCGGATGCCGTGCTCCTCCACGAAGGCCCGGTTGATCTCCGCCTCAGCGTTTTGGTTCTGGCCGATGACGATGGTATTGTCGTTCTGCCACAAAAGCAGATAGTCGCCCTGCGTGCGGCTGCGGAGCACGAACTCCTCCAGGGCCAGATTGTAAAAGGGGTCCTGGGACATGGTCTCCAGATAATTCATTCGATTCATATGCCTCTCCTTTGTCGTGATCTGCATGGCGCATCATGCGCGCCGCCGCCCCGGCGGTCGGTCATCCGCGGGCCGTTGCCCCGCCGAAGCAGAACCAGCCCCGGGCGTCCCGGCAGACGCCGGTGTAGTCGTCCCGCAGCTTCCAGGCGGTGCCGGTGGTGTACAGCGGGGCCAGCACGCCGTCCTCCAGCAGCAGCGCCTCCGCGTCGTGCAGGCACCCCAGCCGGGCCGTGCCGTCCTCCGCGCTGGCGATGATGGTCATCAGCGTGTCGAAGGCGCTGTTGGTATATTGGATGACATTGCTCCCGCTCCCGGAGGTCCAGGGCTTCAGGAAGCATTCCGCGTCGTTGCCCAGGGGGCGGAAGTCCGCTCCCGCCATGAAAAAGGCGCCGCCCGCAAGGTCCGCCGCCAGCTCTTCCGCCGTCACGCCCCGGGCCGTGACGGACACGCCCAGCGCCGCCTGCCAGCCATCCGTCAGCGCCTTGGCCACGGCGGCGTTGTTCCCCTCCTCCACATACAGGTACTCCAGGCCGTCCAGGCTCCGGCCCCGGTCGTAACCGGCGGCCTCCAGCAGTTCCCGAGCCTGGGCGCAGCGCTCCGCGTACCGCTCCGGGTCGTTGTCCAGCAGCGCGCCCGCCGCCCGGAACGCCCCATCCTCACCGCCGGGCACGCCGGGGGATACCAGCCCCTCCGCCGCCTGGGCCGTGCCGCCCGCGGCCGCCGCCGCGGCGCCGCGGTCAACGGTCATGGCCAGAGCCTGCCGCACCACCGGATCGGTGAACAGCTCCTGTCCGCAGTTGAACAGGACCGTATAGACCCCCAGCTTTGTGGTCAGGGGACGGCTCTCGTCCGCCGCCAGCTCCGCAAGGCGGCTCTCCGGCAGCTCCCAGACGAAATCCACCTCTTTGTTTTCATAGAGCGTCCAGGCCTCCTCCGCCGTGTCCGCAAAGCGGAAGGTCAGCTCCGCCGGACCGGGGACGCCGCCAGAATACTTCTCAAACACATGCGCGCTCAGGCGCTCCCCCGGCGTGTAGGCGCTCACGGCATAAGGCCCGTTGGTCACGAGCGCCTCCGCCTCCGTCCACCAGCGCTCTCCCTCCGCCGGAGCCCCCTCCGCGGGGGTCTCTCCCGCCTCCCGGGCCGCCTGGGCGGCGGAGGCGCGCTCCTTCCACTCCGCGATCACGTCCTGCCGCAGGGGCATGGTGGCGGGCGCGGTGCACACCTCGGTCAAAAACCAGTCGTAGCTCCCGTTCAGCTCCACGATCAGCGTGCTGTCGTTTTTGGCGGAGACTTGCAGCAACCCGGCGTCTCCCGTGGCCCGCACCTGGTCATAGCCCGCCACCACGGAGAGAAGCTCCGCGTAGGGCGAGCCGTTGGCGGGGTCCGCCAGGCGCTGCCAGGCGTACACAAAATCCCTGGCCTTGACGCTGCGCCCGTCCGTCCATTTGGCGCTGCGCAGCCGGAAGGTCCAGGTGACGGTGCCATCGTAATTCTCCTCCCGGTCCACGCTCTTGGCCATGCCGTTGCTCACCGTGGCGTCGCCGGAGACGTCCACCGTCACCCGCATCAAATTCTCATACAAATGGGTCAGGATGGTCTGGTCCCCCTCCGCCGTGGCGTAAATGGGGTCCAGGCTCTCCGGCGCGCTCCCGGCGCAGACCGACAGCGCCACGCCCTCCGCCGCCTCTCCGCAGCCGGACAGCAGCCCCATGCACAGCGCCGCTGCCGCCGCCAAAGCGGCAATCCGCTTCCAGCACTTCATCACATCGCTCCTTTTCCTTGGAATAAAGAAACAGGCGCTGCGGTCCGGCAGCGCCCAGAGTCATTCACAGGGAAATATTATAAGGAATTTTGACGGACTTGTAAAGGCGCAGGAAGAAAAAAGTAACAAAAAATTACAGAATTTAGGATTTGTTCACAAATCCTCCCGGTCCTGTGCTATACTGCCGTTAAAAAGCGAAACGGGAGGATACGGGGATGGAGAGAGCGGAAAAACCGCTGGAGACGATGGACGATCTGCGCGTCGCCATGGAAAGCCCGGAGGTGAAGGCCGCGAATCAGGAGATGTCCAGACGGTTTTTGAAGAACGACCGGCCCAGGAGCCTGCTGGTGGTGGCTCTGCTGGCCGCCGGGGCGTTCCTCATCCTGGGCCTGTCCGGCCACAGGGCCTCCTCCGTGACGCCCACGGCCCTGCGGACGGCGGAGACGGTCCTGGTCCAGGACGGGCAGGGCCAGCGGTCCTTGACGGCGGAGCAGTGAACGGCGTTGATCGCCCTGCTGGACGGGGTCCAGGTGAAGCGGACAGGCCTGGACGTGGACGCCTATGAGAGAACGGAGCACCTTGTTTTCTCCTTCCAGCCCCATGACAAGGACGACTGGTTCGCCCTGAGCCGGGAGGGGTATCTCTGTGTTTTAAACAACTGCTATGGGTTGGATGGGGATGCGGAGGCGCTTTGGCAGGCGGCTTGGAAAATCGTTGAATGAACGTGTGCGAAGAGGGACCGCCCACCGGCGGTCCCTTTTTTAGTCCCCTGACCAGGGGATGCACCCCCCATGTCGTCGAAAGAAACTGCGCTCCGCTCGCCCCGCCCTACGGGCAGGGCTCCCGCCGCTCCGTTCCTTTCTCCTCTCCCCACGCGGCAGGCCGCGCGGGGGCCCCGTTTATATAGAAACTGCGCTCCGCCCCAGGGCGGGGTTTATGCTTTTCTATTCGTTTGCTTCGATGGAAGCAGGCATCCGCACCCCCCATTTTCTTTGGGTCTTGCCCAAAGAAAACGGGCCGTGCACGGTCCAAAAGAAAGGCGCTTAGGGGCAGTCCCAAAATGACCTCTCCGGGTCATTTTGGGGGTCACGTGCCCGCTGAGAGACTTTGTGCGGTGACCATGCGGCCTCTATCCGGCTCGCGCCGGAACGCGGTGAATGTTTCGGCTTTTCGCCGCGTTTGACGGCTTTTGCGCCGGGAGGGTGGTTCCGGACACACCCCGTTTCTGTGGTTCTGTGGCAAAACGGCTCTTGGAATCCCGCAAAACAGTCGGTAAACACGGGCACTCATCCCCCGCCCCCGGAAAGTCCGAAAAAGTCCCACGGCTTTTTCGGCCCGGGGCAGGCCTTTTTCTTCGTCCTTCTTTTTCGGCCGGGAAAAAGAAGGACCCCCGTGCGGGCAGCACTCCCCCTGCGGGGCGCGAATATATAAAAAAGACCAGCCCTCCAGGGGCCGGTCTTTTTCTTTATTCGATCATTTCCAGCTTGCCGTCCTCGCCGAACCTTACCGGCGTGATGACGTTCCGGGTATTTTTCGCAATGTCGTCGATGCGCATCTTGGAGGGATAGTCCGCGATAAAGCTCACCGCCACGCCCTGGCGCTTCGCCCGGCCGGTACGGCCCACCCGGTGGACGTAATCCTGGTTTTCGTCAGGCACGTCGCAGTTGAACACGATATCCACGTCGTCCACATCGATGCCCCGGGCCGCCACGTCCGTAGACACGAACACCCGCAGCTTTCCTTCCTTGAACTGGTTCATGACCTGCTCCCGCCGCTTCTGGGGGATATCGCCGTGGATGCACTCCGCGTCGATGCCCTCCATCTGGAGGAACTTGGTGATGCGCTCCGTGGCCCCCTTGGTGTTGCAAAAGGCCATGGCCCGCTCAAAGCCCGTCTCCCGCAGGATCTTGGCGATGGCTTCCGCCTTGCCGTTATAGGACACGTCCATGCGGAACTGCTTGATATCCGGCTTGTTCTGCTCGTCCTCCCGGACGGTGACCTCCTCCGCGTCCCGCTGATACACCCAGGCGATGTCCATGACCTCCCGGGAGATGGTGGCGGAGAAAAGGCCCAGGTTTTTTCGCTTGTCCATCTTGTCCAGAAGCCGGGTCACGTCGTGGATGAAGCCCATATCCAGCATCCGGTCCGCCTCGTCCAGCACCACGGTCCTGGCCGTGTCCACCCGGACGGTCCGCCGCTTCATATGGTCCGCCAGGCGGCCGGGGGTCGCCACCACCACCTGGGGCTTTTTCTTGAGCATGTCGATCTGCTTGTTGATGGGCTGTCCGCCGTACAGGCACACATTCCGCACCCCGGGCTTGAACGCCGCGATGTCCCGCAGCTCTCCGGTGATCTGGATGGCCAGCTCCCGGGTGGGGGCCAGGATCACCGCCTGAACGCTCTCGTCCTCCGGGTCCACGTGCTCCACGATGGGGATGCCGTAGGCAAAGGTCTTGCCGGTGCCCGTGGGGGCCTTGGCGATCACGTCCCTCCAGTCCATCATGGGCGGGATACAGCCCGCCTGGACCGGAGTGGTCCACTCGATTCCGCGCTTTTCAATGGCGCGCATGATCTCCGGTGACAGCTCCAGGGAGTCGAACCGGACGCCTTGCGTATATTCCATAGTCTCTCTTCCTCTTTTTTCGTTAGTTCAGCCTGCCCGCCTTGCTCTTTCCGTACGCCATGGGGGCCAGCACCGCCGCCAGGATCAGCACGCCGGTCATCAGCGTGGAGTCCGCCGTCAGCATCACGCCCGCCACCACGACCAGACCCACGATCATCCACACCCAGGCCGCAAAGCGGTGGACATCCCTCCAAAGGCGCTCGTTCTGCTCCAGGAAGGAGAAGTGCAGGGCGATCTTGGCGTCCCGGGGACAGTCCCACGCGTGGGCGCCCAGCATCATCAGCACAAGGCCCAGGATGCAGGGCGTGAGGAACGGCAAAGACAGCGCCGCGCCCGTGGATTCCAGGATCATCCCGCTGCAAAACAGCACGGAGATGACCGGAAAGCCCCAGCGCCCCACCAGCCGGTTGGGCAGCGGCGGGAGCGTCATGCGCTTTTGATTCATGTGCAGCATGAAGTGGGCGATGATCTCCAGCAGGCACATCAACGCCGGCAGACCGAAGGCCACCATCCAGCGGGGGATGGAGTCGTCCTTCCCGTCGCTGCCGATCAGGCCGCTGGGGACCAGGGCCGGGATCCCGTTCCACAGCCGGAGTCCCAAAACCATGGGCAGGGCGCAGGCGGCCAGCGTCACGACCAGCAGCACCCGCTCCTTCTCCCGGGACACATGCTTGCCCAGCAGCTTCGCGCTCTCGATCTCCAGCTCCCGGGACTTGTACGCGTTCTTTTTTCGATTGCTCATCTCCGCAGGGGTTCCTCCTTATAAAAGCCACGGGATCAAAACAATCCCATGATACTCCATTTTTATGATTATACCCGGAATTCCCCCGCTTGTAAAGCGCGGTCTTTTTCGTCAGTTTGCCAATTACCAAAATCATCCAAAGTTGCCGATTTTTGCAAAAAACAGGATTTTTCCCCGCGTTTTTACGAATTAATATAGTAAAATTGTTTATTTCTCTTTTAAGACGTGTATTATTTTATGCTAAATTGTTTCTGCTAAACCGATTCTAAAGGAGTTTACGGAGGTTGAGGAGTGAACGGAATGGAGTATGTCCGCATTCTGCGGGACTTGCGGGAAGACGCTGACAAAACCCAGACGCAAATTGCTGAAGTTCTGGGGACTTCCCAAACGATGTACGCCAGGTATGAACGAGGCGCCAACGAACTGCCCATCCATCACCTGATCACATTGAGCAAGTATTACGGCGTCAGCACGGACTATCTGCTGGGGATGACCAAGGAACGCTGAAAAAACGCGGACAGGACCCTTCCTGCCCGCGCTTTTTCAGCTTCTTTTGTTATTTGTCGATCGTGATCTCCGTGCGCGTCTCAACGGAGGCGCTTTTCTCCGAGGACACCGCGGGAGAGCCATCCTCCCCCAGGTCTCCCTGGGCGGCCGGACCGTTTTCGCCGGCGGTGAGGCTGTAGGTCACGCTTTGTCCGTCCACTGTGGATGTCACCGACCACTCCTCGGCGTCTCCCCGGACCTCCACCGCGGCAGGAAGGCCGTTCAGCTCATCCTCCATGCGGTAGAAACCGTCCCGCTCCAGGGCGTCGGTGATGTCCTCTTCCCGGCCGAAGGCCTTGAGGATCAGGCGGCCGTCCACCCGCTCCACCTCTCCGCCCGCCAGAAACGCGCCCACGATGTTGCCGTCCTCGTCCTCCAGCTCCATCTGCCCGCCTTTCATCGTGACGGTGAAGCTGCGGAACAGCTCCCCGCCTGTGGCGGCGTTCACCGCGCCCGCTGTTACGCACAGCGCCGCCACGATGGCCGCCACCATGCCCATTGCCCGCAAGGGGCGGACTTTCTTTTCGTTTTTCCGGATCTCCATTTGATGCAGCACCTCCTGTTTGGCTTCGTCGGAGGCGCGCAGTCTGGAAAACGCCTCGCAGTACACTCTCTCGTCGATCATCCGCTTTCGGCCTCCTTTAAAATGATCTGTAATCGTCCTCTGGCCCGCATGAGCCAAGTCTGGACAGTGGAGGGGTTCGCCCCCATGGCGGCGGCGATCTCCCGGACGGAATAGCCCTCGTAATAGTGGAGATAAATGGCCGCCCGGTATTTGGGAGGCAGGGCCATCACCGTTTGAAACAGCTCGCTCTGGGCCGGGGTATCGAATACGGCGGCCTCCGCCAGCTCCTCCATGGGACCCGTCCGCCGCCAGGGGCTGCGCAGGAGCCGCTTGCTCTCATTCACGGCCACCCGCACCACCCAAAACCGTTCATGGTCCGGGGAATCAAAGGTCTTTGGGTCCGTATAGAGCTTCAGCAGCGTCTCCTGCATCACGTCCTCCGCGTCGGCGCGGTTTTTCAAATAGCTGAACGCCAGACGGAACACCATGTCGCCATACCGTTCCACCGCCTGTTCAAATGCCGCGTCCGTCAACTTGTCTCACCTCGTTTTTCAGGGATGGGCGGCGGCGCCGCCCCGAAAGGCCTTTCATGGGGAATATCCATCAGGGGGCGGAAAAATCTCACCGGGGCGAAAACTTTTTTAACAGGAAGGCTTCGAGCAGGCTGCGGCCCGTCGCGCCTCCGGGCGCGAACTCTGCGAGGCTTTTTCGACAGGCTAAAAAGTTCCCGGCCCATGGGCCGGGAACTTTTTCAGCGCATTATTTGTGGGGCACGTGCCAGACGTTGTCCGCGTATTCCGCCACGGCCCGGTCCGCGGCGAAGATGCCGCTGCGGGCGATGTTGTGCAGGCTCATGCGGTTCCAGGCCTGGGGGTCGGCATAGGTCTGCACCATGCGCTTTTCCGCCAGGCAGTACGCCTCGAAGTCCGCCAGCAGCAGGTATTCGTCCGCGGCGCTGCCGCCGGCGCCGAAAAGCAGCCGCTGGTAGAGATCGTCATAGGCCACCCCGTCCCGGAACCCGGCGCGCAGAGCGTCCAGGCAGCGGCGGAGCGTCTCGTTCCGGCTGTAGAGCCGCTGGGGCACGTAGCCCTCCCGCTTGAGCCGGGCCACCTCGTCCGAGTGCAGGCCAAAGAGGAACATGTTCTCGTCCCCCAAAACGTCGTGCATCTCCACGTTGGCCCCGTCCAGGGTGCCCACGGTCAGCGCGCCGTTCATCATGAACTTCATGTTGCCGGTGCCGCTAGCCTCTTTTCCGGCGGTGGATATTTGCTGGGAGACCTCGCTGGCGGGCATCAGCTTTTCCGCCATGGAGACCCGGTAGTTCTCCAGAAACACCACCTGCAGTTTGTCCCGGCACACGGGGTCGTGGGCGATCTGATCCGCCAGGGAGTTGATGAGGCGGATGATCCGCTTGGCCACCGCATATCCCGGCGCGGCCTTGGCCCCGAAGAGGAACGTGTGGGGCTGGGCGATGCAGTCCGGGTCGTCCTGGAGGCGCTGGTACAGCGCGATGATGTGCAGCACGTTCAAAAGC
>JAEXWS010000231.1 GCA_023406225.1 Bacillota bacterium | reverse complement strand
TCATCGATCATACTTGTTTGTGGGTTCACTGGGTATCGCAAGCCTAGTTTGACTCGAAAAGAGGAGAATATGCCGGGATACCGCCGGTAAGTTCTGCTTGAAAACACATTTATTTCTTCGCGTTCAGCGGCTCTTCCGATAGGTGAGATACCCCTCCAGGATCAGCGAGGCCGCCACGGCGTCCACGGTCTTTTTGCGCTTTTTTGCGTTTTTCCCGCCCGCCATCAGGATCTGGTGGGCGTCGATGGTGGTGCGCCGCTCGTCCCAGAGCACCACGGGCAGGCGGACCGTTTCCTTCAAAAGCTCCGCCATGGCCTCCGCCTTTTCCGCCCGGGGACCCAGGGTGCCGTCCATGTTTTTGGGATACCCCAGCACCAGTTCCTCCACGCCGTGCTCCCGCGCCAGGGCGGCCACCCGCTCCGCCACCGCCTCCGGGCGGTAGGCGTCGATGGTGGCGGTGAACCCGGCCAGAAAGCCGGTGGGGTCGGAGATGGCGATGCCGGTGTGGGCGTCGCCGTAATCGATGGCCATGATGCGCATAGGGCATACCTCGCTTGTCTTTTTTCCCATAGTAGCATACCCGCGGCGGCGGCGCAAGAACGGGAGAAAAAGTTGGCATTTTTTCGGAAAAAACAGTTGACCCGCTCTTTGACTTGTGCTACAATCTTTCTTACCTGTGAAAAAGGGCTTTCTTTTCATGCGCATTTCGCTTTTCACACATGAGGGAAAGACTCTTGAAAAAGGGCAGGGAGGCAGTCGGTATCCCCGGCGGAGCCGGACCGGATACCAATAATAAGGAGGTGCCGTTAGATGCGCGTGAAAGTGACCCTGAGATGCAACGAGTGCAAGCAGAGAAACTACAATACGATGAAGAACAAGAAAAACACTCCGGACAAGCTGGAACTCAACAAGTATTGCCCCTTCTGCAAAAAGCACACGCTCCACTCCGAGACCAAGTGATCTGGTCGATGAACGATTAAGAAAGGGCGTGTAACTTTATGGCAGAAGAAGTCAAGAAGAAAAAGGACCGCGGCCTCTGGTTCCGCGAGATGAAAAGCGAATTGAAGAAGGTCGTGTGGCCGGACCGCAAGACCGTGATGAAGAACACCGGCACCGTGCTGCTGTGCTCTTTGATGATCGGCGCCTGCATCTGGATTTTTGACGGCGTGCTGGTCACTGCCGTAGACATGATCCTAAGCCTCTTCGGCGCGTAAGGGGTATCGGAATATGGCAGACAGCGCGAAGTGGTATGTCATCCATACCTATTCCGGCTATGAAAACGCCGTCAAGACCAGCATCGAGAAATTTGTCACCGGACGCGGGATGGAGGACATGATCCTCCGCATGGAGATTCCCATGGAGACCGTGACGGAGATCACCGATTCCGGCGCCTCCAAAGAGGTGGAGCGGAAGGTGTTTCCCGGCTATGTGCTGATCAAGATGGTGATGACCGACGAGACCTGGCATCTGGTCCGCAACGTTCGCGGCGTCACCGGCTTCGTGGGCTCCGCCAATAAAGCCATCCCCCTCAGCGAGGAGGAGGTCCTGGCCATGGGCATGGAAAAGCACGAGATCGTGGTGGGCTACCACGTGGGCGACCATGTTCGGATCGTGGACGGTCCGCTGGCCAGCTTTACCGGCGTGGTCGAGGAGATCGAGCCGGAGAAGAACCGGGTCAGCGTCATGGTGTCCATGTTCGGCCGGGAGACCCCGGTGGAACTGGAACTGGACCAGGTCGAAGTCCAGGGCTGAGAAGCTCGCGCGCCCTTTGGGCGCCGCCGCGCCGCGCGACAGCGGCGCAAGTGGGAGGGGCTGCAGCGCCCCGCCAAAGACGGCGTTTGCCGCCAACCACATTTATGATTTAGGAGGTGCTACTCCGTGGCACAGAAAATTACTGGTTATGTGAAATTGCAGATCCCCGCAGGCAAGGCGACTCCCGCGCCCCCCGTTGGCCCCGCTCTGGGCCAGCACGGCGTCAACATCGCCGCCTTCACCAAGGAGTTCAACGAGCGCACCAAGAATGACATGGGCATGATCATTCCCGTCGTCATCACCGTGTACGCCGACCGCTCCTTCTCCTTCATCACCAAGACGCCCCCCGCGGCCGTCCTGATCAAGAAGGAATGCGGCCTCGAGTCCGGCTCCGGCGTGCCCAACAAGACCAAGGTGGCCACCATCTCCAAGGCGTCCATTCAGAAGATCGCCGAGATCAAGATGCGCGATCTGAACGCCGCCACCCTGGAAAGCGCCATGAGCATGATCGAGGGCACCTGCCGCTCCATGGGCGTCGTCGTGGGCGAGTGAAATCTGACATCAACCAATCGAGCGGCTGAAACGGCCGTTTCATACAGTGGGAGGATCCGTTCCGAATAACCACTATGAGGAGGAAGTAACATTGTTTAGAGGCAAGAAATATAAGGAAAGTGCCAAGCAGATCGACAAGAACACCTTGTACGATGCCAGCGAAGGCATGGAGCTCATCTGCAAGACCGCCAGCGCCAAGTTCGACGAGACCGTCGAACTGCATGTGAAGCTGGGCGTCGACTCCCGGCACGCCGACCAGCAGGTCCGCGGCGCCATCGTGCTGCCCCACGGCACCGGCAAGACCGTCCGCGTCCTGGTGTTCGCCAAGGCCGACAAGGCCGACGCCGCCCGCGAGGCCGGCGCCGATTACGTGGGCGACATGGACCTGGTGGAGAAGATCCAGAAGGAAAACTGGTTCGACTTCGACGTGGTGGTCGCCAGCCCCGACATGATGGGCGTGGTGGGCCGTCTCGGTAAGGTCCTGGGCCCCAAGGGCCTGATGCCCTCCCCCAAGGCGGGTACCGTCACGCCCGACGTGGCCAAGGCCGTGAAGGAAGTCAAGGCCGGTAAGATCGAGTACCGTCTGGACAAGACCAACATCATCCACTGCCCCATCGGCAAGGTGTCCTTCGGCCCTGAAAAGCTGATGGAGAACTACCCCGCTTTGATGGGCGCCATCGTCAAGGCGAAGCCCGCCGCCGCCAAGGGCCAGTATATCCGCAGCTGCGTGGCCGCGTCCACCATGGGCCCCGGCGTGAAGATGAACACCGCGAAGCTGGTCTGAGGAGCTTCAAGGGGGAGCAGGCTCCCCCTTGAGAACCCCCGCCGCCAGTCTGCGGACTGGTGAACGCCGCCCAGGGCGGCTGGGCCGGGGGATTTTCGACAGGTACACGCCCTGCCGAAAATGGATTTGATTTTCTTCTTTTGCCGGAGGCAAAAGAACTGGAAAACCCCGGAGGGGTTTTTCCCAGCCCTTTCCTCTGCGCCTGCGGGCGCGGGGAGGGAAACGATATTTGAGGGTTGACATTTGTCAAATCCTTGGATATAATATCAGATGCGTTCCAAAGACAGCAGGTGAGGGCGACCTCGTAAATCCTGCCGAGGACGGCAAATGTGATTTGCTTTCCGTCCTTGTGTCTTTGCGGCACAAGGACGGTTTCCTTTTTTGAACGCACCTACAAAATCCTACGGAGGTGAACACAAGAATGCCTAACGCAAAGGTCTTAACCGAAAAGCAGGCCATCGTGGCCGAGCTGACCGAAAAGATCCAGAAGGCGACTGCGGGCGTGATTGTCGACTACAAGGGTATTACCGTTGAAGAAGACACCGCGCTTCGCAGAGAGTGCCGTGAGAGCAACGTGGACTACGCAGTCGTGAAAAACACCCTGCTCCGCTTTGCCTTCAACGCCACCGGCCTCACCGAGCTGGACGGCCTGCTTAACGGCACCACGTCCCTGGCCCTGTGCGACGATCCCGTGGCGCCCGCCCGGGTCATGAGCAACTACGCCAAGAAGCTCAACGACAAGTTTGAGATCAAAGGCGGCTTCATGGACGGCAAGCCCGTCTCTCTGGAGACCATCAATTCCCTGGCTTCCATCCCCGCTCTGCCCGTCCTGCAGGCGCAGGTCCTGGGCACCATGCTGGCGCCCATCCCCGGCCTAGCCGTCGTTTTGAAGCAGATCGCCGAGAAGAACGGCGCTCCCGCCGAGGCCCCTGCCGAAGAGGCCGCCCCCGCCGCTGAGTGATTCAGCGCAATATTTTGAATTTTTACTAACAGGAGGCTATTACTATGTCTGAGAAAGTTACCGCTATGATCGAAGAGATCAAGGGTCTGACCGTTCTGGAGCTCAGCGAGCTGGTGCACGCTCTGGAGGAAGAGTTCGGCGTTTCCGCCGCCGCTATGGCTGCTCCCGCCGCCGGCGCCGCCGCTCCCGCCGCTGAGGAGAAGACCGACTTTGACGTGGTCCTGACCGGCTTCGACGCCGCCGCCAAGATCAAGGTCATCAAGATCGTCCGCGAGATCACCGGCCAGGGCCTGGCTGAGGCCAAGGCCACCGTCGAGGGCGCTCCCGCCACCTTGAAGGAGGGTGTCTCCAAGGAGGATGCCGAGGCTCTCAAGGCGCAGGTCGAAGAGGTCGGCGGCAAGGTCGAGCTGAAGTAAGTTCACTCCATACGCTGAAAAAGGAAGCCGGTCCATGTTGGACCGGCTTCTTTTTTGATATCCTTTTTTACATCACCATGCACAGGAAGATGGGCAGGAAGATGGCGGGGACCAGGTTCATCACCTTGATCTTGGTCACGCCCAGCATGTTGAGAGACAGCGCCACGATGAGCAGCGAGCCCACGCAGGTCATCTCCGCGATGACCGCATCCCCCAGGAAGGGCTGGAGAAAGGACGCCAGCACGGCAATGATCCCCTGGTAGAGAAAGACCGCCACGGCGGAAAAGGCCACGCCCACGCCCAGGGAGGCGCCGAATACCACGGAACTGATGCCGTCCAGCATGGACTTGATGTACAGTGTGGTGTGGTTGCCGGTAAGGCCGTCGTCCAGCGCTCCCACGATGGACATGGCGCCCACGCAGAAGAGGAGGCTGGCGGTGATGAAGCCCTCCGACACGGAGGCGGTGCCGTCGTTTTGGATCAGATGCTCCGTTTTTTTCTGCACCCAGCCCCCCAGGGCGTTCATCCGCTTGTCCAGGTCCAGCAGCTCGCCCAGGATCGCGCCCAGGACCATGGATAAAATGGCGATCAGGGTGTTTTCTCCCTTCAGGCTGCCGCTGACGCCGACAAGAAGGACGCAGAGGGCGATGCCCTGCATGATGATCCCCTGAAGGCGGTGCCCCAGATTGGACGAGCCCTCCAGCCCGGTGGAAAATTTCCCCGCGGCCCATTTGATGCACATCCCGGCCAGGGACCCGCACAGGACGGCCAGGGCGTTGACGATGGTTCCAGTTAACATCACATTGATCGTTCCTTTTTCTCTTGATTCACCAGCTCCCGGACCACGGCGCTGCCCAGAAGCAGCCCTGCCGCCGCGGGGACCCAGGGAGTGCTGGCGGGGACGCTGCGGCGGCCGGGGGGCGGGGCCTCCAGCTGGAGGGCGGGCGCGGGCTCCTCAGGGCTGAAGACCACCGGGAGATGGTGGATGCCCCGGCTGCGCAGCTCTTTGCGCATGACCCGGGCCAGGGGACAGCCGTAAGTCTCGGAGATGTCCGCCAGGCGGAGCAGGGTGGGGTCCAGCTTGTTTCCGGTGCCCAGGGCGGCGATGATGGGGATGCCCAGCCGCAATGCGGTCTCCGCCAGGTCCAGCTTGCAGCTTACCAGGG
>JAEXWS010000196.1 GCA_023406225.1 Bacillota bacterium | reverse complement strand
ACTTTTGACGGGTATCCAATGGCCCAGCAGGGGCGGGCCAGCGAGGCCTTGGGGATCGGCTTGATGGCATCCTTTATCGGCACGGTGATCTCCTTTCTGGCGCTGATCGCCCTGGCTCCCACGCTGGCAAAGATCACGATCCACTTTACACCGTTCGAGTATTTCGCCATTGTGCTGTTTTCTCTGACGCTTATCGGCACGCTGATTTCGGGCTCCGTTGTAAAGGGACTGATGGCCGGGATCGTCGGCGTTTTGCTGGGCTGCGTCGGCGTGGCCCCGGGCACAGGTTCCGTGCGGTTCACCTTCGGCCTGGTGGAGCTGTCCGCGGGGCTGTCCCAGACCCCGGGCATGGTGGGCGTGTTTGCCTTGGGCGCGCAGCTTGGAATCATCAGCAAGGGGCTCAAAGAGAAGGGGGAGGAAGTGCAGCAGTGCCGGATGAAGGGCTTTGGAATGCCTCTCCGGGAGTGGCTGCATCACTGGCCCAACATAATCCGTTCTTCGCTGCTGGGGATCGGCATCGGCATTCTGCCCGGCATCGGCGGTGGCACGTCCAATCTGATCTCCTACGGCGTTGCCAAGAGCTGCAGCAAGAACCCGGAAAAGTTCGGAACGGGGATCCCGGACGGCATTATCGCGTCTGAGGCCTCCAACAACGCCTCTATCGGCGGAGCGTTGATCCCGCTTCTCACCGTGGGGATCCCCGGCGACACGGTAACGGCTATGCTGCTGGGCGCCCTGACGATCCAGGGTCTGACGCCGGGGCCTCTCCTGTTCAATACCAATGGCGTATTTGTCTATGGCCTGTTTACGGCTGTGCTGGTCTCCACCATTATGATGATCGTGATCGAGTACACCGGCATGCGGCCCATCGTGAAAATCCTCAGCTTTCCCCGCTACGTGCTGCTCCCGGTGATTTTGACCATTTGCATGGCCGGCATTTTCAGCTGCAACAACCGGATTTTCGATTTGTGGATCATGCTGTTTTTCGGTATCGTGGCATTCCTGCTGTCCCGCTACGGCTTCCCCACCGCGCCTTTAATCATGGGATTCATTTTGGGGCCGTACTTGGAGACCTATATGATCCGCGCCCAGCAGCTGGGACGCGGCAGCATGATGCCGATCTTCACAAGGCCGGTCGCTATGGCGTTCCTGGTCGTTATGGTGGTTTTCGTGGTGTTCCAGATCGTCAAAAACGTTAAAAACAGCAGAAAGAATGGCGCGGACCCGATTGAGGACGTGGATGGATGACGCAGCGGATTTCGTGCGCGGGTCCGTATGAGAGATGCGGAACGTTTTAAAATAAATTTATTTGCGGGGAGTGCATGGCATGCCATTACAAAAACCACAAAAACGGTTGGACTGCGGATTTTTCCCGACGCCGCTCCATCGGCTGGACCGGCTGAGCCGCCAGCTGGGATGCGGCATATTTCTGAAGCGGGACGATTTGACGGGCGTGGGCTTTTCGGGCAACAAAATTCGGAAGCTTCAATATTTGGTTGAAGAGGCATTGGACCAGGGCTGCACCACGCTGATGACCTATGGCGGGGTCCAATCCAACCATGCCCGCCAGACTGCGGCCGTGGCGGCGAAGTACGGGCTGAAATCCGTCCTGATCGCAACGCTGAAGGAGGAGCAGCCTCCCCGGGCGCTCAGCGGAAACCTGCTGCTGGACGCAATCCTGGACTGCGATGTGATTTTTATGGACACGGCCTCCATCCGGCGGCACGCCGCAGGCAAGAGCGCGGACGACATCGAGGAGGAAACGGCCCAGCTTCGCCGGCGGGTGGCGGATCAGGTCATTGCGGAGTACCAGGCCCGGGGAGAAAAGATTTATGAGATCCCGGCGGGCGGCAGCACGCCGCTGGGCTGCATGGGGTATTTTGAGGCGGTGCCGGAAATCATGGAGCAGCTGGCCGCTATGGGGCAGACCATCGACTATGTCATCTGTCCCAGCGGCTCCAAAGGGACCTTTGCGGGACTCTGGGCCGGCGCCAGATACTATCAGGCCCCCTTTTCAGTGGTGGGCTCCTGCGTCAGCCCTCACGAGACGCAGTATCGGGAAAAAGTGTGTGATCTGATCGCGCAGATCAGCGAGGCATACGGCTTAGGCGTTCGGGCTGCGCCGGAGGAGCTGCGGCTTTACTGCTCGGAATATGCCGGGACCGCGTATGACACGCCGGACCCGGTCACCTTTGAGACCATTTACCGTCTTGCGAGGACCGAGGGGTTGTTCGTGGACCCGTGCTACAGTGCGAAGGGCTTTACGGCGCTTTTGAAGCTGGTCGAAAGCGGCGGGATCCCGGCGGGTTCCAACGTCTTGTTTATCCATACCGGCGGGCTTCCGGCGCTGTACAGCGCGCAGCATCTGGACCGGTTTACCCAGGAGCTGTGGGAGACGAAAGCCCACCGCGTGATTTCTCTGGACCGCTGAGAGAATTTGGAGAGGGTGAAATAAAAGCATGATTTATCAATTTGACCGTGTGTATGACCGCAGAGGGACCTATTCCTCCAAATGGGACAATGTGGGAGACCGCATCGGGAACCCGGATGCGCTGCCCATGTGGGTGGCGGATATGGATTTTCCAGCTCCGCAGCCGGTGATCGACGCTGTGCGCAAGCGGGCCGAATCCGGGATTTACGGCTATGCCTATCTTCCGCCGGCGTTTAAAGACGCAACGGCCCGCTGGATGAAGGCGCGCCATGGGTGGGATATCTCCATGGCCAGCGTGGGATATGTGTCCAGCATCCTGCCCGTTCTGTTTGCGGCGGTGCAGGCCTTTACGGACCCCGGCGACTTCGTCATTTTGCAAAGGCCGGTATACTATCCGTTTTTGCAGGCGGTGGAAAACCAGGGGCGGATTATCAGCAACAATGCGCTGCGTCTGCGGAACGGCCGCTATGAAATGGATTTTGAGGATTTGGAGAAGCGGGCGGCGGACCCCCGGGCGAAGCTCATGTTTCTGTGCAGCCCCCACAACCCTGTGGGCCGGGTGTTTACCCGGGAGGAGTTGGAGCGGGTGGGCGATATCTGCCGGAAAAACCAGGTGCTGGTGATCAGCGATGAAGTCCATTCGGATTTTGTCTATCCTGGCCGCATGCATATTCCGATGGCGTCCATCTCGGAAGAGATCGCCGCCAATACCATCACCGCCATCGCCCCCAGCAAGACCTTCAATACCGCCGGTCTCCGCGCGGCGGGCATGATCACCTTTAATGATGCGCTGCGGGACCGTATCAGCACGGTGCTGCAAAATGACCGGGCGGTATCCATTTCTACCTTTGGGCTGGATGCCTATATCGCCGCATACACGGAGGGAGACGAGTACCTGGAGCAGCTTCTGGTCTATTTGGCGGGGAATATTCGCTATCTGGACGGGGAACTGAGGGCGAACATGCCCCGCATCAAGCTCATCCAGCCGGAGGGTACATACTTGATGTGGCTGGATTGCCGAGAACTTAGGATGGATGACCAGACTTTGGACGACTTTTTTACGAATCAGGCGGCAGTCGGCCTGGATAAGGGTTTTTGGTTTGGAACAGAGGGGTCCGGCTTCATGCGCATGAACATCGCCTGTCCCCGCGCAACGCTGGAGGAGGCCGTGCGCCGGCTGAGGCGGGCTTACGAGCGGCATGTAAAATAAGCATTTGAAAGCGCCTGGCTTGAAGGGTGGTGCAAAAGGACCGATGAAGATCACAAAAATCGATGTTTACCGGCTGGACGGCGGCGAGGAGAGCGCAAAAAGAAAGCCGATCGTCTGCCGGGTGCATACGGACGAGGGGCTCTACGGAGACGGCGAGGCGGGGATCGCGCTTGGCGTCGGTGCGGACGGCGCTTACGGAATGCTCAAGGACCTGGCGGCCATGTGCATCGGAAAGGACCCGATGAATGTGGATGCCATCTGGTCGGCGCTTCACAACAAAAGCTTCTGGGGGCTTGGCGCCGGGCCGATCTTCTGCGCCGGCATGAGCGCGATCGATATTGCGCTGATGGACATCAAAGGAAAGGCGCTGGGGGTCCCCTGCTACCAGCTTCTGGGAGGCAAGCACCGCAGCGAAATGCGGACGTATGCGTCTCAAATTCACTTTGGATGGAATGACCGGCGGGGGCCATACGGAAAGACCGGGGAGTTTGTAAAGATCGTGGAATACTGCCTGAGCCTTGGGTACGATGCGGTGAAGCTGGATTTTACGCAATATGATCAAAACGGGGTCCGGATCCCGAGAGAGCGGTGTGAAGGCATACTGGATATCGAGCTGATGAATCTGGTGGAAGCCCGCATGAAGGCGATCCGGGACAATTTGGGATATGGCTTCGACATGATCGTGGAGAATCATGCCCGGACTACGCTCCCCGGCGCGCTGCAGATCGGCGAACTGTGCGACAAATACAGGTGCATGGCCCTGGAGGAGCCGGTTGGCCCGATGAACCCGGATATGCATGCCGAGGCCGGGAAAAAGATTCGGACGCCCATCGCCTCCGGCGAGCGTATCTACACGAGATGGGGCTATTACAACTTTTTTAAGCTGAACGCCGTCCACTTGATCCAACCGGATATCTGCAACTGCGGCGGATTGACGGAAGCGCGAAAAATCTGCGACATGGCGGAGGTGTTTGACGCCACCGTTCAGGCCCATGCCGCCGGAGCGCCCATTTCCACGGCCGCGGCTCTGCACCTGGAAGCGGCGATCCCCAACTTCTGCATCCATGAGCACCATTTCCGCTCCACGCAGGCGGCGATGACGAAGCTGTGCAAATATGACTATCAGCCGGTGAACGGCAGGTTCACAGTGCCGGAGCTTCCGGGACTGGGGCAGGAGTTGTCCGACTGGGCCATCGGGCACGCGTTGCTGCATGACGTCGTGGAGAGGACGGAACCTGGCGTATAAGAGAAAATCAAATCGCGTACACGGCGGCAGGAAGCGCGTTTTCTGCCGCCGTGTACGCACGTGTTCAAAAGGGCCCTTTTCGCTAGGCGTGCAGACCAAGCTGAAAAAGACTGGTATTGCATGATATTGCAAAAAATGTTGATAGTTTGTGCAATGGATGGTATACTTAAAGAAATTTTCGACAAAATTCGCCATACAGAGAATCGAGAGTGGTGACATTGAAAACAGAACTTCTTCACATTTTCATGATCGATTTTTCAAGAGGATGGGGAGTTCGTGAGCATGAGCACAAATTCTATCAGATTTGGTATGTGATCGACGGTACGGCGGAGTATTACGTGAATGGCCGCAGGATCATTCTCTCCGCAGGCGATATGGTGTTCATGCCGCCGGGGACTCTGCACGAACTTCCGGTGATGCATGACGGGCTGCTGCGGTATGTGGATGTGAAATTCCTGATTGAAGATGAAGCGCTGCGAGAGGAATGTGCAAAGCTCCCGTTGTTGATGCGGCCTGACGACAAGGATCTCGACCACCTGATCCTCAAATGCCGGGAGTATTGGTATGAGCGAAACCAATACTCCAGAGAGATTTCAAAGCTGGTTTTCGAGCAGATCCTGCTGCAGCTCCTGCAGACGCAGATGCCCCAGGAAAAGAAAGAGCAGATCTGGATGCCCGTCAAGAAGAATATGGAGAACCTTCACGGCGTTGCGGCAGATATCGTCCAATATATCGACAGCCATTATGCAGAGGAGTTTGCCCTGGAGAACTTGGCGGCTGCGCTGCGGTACAACAAGGCCTATCTCTGCAAGCTCTTTAAGGACGCTACCGGGATGACCATTGTCAATTATCTGAACTATGTGCGGATATCCCGGGCTTACGATCTGATTTGCTATACGTCCAATTCCATGTCGCATATCAGCATGATGGTGGGTTTTTCCAGCGTGCATTACTTCGCCAGAATGTTTAAAAAAATATGCGGGATGCCCTCCGGCGAAATGCGGGAACTGCAAAAGGACAGTATCCTGCGGGACACCAGGCTGCATGGAAATTTCAATTACCGATACTATGTGGACCTGCGCCAACCGGAGCAGGGTGAAGGAAAACCTGGAAAACGCGCCAGGCAGGAAAAACGTCCCGGAGAGACCCCATAAGAAGAATCAACAGCGATCCCCCCGAAGCAGCGGAGCCTGCGCCGGGGGGATCGCTGCGTCTGCATTAAGCGGCAAGGGGGGGGACACGGTTTGGGAAAAACCAGATATTATTCAAATATAGTGCAATAAAAGCAAAAAGGGCTGTAAAGACAATCCGGCGGTTTTCCTCTATTGTTAATTATAACAAAAGGAATTATTTTTTGAACGTCACAGATGTCAAAGTGCATGAGAAACCGATGGATTTGACATCGAAAGGAGCGTATGTATGGGCAATGTTCTGACCTCCAGGCAAGGCGGTATCGGCATCATTACCTTGGACTATCCGCCGGTCAACGCGCTGGACTCGCAGGCGTATTTTGCGCTGTACCAGATCCTGCACGATTATGCCATCGACGAGGAGATCCGCGTGGTCGTCATCACAGGGGCGGGGGACCGGGCGTTTGTCGCCGGCGCGGATGTGAAGGAATTTGTGAAATTCAACGGCAGGACAGGGATGGTGTATACCCGGAAAAATTCCGGGGTCCGGGAGTATATCCGCCGCTTCCCAAAGCCCGTCATCTGCGCTGTCAACGGACTGGCCTACGGCGGCGGCTGTGCGCTGGCCCTGGTCTGCGACATCCGGATTGCGGCGGAGAACGCCAAGCTGAACCTGAGCGAGATCAATATGGGCATTATCGGCGCGATCCCCTATGCGGCGTCCATCGGAGTCTCCGGCACCGTGCGAAAGCTGGTCTATTCGGGAGAGAGCATTACCGCAGAACAGGCGTGCCGCGCCGGTTTGGTGGACGAGGTCGTTCCGGCGGAGAGGCTGATGCCCCGCTGCCTGGAGCTGGCGGAGAAAATAGCGGCAAAAGCCCCGGTGGCGCTGCGCAAGGCAAAGGAGGTCCTGGTGGCGGCGTCCGAACGGCCGCTGCAGGAAACCATCGATGCAGAGGCCATGGCGATCCAGGAGCTGTGGGACACGGAGGACAAGACGGAGGCCGTTCAGGCGTTTTTGGAAAAGCGGCCGCCGAAGTTCCAAGGGAAATGAGCGGTCAAAACAAGTCGATCAAGCAGAAAGGATGGAGAGCATGAAAAAAACATTTCAGCTTCATATACAGGAGGCGTGGTGCAAGGGGTGCGGAATCTGCGTGGGCTTTTGCCCCAGGCAGGTGCTGAGCATCGCAGTAAACGGCAAGCTCAGCGTCGACCATGCGGAAGAGTGCATTGGGTGCGGACAATGCCAGCTGCGCTGCCCTGATTTTGCAATTGAAGTGGAGGAGGTTGGAAAATGAGCAATTCTGCGACCGTACGGTTCATGCAGGGAAACGACGCTTTGGTGGAGGGGGCCATTGTTGCCGGAGCCCGGTTCTTTGCCGGTTATCCGATCACGCCCGCCAGCGAGATCACAGAGGGGATGTCCGTCCGGCTGCCGCTGGTGGGCGGCGTGTTTTTGCAGATGGAGGATGAGATCGCCAGCATGGGCGCGGCCATCGGCGCGTCCATGGCCGGAGCAAAGTGCCTGACGGCCACCTCCGGTCCGGGCTTTTCCCTGAAGCAGGAGGGCATCGGCATCGCCTCCATGATGGAGATCCCGGTGGTTATTGTGGACGTGATGCGGGGCGGCCCGGCCTCAGGCATGTCCACGCTGCCCTCCCAAATGGATGTGATGCAGTCCCGCTGGGGATGCCACGGCGATCATCCGATCATCGTTCTCAGCCCCGCGACCGTGACGGAGTGCTACGAGCTGGCCATCAAGGCGTTCAATTTGGCGGAACTGATCCGCCAGCCGGTCATTTTGCTGTCGGACGCCATCGTGGGCCACCTTCGGGAGCGGATCGACCTGCCCGACCCCTCCACGGTAAAGATCGTCAACCGGAAGATGACCAGCAAATCCCCGGAGGAGTATGCGCCGTTCGAGGCCGATGAGGACGGCGTGCCCTGCTTTGCCGAACGCGGCACGGCCTACCGCTATCATATGTGCAGCAACGTCCATACCGAAAAGGGATTCCCGGCGGACACCAACAACGCCGTGGCGGCCAAGCTGATCGCGCGCCTGCATAAGAAGCTGGAGAACTACGAGGAGGAGATCACCAGCTATCAGTTCTTCGGCGCGGAGGATTATGAGACTTTGATCGTCGCCTATGGCTGCGTGACCCGTGCGGCGAAGGATGCGGCCAACGCGCTCAATGCGGAGGGCGGCAAGGTCGGTGTCCTGCAATTGCAGTCCCTGTGGCCCTTCCCCAAGAAGGTGGTGGCGGAGTATGCCGCCCGGGCGCGGAAGGTCTTGATGCCGGAGATGAATCTTGGTCAGTTGATCGACCAGGTGCGGCTGGCCACAGACCGGCCGGTGCAGGGCTTGAACCGCTTCGATGGTGCGGAGATCACCCCGCGGCAGATCTGCGATAAAGTGAGGGAGATGTAAGCATGGGAAATGTAAAAGACTATATTCGGCAGGATAAGCTGCCTCACATCTGGTGTCCGGGCTGCGGAGACGGCACCATTGCCGGCGCGATGATCCGTGCCATCGACGCCTGCGGCCTGAAAAAGGACAATACCGCCCTCATCACGGGGATCGGCTGTTCCGCCCGATTCAACAACATCATGGATTTCCACACCTTCCAGACCGCCCATGGCCGCGCCCTGTCCTACGCCACCGGTTTTAAGATGATGCGTCCGGAGATGGACGTGCTGGTGGCCACCGGAGACGGCGACTGCGCAGGGATCGGAGGAAATCACCTGATCCATACCGCCCGGCGCAATATCGATTTGACGGTGGTGATGATCAATAACGAGATCTACGGCATGACCGGCGGCCAATACTCGCCCATGACGCCCTATCCCAGCAAGGCTTCCACGGCGCAGTACAGCACGTTCGAGTATCCGTTTGACGTGTGCGAGCTGGTCAAGGCCGCAGGCGCTACCTATGTCGCCCGCGGCACGACCTATCACATCAACCTGACCCAGAAGCTGATCGAGAATGCGATTCGGCACAAGGGGTTCAGCTTTGTGGAGGTGATCGCCCAGTGCCCCACCAACTTTGGCAAGCGAAACAAGATGGGCTCTCCGTACGATATGTTGATGAAGCAGAAAGAGATGGCGGTCACGGTGCAGCAGGCGGAAAAAATGACCAGGGAGGAGCTGGAGGGAAAGGTCGTCATCGGCGAGCTGGTCCACCGCACCGACCGCAAGCCTCTTGACGAGGTTTATTACGAGATGATTCAGAGGGCGCAGGCCATGAAGGGAGAGAAGCTGTAATGAGAAACGAAGTGATCCTCAGCGGCTTTGGCGGCCAGGGGCTGATCCTGGCGGGCATCCTCCTGGCGGAGGCCGCCGTCGTCCATGAGGGCATCAATGCGACTCAGGACCAGGTTTATGGCATTGCGGCCCGCGGCGGCGAGTGCTGTTCCGAGGTGATCGTCAGCGACGGCGAGGCAATCAACTATGCGAAGGTCAATGTGCCGGACATCGTGCTGGCAATGTCTCAGGCGGCTTTTAACAAGTATGCTCCCCGGGTGAGAGACGGAGGCATCGTGATCGTGGACACGGTATTTGTGGACGATCTGAGCGCGCTGGAGGGGCGCGAGTGCGAGATCGTCCGGGTGCCGATCACGGAGATCAGCAAAAACGAGACCGGTAAGACCATGCTGGCCAACGTGACGGCGCTGGGAGTGCTCTGCGAGTATACCCGGCTCATTCAAAACGACAATATGGTCGAAGAGATCTTAACGCGGGTTCCAAAGGGAACGGAGGAGATCAACCGCAAGGCGTTCCGCGGCGGTGTGGAGGCTGTTCAGGCCATGCGGAAAGAGGCTGCCCGGTGAAGGTGCTGCTGCTTCAAAAAATGGATGATTCAGGCATGGATCTTCTGAAAAAAGCCGGACTTCAGGTGGATATTCCAGCGGATACCACGGAAGAGGGGCTCAAAGCCGTGGTGGAGGGCTACGACGCCATCATTGTGCGGGGAATGGTCAATTTGCCTGCGGCGGTCATCCGGCAGGCGAAAAACTGCAAGGTCATCAGCCGGCACGGCGTGGGCCTGGAGACCATCGATGTGGAGGCCGCTACCCGGGAGCGGATCCCGGTGGCGTTTACCCCCGGCGCCAACGCCAATGCCGTGGCGGAGCAGGCGGTGAGCCTCATGCTGGACGTGATGAAAAAAAACTGCCTTCTCAGCCGCAGGCTGATGATGGAAAAGGATTATCAGTGCCGTCTCGGAGTCATGAACAGCGAGCTGAAAGGCAAGGTCGTTGGCATATTCGGCCTGGGCAATATCGGCCGCCGCGTGGCCGAAATCTGCACCCGCGGCTTTGGGGCGAGCATCATTGGATACGATCCCTATGTCTCTCAGAAGCGGTTTGCAGAAATGGAGCTGGACGGCAGACTGACCGGCGATATGGACGAACTGCTGCGCTGCAGCGATATCGTGACCCTCCATGCGCCGGGCTCCGAAGTTGGAATGATCGGCGAACGTGCCATCTCGCTGATGCGGGCGGGGAGCATCCTGATCAACACTGCGCGGGGGACCCTGGTGGACGAGGCCGCCCTGTATGCGGCGCTGAAGAGCGGGCATCTGGCCGGCGCGGGTCTGGATGTGACCGCCTGTGAGCCGCCCGATCCCGAAAATCCCCTGTTCACCCTTGAGAACGTGGTGGCTACGCCGCACACCGCCGCGCTGACCAAAGAAGGGAACGTCAACATGGCCGTGGGAGCCGCGGAACAGGTGATCGGCGTCCTGCTTGAGGGGAAAAAACCCTGGGGTCTTGCCAATCAGGCGGTATGGGAAACCAGGCGGACCTGATTATCTGATCGTTTCCAGCCGATTCGCATATCTTCGAAGCAACTTTCCCGGATCGTTGAACTGCACGGGCTGTGCAAATATGAGAGGAGAAGACGATATGAAAAAGTTACTTGCTATGCTTCTGGCCTTGGCGATGTCCCTCTCTCTGGCGGCTTGCGGCGGAGCTCCCGCCGCTTCCGGCGACAAGACCCAGGACCCTGCGGAGGGGTCCGCAAAGGAAGTCAACTGGCCCGAGCGCGAAGTTCGTTTGATCATTCCCTATGGCGAAGGCGGCGGCTCTCATAAGACCTCTTTGATCGTAAAGGAAGTCTCTGAAAAGCTGGGCCTGATGAAAAACCCGTTTATTACGGTGTGCATGCCCAACGCAGCCACGCTGGAAGGGCAGGAGGAAGTCCTGAACGCCAAGCCCGACGGCTATACGATCCTGATGCACCACAATGCCATGATCAATGGGTATGCCCTGGGAAAGCAGGATTTCACCTATGATTCCTTCCGCATGATCGGCCAGATCTATGAGACGCCGCTGGCCATTGCGGTGCGGGATGAGTTCCCCGCCGAAACGCTGGAGGAGCTGGTGGAGGAGATCCACAGCAACCCCGGCAAATACAAGTGGACCTGGAGCGGGATTGGAGGCAACACGCACTTTGCGTCCTATGTGTTCTACAATGCCGCGGGCGTGGATGTCAACGAGATCGTTCCCTGTATCACGAAGGGAGACAGTGACTCCGTGGTACAGTGCATGGGCGGCACCGCCGACATTGTGATCGCACAGCCCAATGCGCTGGAGGAGTATGTGCTGTCCGGCGATTTGAAGTGCCTGGGCAGCAGCGCTGAGGAGACCATCACCGTTGGAGGGAAGGAAGTGCCCAGCTGGAAGTCTGCGGGCTACGACGGTACTTATAATCTGCGGTTCTTTGGGTTCCTGCCAAAGGATACGCCGGACGAAATCGTTGCCGCGGTTTCCGATGTATTTGAAAAGGTCGTGACCAGCGACGAATTCCGCGTCAGCATGGAGACGCAGGGGATCGAGCCTAAGTGGCTGCCCGCCGACGAGGCGCTGGCCGCTTTTGCGGCGGAAGCTGAAAACATGAACCGGATCGCAGCTCAGATGGACTGAATCGGAGGCGGCATTTAGCCGGTTCAAATGTCAGCTGTGCGCATGACGCACTTTGGGCGGGTTGCTTCGCAGTTGGTACAAGGGGCAGCGGCTGGTCGTTGCCCCTTGTGCTTCTACCGCGCCGTCCCTTCGTCCCTTGGAGCGCGGCGCCGCGAAAAAACGGGGCGTCGGGACCTCCGATGGGGCCGCACGGCCTGCCGGATGACAAAGAGAGGAGCGAAGGGTCCGTCCTTTGCTCCAGAGTCAGGAGAGAGTTTATGAACAAAAAGAACTATATTGCGGAACTGACCTTTTTGGGGTTTCTGCTCCTGGTTGCCATCGCATTTCTCAGCCAACTGACTGAAACGGAAAATGATCCGATGCAGATCGTGGATTCCGTGGAATATGCCCGCGTGATCGTGGGACTGTTTCTGGCCGCCACGGCGGCGGTGACCATCCAGTCGCTTGTGAGGTTTTCCAAATACTTGAAAGCGCATCCTGCGGAGGAAGTCCCGGCGGACGGCGGCGCTATGGACAAGCTGGTTTTGAAGCTGATCGCCGCCACCGGAGCCGTATTCTTTTTCTATTGCTTCTTCATGCAGATCCTGGGCTATTACAC
>JAEXWS010000146.1 GCA_023406225.1 Bacillota bacterium | reverse complement strand
TCTGGGGACCGTGGACCGGAGGGCCGCCGACGAGGGGATCGAAACCAAGGCGCGGCTCCAGGCATATGAAAAGGCTGTGGAGGTCGGAGAACTGGTCCGGGGGCCGGTCCGAAATATTGGGAAGCTGACGCCGGTCGTGCCGGTAGATGAGCGTTTGAAAAAAATACACGGGAAACAGGATGAAACTTGTTTTGGAAGGGCGGGGACAGATGATGCAGGAACGCGTTAAAATGCCCGTCTACTGCCGGGACTGCGTTTTTCGGGGGTCGGTGTTTGCCTGGAACACCTGCGACTACGCGTTCCTTACCGGACGGACCCGGAAGGCACAGCCTGCGGGAGCCGGATGCAGCTATAAGGCCAAAGGGGCCGGAGGGAAAGCGGACAAGCCCGTGCATTCAAATAAAATGGAGCGGTCACGGGTCAAAGAATCAGCAAAAAATTCTAAAAGCAAAAAAAACCGCCCCGATCTGGGGCGGTGCGGGTCAGACAAAACAAAATCCGGCAGAGAGTAAATCTTGAATGATGGAAAGAAAATCCGCTCTTCCACTGTTGACTTCAGGGACGAAATAGCGTGGAGATCCGTCATCCGCAAAGCGAACCAGTTGTTGCAAAAACAGCGCTTTTGTCTGCTGACTGTTATAAAAATAGGAATTTAAATCGCCTTGGTGGGCTGTTCGGGTTCCTTTGGCGTTTTTCCGTTTTCCCCATAGATGGATCCCGGAGATGTTATGGCGGATTTTACGCATATCGTCAAGGAGCTGAGCAATGTCCTTTTGGCTGGCCTTATGGGCGGTGAATAACTGTGGGATATCCAATGTGATTTTAAGGCGCAGGGAAGAGCGGTCCAGCAGATCGGAAAAGGTGGAGAGCTGTTCAGCGGTAGAGAGAACGAAAGATCCGCCGGGATAATGGGTCCCGCTGCGGTTTTCGACCAGAAGAGTCACGTTTGGAAACCGGGACAAGATCCCCTGTTCAAAAACTGCGTACGTTTCCAGAAACTGCTCCAAGCTGCTGTAATCATTGAAGGGCGGATGTATTTCAACCACATCCGGAATTCGCCCATCCGCAAGTCTGGTGGTGAACGTCACAAATTCATCTGCCCAGCCGGCGCTGCGCCATAGCTGGGGAATGCCCCTTTGATTCGCAGAGGTGATCGCATGCAGACCTTGCACGGCATGGCATTTGAAGTGCCGCTTTTCAAAACTGTACTCCGTGTGCATGGAGAATCGGGTGCGGGTGGACAGTGGGTTTGCGTCAAAGTTGCAGACGACTTCTTGCAGCTGCGCCTGGATACCGAAAGGGTAGATATGGCTGCGGTATTGAACGGGAATCAGGTTTCCCATGAGATCGGTCCCTTTCTTTCATGTACTTAATGCGGAAAACTTTCGGGAATGACAGACGGAGCTGCTGGAAGTGGATCTATACGATCTGCATGTTTTCAAATGTGTTTGCGGCGGCAGGCGGATGCTCAGTCTCTGCGTCCTTGAAAACAAGGCCCAATGCAAAGAGATTGGGATTCAAAGCTACGTGGATCTGGTCGCGGACGCGTTCTTGGGTGTCTTCATCCAAGCCGGACTGCGACAGGAAGCGGTCATATGTTTCCCGCCGTGCGGCGGCGATCTGCGTAACGCGGTGTTCATTAAAATGTTTCCGTGTACACAGGACCAATTGATTCTTGGAATTGGCCGACAGCCATTTTCCAAGTTCTTCCCACCAGAGGCCGTCGGTTTCACCCAAAGACATCCCGAAGACCCAGATCTCCTGACTTTGCCGGATCAACCTTTTGGCAGTGTAGTCCTGGTCGTAGCCGAGCTCGTCGTTGATAAACGGCTTCATGCTCAGGATTGTAAAAGCCGGATGGCCTGCCAGGTTCGGGTTTGCTATCTGGCTTTCGTCATTGACTCCCATGATCGGCACATCGTTAAGCGACCCATGGACGTGGACGCTTTCGGAAATGGAATCGGAAACGACGCCGTTTCCCGTACTGCGCATCCGAATGGATAGATTTTTTTTCGCAATGACGCCGATGCAGCGGTCCAGCACGTTCGTATAGTTGAAGTTGATAAAACAATAATTATAGTCTTCAGGGGATAGGGGCAGGGCGGCATTCAGCTTCCTCCTGAATTTTCCTTCCAAAACGTTTCTTCGATCCAACAGAGAGGATTTAAAGCGGGAGATAAGTTCATTGGGATTGGATGTGTAGTCAATCCGTTCTTCCTCGGATCTCAGATAATCGGAGAAATGATCCAGAAAATCCTCCATGCATTTCTGAAATCCGCTGATGGTATTCAGCGGGGGCGTATTCGTACGCGCGCCCAGCTCCTTCTCGAAGTAGGACCAGTTTTCGGCCCAGTTTGAACGGTCTTTTTCAATCAGCTTCTTAAATGAATCGATCTCCGGGTCAAACGAGTCGCTTTTACAGTAGACCTCCAAAAAATCCGTATACCGCGTATGAAGACCCTGCTGGATATCGAAACCATTACCGATCAAAAACGTTACCTGCATTTCTTCCTCCTGCGTGCAAACATCTTTTGTCGGAGTATATCAAAAATTGGAATATTTTGCAACCGCTGCATCCATAAAATCAGAGCCTTTGGACAATGTGAAGTTCTGCGGAAGAAGCGCCGCGAGGCCCGGCGCAGAATCAGGAGAGGCACGGAACACGATGATGGGACTGAAAGAACCAAACGAATACCTGCCGAAGTTTTTAAAAATACGCACAAAAACCGGGAAGCTGGCGCCGCTTCGGCCAAAGCCGGCCCAGCAGATGGTGCTGGACGCGATTCGGGAGGAGCGGGCGGCGGGGCGGCCGCCCCGGCTGTTGGTGCTGAAGGCGCGGCAGGAGGGCATTTCCACGGTGACGGAAGGCGTGATGTTCCACGACGCCGTGACGCGGAAGCTGGTGCAGACACTGATCGTGGCCCACCGGGACGATTCCACCCGGAAGCTGTTCCGGATGAACCAGCTTTTTTACGATCACCTGCCCAGGCAGCTCCAGCCCATGCGGAAACACTCCAACGCCCAGGAGCTGGTATTTGAGAATCCCACCCGGGACCCGGGGGAGAAGAAGCGGCGGCCGGGGCTGATGAGCTCCATCCGCTGCGTGACGGCGGGGGAGGGCATGGGCCGGTCCGAGACGCTGAACAATGTGCATCTCTCCGAGTTCGCCTTCTGGAGGGGGGACAAGAACGCCATTTTGGACGGCGTGATGCAGGCGGTGCCCGCGGACCCCCATACGCTGGTGGTGATCGAGAGCACCGCCAACGGCTACAACGAGTTCAAGGACCTGTGGGACGGGGCCGCGGCCGGGACCAACGGGTGGCGGCCGATCTTCATTGCCTGGTGGCGGGAGCCGGACTACCGGATGCCGGTGGAGCCGGGGACCGTGTGGGACCAAGAAGAACTTGCGCTTATGCGGACCCCCTTCAAAACCCAACGAAGTGGTTTTGGAGGGGAGAGGACGAGCAAGGGAGCGGAGCGAAGCCTGCACGAAGGGCGGGATGAGGGGAGCGGACTTTGTGAGGACGTGGCATATGGGCTTGACGAAGAGCAATTGGCCTGGAGGCGGTGGTGCATCCGGGTCAACTTCCACGGCGACGTGCATGCCTTCCGGCAGGAGTATCCCTCCACGCCGGACGAGGCGTTCCTGTTCTCCGGGACGCCGTTTTTTGACAACGAAAAGCTGGTTTTGCTGCGGGCCGGGGCGCCGGAACCGGCGGACGTGGGGACGTTCGCTTTCCCGGAGCCGGAGGCCGGCGGAGCGCCGGAGGACTGGGCGTGGGCGTCGGACCGGCGGGCGGGGTTCATCAAGCTCTATGAGCTGCCCCGGCCGGGGGCGCCCTATGTGATCGGCGGGGACACCGCCGGGGAGGGCAGCGACCGCTTCACGGCCTTTGTGCTGGACAACACCGACGGGCGCCAGGTGGCGGAGATGGCCTTTCCCTTCTCCGAACTGCTGTATGCCCGGCAACTCTATTGCCTGGGGCGGTTTTACAACACGGCGCTGATCGCCGTGGAGGTCAATTTCTCCACCTATCCGGAGCGGAAGCTGGAGGAGTGGAATTACCCGAAGCTGTATGTCCGGGAGCGGTTCGACACCTACACCCGGAAGCACGTCAAGGCGTTCGGCTTCCAGACCACGGCCAGGACCCGGCCCGTGATCCTGGCGGGGCTCCACGCGGTGATGGAGGAGACGGCGGAGCTGGTGGTGGGTTATGACACCCTGGGAGAGATGCTGCATTTCGTCTATAACGAGGACCGCCGGCCGGAGGCGGAGGAGGGCGAGCACGACGATCTGGTGATGGCGGCAGCCATCTGCCACTTTGCCCGGGACCAGCAGGACAGAACGGAGAAACCGCCGGAGGGACGGGCCCGGACGGCGTGGACCGATGATATGTGGGAGGACTACAGAAACGCGTCAGCGGAGGTGAGAAAGCTGCTGGAAAAGATGTGGGGGAGGCCAAAATGAAAACCGCCCGGCGGGAGGCCGGGCGGCGGAGTCGCATTTTTAAAATTCGTTTAGACGTTCAGGAGACGATATTGGATCAAACACAGCACCAGCGCCGGTCAATTTGAAATTTATGTGCTGCGTGTATTTCCAACCGAGGATGTCGTGAAACGTGAAGTCTATACGGTGCTCTATATAGTTTCCAACATCATCAATAGAAAGAGAATTTTCAAAAGAAACAATGCATGTAAAATCTGTTTCGGATGTGCCGAATGCAAAAGAGCCAATTTCTGAAGGAGGCCCGTCAGGAGAATACATGGCCGTATCTATGGCTGGCCCAAACCCAATATTTTTGATGTCTAAAAAATAATATTTCTTCCACTGAGCTGGCTTTACAAATGTCATGTATTCAACAGAATTTTTGCTACAAGAAATAAGCTGACCGTCAGAATTTAATTCAAACACACATTTGACCGTTGGTAGAAGAGATGGCACATCATGACAAAGAGTATATCGAGTGGCTTGGACATTCAGAACAGGCAATTTTGAAAAATGACGATCCTTTTCAAGCTCTTGGAGTTGTTTTTGAAACTCTTCATGCTGTTGCTTCGCTTCCCGTCGATTCTCAATTAGGGCGGCAAGAGCAGGGATACAGGCCAGGACGCCGCCGAGATAGCTGCCCCAAAAACCGAGCCAGTCATTAGCTCCCAGGGAAGGGTTGAATGAGTCGATGGGGGCGTTCATGGCTATGTTCACGACAAATGCAAATATGGTCGCTATGATGATATAAGAAAACAGCCAATGTTTTTGAATAAGTTTTGTGATTTTTTGATTGAAGTTCTGCATTATGGCCTCCCTAAAAAGTGCTTTTATCCAATATATCCCATAATTTGACGTCTGTAAAGTAGAAAGATCCGCCCGGCGGGTGGCCGGGCGGAGGCTCAATAGAATTTTTTCCGCAGGTGCTCCCATTCTTTACAGCAGAGCTCCACACAGGTACGAAAAGCCTGGTCGACATAGCGGACCTCTTCCTGATTTGGAGGAGATGCCGGGGCCAGATAGACCCCTGTATACGCCTGTATGAGGTCCTGGATAGGGCCTGTCAGGGATTCACCGGCATACACTTGTCGGTCGATCAGCAAATCGACAAAGGCCATGCGCTCCTGGGGGGAGAAATCGCTGAAATCCATGGCACGGGCTTTAGTGGTTTTGGCGTGGAGGGCCACAAAGGGATTATAAAAACCGTCCAAACGTTCTTTTGCGGCGCGGCGGCGATCCTCCCGGTAGGAGACGAAGCGGCCCAGGCAAAACGTGATTAGGCTTGGGATCACGATCCCAGAAACTGTGAGGATGGTAGTCAGCGGCAAGGAAATCCACCGCCTTTCTCTTGAAGTTTATGAGGCGGTCCCTTCGCCGCGGGGTCGGGGGTCGCCGTATTCCCGGCGCATGGCGTCCAAAGTGACGATCCACTGCTTTCCAAACTTCTGCACGTCTACGCCCTCCACCAGCTTTCGATAGGCCACGGCCTTGCGCAGCGCGCTCTCGCTGAGACCCCACAGCTCCGTGGCGTCCGAGAAGGACAACAGGCGGTCGAAGGGGGTGGAGATCGGTTGACCGCGCTCCCACAGCTCGTCACAGGCCAAGTCGATGTCGTCGTTCCAGGAGACGCCGTAACCGCCGGCGTCCACCTGGACGGAATCAAACAGGCCGTGCTCCGTGAGGACGCGGAAGGCGGGGATGCGGTCCATCAGCGGGCGCACATCATACTGTCTGGCACAGCCATCCGCGAAATGGACCAGCAGGCGATACTCCGGCAGAGGGGTCACGGACTTGATTTTATGAAACATGAGGGCGCTCCTTTCCGGGCCGCGCCCCGCTTATTCCAGCGGGGGAAGCGGTTTGATGTCCTGGGTCATTCCATAGAACCGGGCAATGACGGGCATAGTGTCTGCTCCCTTTCCATTTTTATTATATCACGATATCGTGATAAGTCAACAATGCTGGTAAAAAAACGCTCAATAATCCATTGTCGGCTGTGGATTTGTCAAGGCGGCTTCTTGTGAAAACGTGTTGATACGGCGGATCAGAAGGATCAGATAGTAGTAGTAAACCAAAAAGACAGCAAACACAAGGATCATGACGATTTTATGGCTCCAATAGTAAGAAAACGGAAACGTGGCGTTAGAAAACAGAAGTAGCCTTGATGCTGGGATAAGGATCGGCGTTAAAAACCATGTTCCGGCCAAAACACATCCATATGCAAAACGCGGGCGCTTTAGAAAAGGTTTGTGGTCATCTAACGCACTGATCCAATGCTCGAATTCACATACGGGAACAGATACGGAGTTCGAGCACAAGTCGGGAAGCAGCATTCGAATTTTATTTTCCGTTCTCCGCAGGTATGTGCCAAAGCGAACGCGCCGGTAGAGCTGATCGACCCACAGCAGCCCGAAGAACATGGCGAAGCAGGGTAAGACGGCATAAAAAAGAAAATCGGCAGTGGATTGTTTTTTCTCAAACAATTGAGTAAGAGCGAAGACAGCTGCTAAGAAGCCAAAGACAGTGGTTGCAAGAGACATTTGGGTGGAGTCGCAATGCGTCGATTCCTGCCTCAGAGATTCATATTCCCTCATGAGGACATCCAACTGGACCTGCGCGACGGAATCAAAAGAATCTGTAGTTTTTGAAGGTTTCATAATAATACCTCCGATCGTTTTGTTATTCCTTTGTTATTCCAATATATCCCAATATTCGACATCTGTAAAGTGATTTGGCTCCGGCTCGTCTCCACGGGCGGGCCGGAGCGAGATTACCAACGATACGCCGATACTGATCATAATACGCGCGCACGCGTATCTGGCGGGGCTCTTAAACGCCTAAGTTTGGCGGGAAGAGACAAAAAGAACGGAAAGCCCCATGGTTCCGCCCTGTGGACAAGCACACGTCCGGGGGCTTGGAATGGGGCTTTTGGGGCAGAGAGAGAAAAGACAAGGGGTGTCACGGGCAGGCGGGCGCGGGTACTTATGCTTTTTTACGCGAAAAAACAACCGGGGTCCCCGCTGGAATCCAGCGGAGCGATTCCAGTGGGGAGAGGAGGAGCAAGGGAGCGGGCGCAGATTTCCGCCGCAGGCGGGAAACGGAGGCAAGCGGACTTTGCGACGACGATGGAGGGCTTGTACATGGTGACAAAAATCATCAGCGGCGAGGTGGTGGAGCGCCGGAAAAGCAAGATCACCCGGCGGCCGCCGAAGCGGGGCGGGCGCATCCGGGGGAACAGCAGCGAGAAAAAGCTGGTGGGGAACCGGGAGTACGCCAAGCTGGCGCTGGCCCGGACCATCAACTGCAACTTTTCGGCGGGGGACCTGTGGCTGACGCTGAAATTTGACCCCGAGGGGCTGGCGGCGGTGGGCGGCACGCTGGAGGGAGCCAGGCGGGCGGCGCGAAAGTTCATCGACCGGATAGCCTACCGGCTGAAAAAGCGGGGGCTTTCGGTCCGATGGATCTTGGCGGCGTCAGAAATTGACGGGGAGACCGGGGAGATGACGCGGCCTCACGTCCATGTGATCCTCCCCGGAGATGCTTTCCAGATGCGGGACAAGCGGCTGTGGCTGGCCCCGCATACTGCCGCGGGGTCTGCCGAGGCCGGTTCCGTTGGGCCGAGGCTGAGGGAGGAGGCGGTGGAGGACATCTGGGGCATGGGGGGCGTGGACGTGCAGTTTCTGCGGCACCAGAAGGATCTTTACCCCCTGGCGGCCTACATCGTCAACCAGGCCCGGGGCGTTCCGGACGAGAAGAAATGGACCTGCTCCAGGAACATGAAAAAGCCCGTGGTGCGGCGGGAGATCGTCACCAGCGGCGGACAGCTCCGGGTGCCCGCCGGAGCCGTGGAGCTGCCCGGGACCCGGTACGACCCGGAGAAGGGGCAGAACATGGTGCGCTACATACCGAAGAAGCGGGACCCCCGGAAAAAGGTGGGCGGGCACAAGGAACTGGCGGCGGCCCTGGCGGCGGAGGAAGCGGGCGCGTGGCCGTGAGCTTCAAAAAGCTGCGGGGGGAACAGGCGAAGCGCCGCCGGCGGCGGATGAAGCGAGGCTGTTTCGAGGAAGCGGCGCGATCGGCGGGCGCGAAGCGACCGGGAATCGCAATGCCGCGACGGTGGGCCGCATTGCAGGAGGTGTGGGAGGGGCGAACGCAATGAGTTTCAAGAAGCTGAGAGGAGTAGGACTGCCGGAGGAAAAACAAGGCCTGGTGCGGTTCACCTGCCTGGACTTCGCAGACCAGCCGGAGCACATCCGGGAGAAAATCCTTCGCCTTTGCCGCGTCGCGGCAGGGCCTTATGATGCTGCCCTGTGGGAGGTCATGTGCACACGGGAGAGCATCACCGGGATCGCCATGCGGCACCACGTCAGCGAGAGCGTGCTGTACCGGGCGCGGAAGGAGTTTTACGAGGGGTGGTTTCGGAAGAAAAAGAGAAAGACCTGTTGACAGAGGGTCCAGGGAGAGGCTATTATGAAAAAAGAAGAAAAAACAGGAGGGCGCGCGGATGCTGACGAGGGAAGATTTGGAGGCGATCCAGGGGGTCGTGGAGCGGGAATCCAATCGGCAGATGAATCTTATCGTGGAGAATGCGGTCACGCCCCAGTTGAAGGCGCTGGCGGAGGGTCAGCGGATGCTGCTGGAGAAACTGGCGCCCAAAAGCCGGGTGGAGGAATTGGAGCAGGAAGTGGAGTTTCTGAAAAGTGTGATCCGCCTGCACAGCAGCGAGATCGCGGAACTGAAAAAAGCACAGTGAAGAAATAGCCAAAGCGCCGGGAGGACAAGCCTCCCGGCGTTTTTTTATGCCCAAAAATGTTGACGATAACGGGAGGGCTCGCTGTGTTAACATGAATACAACAGGGGGGGTGTCGGTATGGAGGCGGAGGACCTGGAGAAGAAGATCGTGGAGCTCGCCAAGGCCCTGACGGACCAACAGCGGCTGTTCGTCCACGAGTATATGCTGGACCTTAACGGGACCCAGGCGGCCGTCCGGGCGGGGTACGCGGAGAAAACCGCGGCGGCACGGGCAAGCCGTTTGCTGCGGACGCCGAAGATCAAGGCCTATCGGGATGCGTTGATGCAGGAGCGGTTCGAGGCTGTTGGCATCAACCAGTACAACATCGTCCTGTGCACCTGGCAGTTATATCTGCGGTGCACCCAGAAGGAGCCGGTGATGGAATGGGACAGCGGCGCCCACGCCTGGACACCCTCTGGGGAATGGCAGTTTAACGTCAAAGGGGCACTAAAGGCCCTTGACATGCTGCGGCAGATGCTGCCGGAAATAAAGCGGAACGAGGATGACGAGGGGCCCAGCTATGAGGACCTGCTGGGAGAGGAGTAAAATCGCGGCGGAATCCAGCGAAGCGAATCCGGCGCGAAGAGGAGGGACAACGGAATGAGTGAGAAGGCGCCGAAGGCGGCTGCGAAGGATATGAAGTTTGGCCTGACGAATTGGCAGGAGGTGCTGCGGCGGGACGAGGAGGCTTGGGCGGCCGTGCGGGAGCGGCTGGACCGCCAGGAGGCGCTTTTGCGAGGGAGCGCCAAAATCACCGCCAAGGACGGGACCCCGGCCAAAAAAAACGCGGACCATGTGCGGAACATCATCTCGGAGATCATCGAGACGGAGGTGGACAGCAACATCCCCGCTCCGAAGGTGACGGCCAAACGGGCAAAGGATGAAAAACTGGCCCGGAAAATCGAAAACATGCTGCGCAATGAACTGGACCGCCTGCCCATGGAGGCGCTGAACGACATCCAGGAGCGGGTGACGCCCACCCATGGCGGCGACTTGGTGTTTGTGGACTGGGACCAGACGGCGGGGACCCATACGACCGTTGGAGAAACCACCGTGACGGAAGTGCATCCACGGCGGTTCGTGCCCCAGGCGGGCGTTTACGAGCTGGACGAGATGGAGCACTGGTTTTTGAAGATCCCCCGCACGGCGGAATACATCCTGCGGAAGTACGGCGTGAGCGTGGAGGACGAGCAGGAGGAGGACCGGGAGGCCCGCTCCGCCGTGGACGGCGCCGATGCGGAAGGTCTGGTAACGCAGATCATCGCTTACTACCGGAACCGCAAAGGCGGGATCGGGCGGTATTCCTGGGTGATGGACACGGTGCTGGAGGACCTGGAGGACTGCCAGATGCGGCGGGTCCACATCTGCGAGGAATGCGGAAAGACCGGGGACGGCGTGACGTGTGCGGAATGCGGCGGGAAAAAGTTCCGGGAGGAAGTCCAGGAATATGAGACGCTGACAGAGGACATCGTGCGGGAGGACGGCACGGTGATCTCCGCTATGGAGCCGGAGCGGGACGAATTTGGGAACGTGGTGTATCAGGGGGCGCAGAGCAGACCGCTGTTCTGGGACGCGGGGGCTGGAGAGCTTTTGACGCCATTCCCGACCCCGACGCAAACCAGCGGAGCGTTTGCGGAGGGAGAGACGGAGCAAGGGAGCGGCGCGAACTCTGCCCCGCTGGGCGGAGCGAGTGAAGCGGACTTTGCGACGGCGAAAGCGGCGGGCGTTTATGCCGTGCAGACAGAGCCGGTCATGCGGTCAAGGAAGATCCCATGCTACCGGCCGAAGCTGTATCCGCTGGTGCTGCGGAGGAACGTCAGCATGCCCGGACAGGTTTTGGGCGGGTCCGACGTGGACGCCATGGAGGACGCGCAGATGGCGGCCAACAAGCTTTCCACCAAGATAAACCGGAAGCTGCTGGGGGGCGGGAGCTTTACCGCCATGCCCGCCGCGCTGAAATTTGATATGACCGACGAGGACGGCCGGGTCCTGCGGTATGAAAGCGCGTCGCAGTTGGACGGTATCCGCACGTTCAATACCCAGGTGGACATCTCCGGGGATCTGGCGTACCGCCGGGAGGTATACGAAGAGGCCCGCCAGCAAATCGGCATCACGGACAGCTTCCAGGGCCGCCAGGACGCCACCGCAACCAGCGGAAAGGCTAAGGAGTTCAGCGCCGCCCAGGCGGCGGGACGGCTGGAGAGCAAGCGGGTGATGAAGCAGGCGGCGTACCAGCGGTTGTTTGAGCTGCTGTTCAAGTGGAAACTGGCCTACGCAGACGAGCCCCGGCCCGTGGTGAGCTACAACGAGCGGGGGGACGCGGAGTACGAGGAGTTCAACCGCTGGGACTTCCTGGAGGTCGATGCGGCGGGACAGCCCTATTGGAACGATGATTTCCTCTTCTCCTGCGACACGGCCGCGCCCCTGGCAAACCGGAGGGAAGCCATGTGGCAGGAGATGCGGGCGCAGTTCCAGGAAGGCGGCCTCGGAGATCCGGGGAGCGTGGAAACCAAGATCATGTACTGGGGCATCAT
>JAEXWS010000134.1 GCA_023406225.1 Bacillota bacterium | reverse complement strand
CTCCTCCGCGCCGCCGTATGTAAAATACCGCCGCAGCGTGTCGAAACCGGTGCCGTCCCGCCAGGCGGCCAGCAGCACCACGCCCAGCACCAGCACCAGCGTCAGGAAAAAGATGAGAAACCGGCGGAGGCGGTGGGGCCGTTTCTCCCGCTCCTCCCCGTCGTCGTCATTCCAGATGTCCTTCGTCGTATCAGCCATTGAGCCGTTCATCCTCATACCACAGTCTTGTCAGGTACAGTCCGCCGGGAGGCGCCGTGGGCCCGGCGGCGGTACGGTCCCCGCTCTCCAGAATGGCGGGGATATCCTCCGGGGCGAATTTTCCCTCCGCCGCGTAGAGGACCGTGCCGGTGATGGCCCGTACCATGTTATACAGAAATCCGTCGGCGCAGACCTTCAATTCCAAAAGGTCCCCGTTTCGCGTCACGCCGCAGTAGTGGATCGTGCGGACGGTGGACTTCGTCTCCGTGCCCACGCTGCGCACCGCGGCAAAGTCGTGGGTGCCCACGAACTGCCGGGCGGCCCGGTCCAAAAACGCCTCGTCCAGCTTTTTGGGGTAGAAATACGCCCGGTTGACATAAAACGGGTTTTTGAATCGGGAGTTGTAAATGCGGTAGGTGTACTCCTTTTTGATGCAGGAGCCGATGGCGTTGAAGTCCTCCGCCGCCTCATAGGCCTCCTTGACGGCGATATCCTCCGGCGTGTGGGTGTTGATGGCGAAGGGCAGCCGGTCCACGGGGATGCGGGACTCCGTGCGGAAATTGGCCACGTACCGCTCCGCGTGAACGCCCGCGTCCGTCCGGCCGCAGCCGGTGAGATGCACCGGCGCGCCGGTGATCTTCTCAAGGGCCCTCTCCAGCGTCTCGCAGACGGAGACGGCGTTTTTCTGCACCTGCCAGCCGTGGTAGGCGGTGCCGTTATACATCAGTTTCAAGGCGATGTTGCGCATAGTCTCTCCTTATTCCGGCCAGCTCACCGCGGGGCGGCGGGAAAGCGGGCACGCCTCCATATCGTCCCACCGCATGGCCAGCACTTCCATCAGGGGAAATTCATACCGGAGGCCGAAGGCGTCCGTGCAGGCGTAGCACAGCCGCATCCGGTCGCCGGGGGCGCAGGGAACGGCGCTCCCGTCCTGGAGCGCCCCATCCACCTCCACGCAGAAGCTGTCCGGGACCTCCCGGCCCCGAAAGACGGGCTTCCCGTTCCGGTAGACCCGGAACTCCCCGTCCGCGGCCGTCGCCTCCTCCCCGGAAACGTCCGTCAGCACGGCGGTCCAGTCGCTCAGGTAAAATATCTGCCTTTGGCAGTCATAGTGCCAGGAGACCCCGCCGTACTCCATCTGCAAAGGCAGCAGGGCCGTCATGGAATCGCTGCTGTAAAGCACCGTGTCGTCCTCCAGGCGCAGCTCCAATCCGCCCTCCAGGTCCAAAGGGAACGTCACGGTCTGCGCGCAGGCCCCGTCCGCCTCCCGGAAAAGGACCTCCTGCTTCCAGGCCATGCGGTAAGGCTCCCCCACCCGACAAAATCCAACGGCGGGCAGATGCTCCTGCGCGTCCGGCAGCTCTGCGCGAATCTCCACCGTCAGCATCCGGTCCCTCGCATTCACGGACGCATTCGCAAAGCGGACCGAGCGGGCGGGTCCGCTCTGCGCCGCCGCTTCCCGCGCGCCCTCGGCCGCATCCAGGCGGGCGGCAAGCGCGGCGGTCTCCGCGCGGCTTTCCGCCAGCTCCTCCCGCAGACCGTTTTGCCCCACGCCCTGCCGCACCAGCGCCGCGGCCAGCACGCAGCAAAGCGCCAGGGAAAGGACCTGCGTCCAGCGTTTTTGAAACCACTCCATAACCGCCCCGCCTCTCTCACGCGCCCTCCGGCGCGATGTCCACGATCACAAGCTCCGGCCGGTTGAAAAGACGGGGGACCTTCGTACTCTCCCGAGCCAGTCCCCGGCTCACCAGAAAAACGGTCCCGTCAAAGTCGTACCGTCCCCCGGCGTATTGGGGAAGCAGCCCCTGGTTTGGAGCCAACAGCCCGTTCAAAACGCGGGGGATGCGCCACTGTCCGCCGTGGGCGTGGCCGGATACGACCAGGTCGAAGGGGTATTCCAGATAGCGCCGGATCTCCTCCGGCCGGTGGGCCAGCAGGATGGAGAACACCTCGCCGTCCAAAGTCCCGCCGATCCGCTCCAACTGCCCGCCGTCTCCGAATTCCGGGTCGTCCACGCCGCCCAGCAGCAGGGTCTGTCCCCGGACGGAGATGCGGGCCGTCTCTCCCCGCAGGACCGTGACGCCCAGGGCTTTCATCTCCCCGCAGATGCGGTCCGCCTCTCCGCTCCAATACTCGTGGTTCCCGGTGACATAAAACGTGGGATACGCCGCCGCCAGGGCGGATACCGCCGTCCAGGCGTTTTCCTCCGGCAGTTTGTCGTCCACGATGTCCCCCGCCAATAGCACCGCGTCGGGGCTCCGGGCGGACGCCGCGTCCAGCAGCGCGGACTGTCCCTTGCCGTAACCGCAACTGTGGAGGTCCGTCAAAACCGCCAGCGTGACCCGCTCCGTGACCTTGTCGGAAACCACCGGATACGTCACGGTCCGGAGCCGTGCGTCCAGGCCCGCGGCAAGCACGAGCGCGCACGCGCCGAGCGCCGCAAGGCGCCGCCGCCGCCTCACAGCCCCAGCCGCCCCAAAACGATGACGGCCGCCGTGACCGCCGCGCCCAGGAACAGGGCCGTCCAGTCCCTGGCCGCGTATTGCAGCACGTGGAGCTTCGTCCGCCCCTCGCCGCCGTGGTAGCAGCGGCACTCCATGGCCACCGCCAGCTCGTCGGCCCGGCGGAAGGCGCTGATGAACAGCGGCACCAGGATGGGGATGAGGGCCTTGGCCTTCTCGATCAGGTTCCCGCTCTCAAAATCCGCGCCCCGGGCCTTTTGAGCGGACATGATCTTGTCCGTCTCCTCAATGAGGGTGGGGATGAACCGCAGGGCGATGGACATCATCATGCTGAGCTCGTGGACCGGCACATGGAGCTTTTTCAAGCCGTTCAGCAGCCGTTCCAGCCCGTCGGTCAGGCTAATGGGGCTGGTGGTGTAGGTCATGAGGAAGGTGCCCATGATGAGCAGCATGATCCGCAGCACCATAAAGACCGCGTTGCGCAGACCCGTGTCGGAGATGCGCAGGAACCCCCATTCTACGAGGTACCGCTCCCCCGGCGTGAAAAACAGGTTCAAAATGCCGGTGAAGAGGATGATGAACAGCACCGGCTTCAAACCCCGGACCAGGGCGTGGAGCCCCACCTTGGAGATCCGCACGCAAACGGCCAGGACCAGGGCCAACAGCCCGTAGGAAATCGCGCTTTTGGCGCAGAACAGCGCCGTGATATAGAGGACCACCAGCAAGATCTTCGTCCGGGGATCCAGCTTGTGGGCCACGGTGTCGCCGGGGAAAAACTGGCCCAGGGTGATGTCCTTCAGCATGCCGCACCGCCCTTTCCCAGCGCCAGAAGTGCCTTTTCCAGAGCCTCCACGGTGTAGACCGCCGGATCGATGTCCAGTCCCTGTTCGTGGAGCGCCATGGCGATGCGGGTCACCTGGGGCACGTCCAGCCCGGCGGAGAGCAGCTCCGCCGCCCGGGCGAAGACCTCCGCGGGCGCGCCATCCATCAGCACATGGGCGGACTTCAGCACCAGGATGCGGTCCACGTTCCGGGCGATCTCGTCCATGCTGTGGCTCACCAGGATGATGGTCCGCTTTTTGTTGCGGTGATAGTCCCGGATGTTGGCCAGAAGGTTCTCCCGGCCCGCCGGGTCCAGTCCGGCGGTGGGCTCGTCCAGGATCAGCACCCGGGGCTCCATGGCCATGACCCCCGCCAGGGCCACCCGGCGCTTCTGCCCGCCGGAGAGCTCAAAGGGGGATTTTTGCAGCTGCTCGTCCCGGATGCCCACCAGCTTGGCGCTCTCCCGCACGCAGCGGTCCAGCTCGTCCCCGGTCTTGCCCATGTTGGCGGGGCCGAAGGCGATGTCCTTGTAAACGGTCTCCTCAAAGAGCTGGTACTCCGGGTACTGGAACACGAGCCCCACTTGGAACCGCACGTCCCGGATCTTCTTCGGCTCGGCCCAGATATCCCTTCCGTTCAGCAGTATCTGCCCGGAGGTGGGCTTCAAAAGCCCGTTCAGGTGCTGGATGAGGGTGGATTTCCCCGAGCCGGTATGGCCGATGATCCCCAGAAACTCCCCGTCGTACACCTCAAAGCTCATCTCCTCCACCGCGCTGCGCTGGAAGGGGGTCCCCACGCCGTAGGTGTGGGTCAGGTTTTTTACTTGCAGAATCGGTTCCACAGCGTTTCTTCCTTCCAGTCAATTGGCGGAGACGGCCCGCAAAATGGCGGCGGCGCAGCCGTCCACAGTCAGCGCGTCCAGAGGCACGTCCCACCCGTCCTTTTGCAGCCGGTCCAGCAGGTCCACGGTGTCCGGCACCGTGAGGCCCATGGACCGCAGCTCGTCCACCCGGGTAAACACCTCGCCGGGCGCGCCGTCCATGGCCACTCTGCCGTCGTCCATGACCACCACCCGGTCCGCGTTCTCCGCCTCGTTCATGTGGTGGGTGATGAGCACCACGGTAATGCCCTTTTCCCGGTTGAGCCGGTGGACGGTGGAGAGCACCTCTTTCCGGCCCACGGGGTCCAGCATGGCGGTAGCCTCGTCCAGCACGATGCAGGCGGGCTCCATGGCGATGACGCCCGCAATGGCGATGCGCTGCTTCTGCCCGCCGGAGAGCAGATGGGGCGCGTGCCGCACGAATTCGCTCATGCCCACGGCCGCCAGCGCCGCGTCCACCCGCCGCCTGATCTCCCCGCTGGGCACGCCCAGGTTCTCCGGGGCGAAGGCCACGTCCTCCTCCACCACGTTAGCGACGATCTGGTTGTCCGGGTTCTGGAACACCATGCCCACCCGCTGGCGGATGGCCAGCAGCAGCGCCTCGTCCCGGGTGTCCATGTCCTCCACGTACACATGCCCGCCCGCGGGCAGCAGCACGCCGTTGAAGGTCTTGGCCAGGGTGGATTTGCCGGAGCCGTTGTGCCCCAAAACCACCACAAAGGACCCTCTCTCAACGCTCAGGTCCACCCCCCGCAGGGCGAACACAGGCCGGCCGCCCTCCTCCGCCGGGTAGGCGTATTTTAATTGTTCCGTCCGAATCATCGTCGCCATATCATTATCTCCATCCCAAGCGTCGCTCCCCGTCCTCCCCCGCGCCCGCAGGCGCCGGAGAAGGGGGGCTTGGGGGGACCAGCGGTCCCCCCGGTCCTTCCGCCCCCAGGCGGAAGAAAAAATTCAGATCATTTTCGCCATGGCGCGTATCCGCCGCCCGGGGCGCAGGAGGGAGCCAGCTCCCCCCTTACTCCGAGAACCACCGTCCCGTGGCTCCGCAGGGCAGCGCCAGCCCGGTCTCCGTCACCGGAAGGCCCAGTTCATCCCAGGCGCACCTGCCGCCGTACTTCTCCGCCACCAGCAGGTGCAGGAGATACCCCAGCACGGACGGGGCCAGCCCCGTGGTGTAGGAGTTGATGAGCACGAACAGCGGCTTGTCCGACAGGACCCCGGCGCACAGCTTCACAAAGGGATAGAGGCTGTCCTCCAGCTTCCACACCTCGCCGCCGGGTCCCCGGCCGTAGGAGGGCGGGTCCATAATGATGGCGTCGTAGGTCTTTCCACGGCGGATCTCCCGCTCCACGAATTTGGCGCAGTCGTCCACGATCCAGCGGATGGGCGCGTCCTCCAGGCCGGAGAGGCGGGCGTTGTCCTTCGCCCAGGCCACCATGCCCTTGGCCGCGTCCACATGGCACACGCTGGCCCCCGCCTTGGCGCAGGCCACGGTGGCCGCGCCGGTGTAGGCGAAGAGGTTCAGGACCCGGATGGGCCGGTCGGCGGCCCGGATCTTCTCCATGGCGAAGTCCCAGTTCACCGCCTGCTCCGGAAAGAGGCCCGTGTGCTTGAAGTTCATGGGCTTTACCTGAAAGGTCAATTCTCCGTAGCGGACGCTCCAGCTCTCGGGCAGGGCCTTTTTCTCCCAGTGCCCGCCGCCGCTCTGGCTGCGGAGATAGCGGGCGTTGGCCCGTTTCCAGGCCGGATTTTTCCGGGGGCTCTCCCAAATGGCCTGGGGGTCCGGGCGCACCAGAAGCTGCTTGTCCCATCGCTCCAGCTTTTCACCGCCCCCGCAGTCCAACAGCTCATAATCCCGCCACTTCTCCGCGATCCACATATCTGTTCCTCCGTTGCCGTATCGGCCTAGCAAATCGTATTATTATACCCCAAAAGGGCCTCCCCCGTCAACCGGAAGGCAAACAGGTCCCTGTTGTAGATAGGTGTTGCTTTTAGGCACGGCAAACTGGGCTTCGCCCCAATAGCCAAAAACTCCCTGCACTTTTTCGGTGTAGGGAGTTTCCGATTTACGCGAATTATGCCAATAAGACGAAGTTAAATCAGCCTGATAAACTGGAAGTTGTTTTAGCCTTGCCGCTTTCTATTCTGTTCTTGCTTAACACCGAAATACCAGCTTGCCATGCAAAACACATTTACTGTCAACAGATGAACAACAATGTTCGGTGCAGTAAAGTTGTAGGTGTTTGAAACTTCGCCAAACTCCAACAGATACCGACACCCCATACCCGCAAGAATAAAAACACAGTTAAATCCAAGAAGCGAAAAAACGGTTTTCGTGACAGATTCTTTTTCATAGGGAAATGCTTTTGCTAAAATTGAGCCCATCACATAACATTCTGCAATTACTAAAAACAGCCTGTTCCATTGAATATGGTGTCCGTAGTTCTTGGTGATGTTATATGCAGGAAACAGGAAACACCCAAGGAATGTACCTAATATAAATACCATCCATCGCAAGACAGTGCGATTTGACTTTTCTGTGTTCGGGGCTTTTTGATTGGGGAACTTTATTTTTCCATTGATATACCCAAAAGCCAATATTGGAACCCCCGCACAAATGATACAAGTTAAGATAAGCACAAGAAACAGTTCCATTTCACACCTCTGTAATCAATAAAATTTTAAATGGATTACTCAGTTTGTAAAAACTTCGATTTGTCGGTCTGCGCTTTATCCGCCTAAGACGACCTGCGATTTTCTTAATATACTATCATGCCGGCTTGACCTTCTCAAGGCCTTTTGGTGAAACCGACGGGGTCTTATTCATCAACACTTATCTGCAACAGGGACGCAAACAGGGACCGCCTTTTCCCAAGGCGGTCCCTGTTGAATCACTGCGCGTCCAGCAGTTCCCGGGCGAAGGCCCGGGTCCGCGCTTCCTTTTCGTCGTCCATGAACGGGACGTCGTAGCTCAGATGACGTTCCGCGTGGCTGCCCAGGTACCGAAGGCCCGAATGCTTGCAGTACCGCCGCATCCCCTCCTCAAAGAGGTCGCAGCCCCTTTCCGGCCGGTAGCCGCAGGTCATGAGCAGCGCCAGTCCCTTTCCCGCCCAGAGGGCGGGGCCCTTCTCCGCGCCGTAATACTTGTTCATGCCGTACACCAGCCGGTCCAGCAGGG
>JAEXWS010000110.1 GCA_023406225.1 Bacillota bacterium | reverse complement strand
GGCGTAACCCCGGACGCCAGCCTGTTTATCAACCCCATCCCCAGCGGCCTGGTGCTCACCGGCATCGTGGTGTCCGTCAGCATCACCGCCTTCTCCCTGGCGCTCATCCAGCGCATCTACCGCCATTACGGCACCATCGAGCTGCGGGAGCTGCTGGAGCGGGCCAGGAAGGAGGACGACTGATGCGGCCGTTTGTGGAGAATTTTCCGTTTTTCTGCATCTTCCTGGCGATCCTGGCGGGCATTTTGTCCGCCACCCTGCCCACGGGCCGGATCGCGTACTACATGACCCTGGGGGTCTCCGGCGCGGTGGCGGCCCTGTCCGCCGGGGTGCTGGCGTACACCTTCCAGGGCGGCGTGAGCTTCGTGTACACCATGGGGCGCTTTCTCGCCCCCTACGGCAACGCCATCCGGTGCGGGCCGCTCCAGGCCCTGCTGGCCACGGCCTTCGCCATCATCCTGGCCACGGCCCTGGTGGGCGGGAGCCGGGACTTGTTTCACGACGTGCTGCCGGAGAAACAGCGGTTTTACTTTACCATGGTGAACCTGCTCCACGCGGGGCTTTTGTCCCTCATTTACACGAACGACGTGTTCACCGGCTACGTGTTCATCGAGATCACCACCATCGCCTCCTGCGCGTTGGTGATGGCCAAGGACAACGGACCCAACCTCATCGCCACGGTCCGCTACCTTTTCATGAGCCTTTTGGGGTCCGGCCTGTTCCTCATCGGGCTGTCCTTCCTCAACAGCATCACGGGATATCTGCTGATGCCGTCCCTGGCGGATGCGGTGGCGGGGCTGCGCCTCTCCGGCGCGTACCAGACGCCCCTGACGGTGGCCGTGGGCCTCATCATCGCGGGCCTTGGCATCAAAAGCGCCATGTTCCCCTTCCACCTGTGGCTGCCGGACGCCCACGGCGGCGCCACCACGGCGTCCTCCGCCCTGCTGTCCGGCCTGGTGCTCAAGGGGTACATCGTGCTCATGCTCACCATCATGGTGCGGGTGTTCACCCTGGAGTTCATGGTGGAGCTGGGCGTCACCAACGTCATACTGGTCTTCGGGCTGCTGGGGATGATCTTCGGCTCCCTGGGGGCCATGCGGGAGCACCACGTGAAGCGGATGCTGGCCTGTTCCTCCGTGGCCCAGATCGGGTACATCTTCATGGGCCTGGGCCTGGGGACCACGGCGGGCGTGGTGGCCTCCTGCTTCCACATCCTGGTCCACGCCTGCTGCAAGCCCCTGCTCTTTTGCTGCGCCGGGCGGCTCTCCGCCGTCAGCGGCCACCACCGGAGCCTGAAGAACCTGCGGGGCAGCGCCTACCGGGACGTGACCGCGGGGGTGGGCTTCACGGTGGGGGCCCTCTCCATGATCGGCATCCCGCTGTTCGGCGGGTTCGTCTCCAAGCTGTATTTCGCAAGCGCGTCCCTGCCCACCAACAAAACGGCCATGACGCTGCTTGCCATCGCCCTTTCCACGGTGCTCAACGCCCTGTACTACGTGCCCGCGCTGCTGGGCATCTGGGTGAAGCCCCCCGCCGAGGATGAGCGCTGCGTTCTGGCGGACGCGCGGCCGGAGGAGCTGGCCTTCGACCGTTCCTTTACCGCGGCGGCGGCGGTGCTGATGCTGGGGATCTTCGTGCTGGGCATTTTCTACCACCCCATTACGGACGTGATCGAGGCGGGGGTCAAATTGCTGTAAACTTTCCGAGGGAGGAACGCTATGCTGTTGCTGCTGCCCATTCTGGCGCCCATCATCGGCGGGATCTTCGTGTTTCGGGCGAAAAGTGAAGAGACGCGCCGGCGTCTGGCTCTGGGCGTGATCTTGACGGCGGCGGCGCTGACGCTGCTGGTGTGCCTGCTGCCCCAGCGGACGGTGGATCTGCTGGTCATCCAGGGGGGGCTGCGGCTTTCTTTGCGCAACGACCTTCTGTCCAAGTTCTTTATGGTGCTGGTGAGCTGCATCTGGGCGCCGGTGGTGGTGTTCTCCTTCCCCTATGTCAAGCACGCCGGGGGAGAGCGGCAGTTTCTGGGCTTTTACACCATGACCCTGGGCGTGCTTTTGGGTCTGGCCCAGGCCCGGAACTTCGTCACCATGTACATGTTCTTTGAGATGATGTCCCTCATCACGGTGCCCCTGGTGCTGCACAGCGCCACGGCCTCCGCCCGGCGGGCGGGGTTCAAGTACCTGGGCTTTTCCGTGTTCGGGGCCGGCATGGCCCTGGCGGGGTATTTTTTCGTGGCCTATTACCTGGCGGCCCCGGACTTTCTGCCCGGCGGCGCTATCGACCTGGCGAAGGCCGCCCAGCACAGGCCGCTTCTTTTGGTGGCGTACTGTTTGATGATCGTGGGCTTCGGCGCGAAGGCGGGCATGATGCCCATGCAGTCCTGGCTGCCCTCCGCCCACCCGGTGGCCCCGGCTCCGGCCTCCGCCGTGCTGTCCGGCGTGATCACCAAGGGCGGCGTGCTGGCCATCCTCCGGGTGACGTATTACATGTTCGGGCCGGATTTCCTCCGGGGGAGCTGGCCCCAGTACGTGCTGCTGACGCTGGCGCTTGGCACGGTGTTCGTGGGGTCCATGCTGGCCTACCGGGAAAAGCAGCTCAAGCGGAGGCTGGCCTACTCCACGGTGAGCCAGGTCTCCTACGTGCTCTTCGGATTGCTGCTGCTGACCCCGGCGGGGGTGGCGGCGGCCATGCTGCAAATGGTGTTCCACGCCATGGCGAAGGATACGCTGTTTCTGGGCGCGGGCGCGGTCATCTACTCCACCAGCTATCTGCGGGTGGACCAGCTCCGGGGCATCGGGCGGCGGATGCCGGTGACCATGTCCTGCTTCGCGCTGGCGGCGCTTTCGCTCATCGGCATCCCGCCGCTGGCGGGGTTCGTGAGCAAGTGGTATCTGGTGTCCGCGGGGCTGGAGGCCCCGGTGGGGGGCTTCGGCACGGCGGGACTGGTGGTTTTGGTGCTGTCCGCCCTGCTGACGGCGGGATATCTGCTGCCCATCGTGACCAACGGGTTTTTCCCCGGAGAGGATTTCATCGCGGAGCGGAAGGAAGTGGGGCCCCAGATGACCTGGCCCATGATCGGCTTCGCGGCGGCGGGGCTGGCGCTGGGACTGTTCCCCGGAGGGCTGATCCGCTGGCTGGAGATGTTTGTGACGCATCTGTTCCCCTGAGGGAACGGGGGATACGCCGGCTGATGCCGGCGGAGAACGTGCGGCGCTGCGCCGCGGGCAGTCCTTCTTTTTCTGACGCAGAAAAAGAAGGACGAAGAAAAAGACATGCCCCGGGCCGAAAAAGACCGTGGGACTTTTTCGGGCTTCCCGGGGGCGGGGGCTTTTGCCCGTGATTACCGACTGTTTTACGGGCGCCAAGAGCCTTTTGCCACAAAACCACAGGAACGGGGCGCGCCCGGACGCCCTCTGCTCCTCTTTTCGCTGCCGCGCCGCTCTCCCGCCGGGAAGGACCGGTGAGGATACCGGTCCCTGCGGTTCCCCAGCGCGTCCCATCCCCGTCTCCGCGCCCCGTGGGCGCAGGGAAAGGGGGCCAGGGGAAAGTCCCCGGTTTTCCCCCGTCTCCGCGCCCCGTGGGCGCAGGGAAAGGGGGCC
>JAEXWS010000117.1 GCA_023406225.1 Bacillota bacterium | reverse complement strand
GAAGAGGCCCTGCGGTTTGCACAGGAGGCGGCGGGAGACCTGGGCCACGGCTACGTGGGCACCGAGCATCTGCTGGTGGGCCTCCTGCGGGAGAGCGACGGCATGGCCCATGCGGTGCTGACCGAGGCCGGCCTCACCGACGACATGGTGGTGGAGATCATCAAAAAGAGCGTGGGCGCGGGCCTGCCCGGCAGCAACCCGGCCCAGGGCCTCACCCCCCGGGCCAAGCGGGTGGTGGAGATCGCCATGGAGGACTCCATGCGCGGCGGCTATAATTACGTGGGCACCGAGCATCTGCTGGCGGGCATCCTGCGGGAGGGCAACAACATGGCCGTCCGCATCCTGCGCACCGCCGGGGTGGACGCCCGGCACCTCTACACCGCGCTGATGCAGAAGCTGAATGAGACGCCCCGGGGCCGCGCGGCGGAGAGCAAGGCGGCGGGCACGTCCAAGGACGACGGCGGCAAGAACAAGACCCTGCGGGAATTTACCCGGGACCTGACCGCCGAGGCCCGCGCGGGCCGCCTGGACCCGGTCATCGGCCGGGACGATGAGATCCAGCGGGTCATCCAGATCCTCTCCCGCCGGACGAAGAACAACCCCTGCCTCATCGGCGAGCCGGGGGTGGGCAAGACCGCCATCGCGGAGGGCCTGGCCCGGAAGATCGTCATGGGCGACGTGCCCGACGAGCTGCTGGACAAGAAGATCCTCTCCCTGGACCTCTCCGGCATGGTGGCCGGGACCAAGTACCGGGGCGAGTTTGAAGAGCGCATCAAAAAGGCGCTGGAAGAGGTGAAGAAGTCCGGCGACGTGATCCTCTTCATCGACGAGCTGCATACCATCGTGGGCGCGGGCTCCGCCGAGGGGGCCGTGGACGCGGCCAACATCATCAAGCCCGCCCTGGGCCGCGGCGAGATCCGGGTGGTGGGCGCCACCACCCTGAACGAGTACCGGAAGTATATCGAAAAGGACGCCGCCCTGGAGCGCCGGTTCCAGCCGGTGCAGGTGGGCGAGCCCAGCCAGGAGGCGTCCCTGGAGATCTTGAAGGGCCTGCGGGAGAAGTACGAGACCCACCATAAGCTCCAGATCACCGACGAGGCCCTGGAGGCCGCCGTCAAACTGTCCGCCCGGTATATCTCCGACCGCTTCCTGCCCGACAAGGCCATCGACTTGATGGACGAGGCCGCCAGCCGGGTGCGGATGGAGGCGGAGGAGCTCTCCCCCGAGCTCAAGAGCCTGGAGGAGAAGATCGCCGCCCTGGCCAAGGACAAGGAGGCCGCCATCGCCCAGCAGGACTATGAGACGGCCGCCCAGCTCCGGGATATCGAGAAGAACTACCAGGACCAGGTGGAGATCGAGCGGGACAAGCGCCGCCAGAGCGCCCGGCAGCACCGTCCCGTCACCGCGGAGGACATCGCCGCCGTGGTGTCCGGCTGGACCGGGATCCCCGTCACCCGCCTCACCGAGGACGAGGGCGCCCGGCTGCTTAACATGGAGGAGACGCTCCATGAGCGGGTGGTGGGCCAGGACGAGGCCGTGAAGGCCGTGGCCCGGGCCATCCGCCGGGGACGGGTGGGGCTGAAGGACCCCAAGCGCCCCACGGGCTCCTTCCTGTTTTTGGGCCCCACGGGCGTTGGAAAGACCGAGCTGTGCAAATCCCTGGCGGAGGCCATGTTCGGGGACGAAAACGCCATGATCCGCATCGACATGTCCGAGTATATGGAGCGGCACACGGTGTCCCGGCTCATCGGCTCTCCCCCCGGCTACGTGGGCCACGAGGAGGGCGGCCAGCTCACGGAGAAGGTCCGCCGCAAGCCCTATTCCGTGGTGCTGTTCGACGAGATCGAAAAGGCCCATGAGGACGTTTGGAACGTGCTGCTCCAGATTTTGGACGACGGCCGCATTACCGATTCCCAGGGCCGCACCGTGGATTTCAAAAACACGGTCATCGTCATGACGAGCAACCTGGGCGCCAAGAGCCTCACCGCCGCGGGCGGCAGGCTGGGCTTCTCCACGGAGGAGCGCGGCGGCGACCCCGACGCGGAAAAGGAGTTCCAGCGGGCCAGGGAAGCGGTGATGGCGGAGCTGCGCCAGACCTTCCGCCCGGAATTTTTGAACCGGATCGACGACATCATCGTATTCCGCGCCCTGACGGAGGCGGATATCCGGGAGGTGGCCCGCCGGATGCTGCGGGTGGTGTCCGCCCGGATGGAGTCCATGGGCATCCGTCTGGACGTCAGCGACGAGGCCGTGGCGGAGCTGGCCAAGGAGGGCTTCGATCCCAAGTACGGCGCCCGCCCCCTGCGCCGCTGCATCCAGAGCAAGGTGGAGGACGCGGTGGCCGAGCGGCTGCTGGACGGCACCTTCCGGGAGGGGGACACCGCCAGGCTGACCGTGGAGGACGACCGGCTCTGCGTCGGCAAGTAAGCCGGCCGCGGGGCGCGGAGCCCACCATAGAAAAAGAAACCGCCGGAGAGCGAACCGCTCTCCGGCGGCTGCTCTTTTCGGCGGAATTTCCCAGAAACTTGATTTGTTCACATATTTCCTGTATGCTGTTATCAACTTGTTCCGTATCAAAAGGAGGATCATCTCAATGCCGTTTCAATTCAACTTCGGCGGCTTTAATCCCGGCGGATTCCAGAGCGGAGGCGACGGCCAGGGCTTTACCCCGCCCCAGCGCCCCCAGCGGGAGCGCAAGCCCCGGAAGGCCGTGGGCAACGCGTTCACCCGGGTCCTCATCAACCTGGGCGTGACGCTGGTATTCGGCCTGGGCTACTTCTATCTGGAGCTGCCCGCGCTGAACTTCCACGCGGAGGAGTTCTATGTGTTCGTCTTTTTGCTGTGCGCGGTGTACTGCATCAGCGCGGTTTTGACCTCCGGCTTTCAGGGGGACGGGGCGAAGGGGTATTTCCACTTCGTGAAAAAGCAGTGCACGGTCCCCTTCCTGGTGCTGGTGGCGCTGATACTCGCCATCGCCGTCGGCGCGGTCAGTTCCTGGGTGGTCATCCGGGCCTCCAGCTACAGCAAGCTCCTGCCCATTGAGACCGGCGATTTCGTGGCCGAGGTGGAGGAGATCAGCTACGACCAGATCCCCATGCTGGACCGGGATTCCGCCGCCCGCCTGGGCGCCCGGAAGCTGGGCGAGCTGGCGGACATGGTGTCCCAGTTCGAGGTGCTGGACAACTATACCCAGATCAACTACCAGGGCCGCCCGGTCCGGGTCACCTCCCTGGGCTACGCGGACCTCATCAAGTGGTTCACCAACCGCTCCGAGGGCCTGCCCGCCTATTTGATCGTGGACATGGTGACCCAGGATGTGGAGGTGGTCCGCCTGGACGAGGGCATGCGGTATACCACCGCCGAGCACTTCGGGCGGAACCTGTACCGCCACCTGCGGTTCAACTATCCCACCATGATGTTCGCCCAGCCGGTCTTTGAGATCGACGAGGCGGGCACGCCCTACTGGGTCTGCCCCCGGGTGGTAAAGACCATCGGCCTTTTCGGCGGCACGGACATTCGGGGCGCGGCCCTGGTGAACGCCGTCACCGGCGAGAGCGCGTATTACGAGGAGGTCCCCGCCTGGGTGGACCAGGTGTACGTGGCGGAGCTCATCATGCAGCAGTACGACTATTACGGCCTCTACCGCAACGGCTTCTTCAACTCCGTTCTGGGCCAGCGGGACGTGACCCAGACCACCGACGGCTATAACTATATCGCCATCGGGGACGACGTGTATATGTACACCGGCGTCACCTCCGTCACCTCCGACCAGTCCAACATCGGCTTCCTCCTCAGCAACCAGCGGACGAAGGAGACGAAGTTCTACTCCGTGGCGGGCGCCACCGAGGAGTCCGCCCAGCGCTCCGCGGAGGGTCAGGTCCAGCAGATGAGCTATGACGCCACCTTCCCCCTGCTGCTGAACATCGCGGACCAGCCCACCTACTTTCTGGCGCTGAAGGATGCGGCGGGGCTTGTGAAGATGTACGCCATGGTCAACGTGGAGCAGTACCAGATCGTCTCCACCGGCGGCACGGTGGCGGCCTGCGAGGTCAATTACCGCCAGGCGCTGGCGGAAAACAAGCTCATCGACCGGGAGCAGGCCGAGGCCGTTCCCAGCGACCGGGCGGAGGTGAGCGGGACCGTGGCGGAGATCCGCACCGCCGTCATGGACGGCGATTCCTACTACTTCCTCCGCCTGGAGGGCGGCGATGCGTTCTATACCGTCAGCGCCGCCGAAAACCCCCTGGCCGTGATCTTGAACACGGGCGACAGGGTGACCATCGCCTACCAGACCGGCGAGGGCGGCAGCATCCTCAGCGGCACCACCGTCACACGGGACTCCGGCGCGGATGGCCGCATATCCTTCCAGACTCAGACGCGCATGGAAGCGGAAATTGGAGAGCAGGCTCCTGCGGAGCCTGCCGCATGATGTGGAAAAGAGGCGCTTTGCATTGAAAGAACTGCAGACATTCGTATCCCTGCTGACGGGGACCTTTGACAACCGCGCCCAGCTTGCGGAGCTGGAGGGCCGGGGCGCTGCGGATTACCCCGCCGCCCGGCATGTCAGCACGGTGGTCAACGGCCATATCACGGGGCTTCCGGCGGATTTTCCCGGCCTGTTCGTGCTGGAGGAGAGCGATTATACGGTGGGGGGCCGCACCACCGCCATGCCCCACCTGTTCCTCTTCACCGAGGAGAAGGACGGCGTCCTTCTGACCTCCTACGACACGCCCGAGGGCAACGACAAGCGAACGTTCTCCTACGCGACCATGGTCCCCGCCGAGTTCTCGTCCCTGCGCGAGTCGGGCAAGTTCACGCCCGCACTCTACCGCGAGCATGACGGCGTATGGGAGGGCGGCTCGGACTCCATGTTTTCGCCCGTCATGAGGTTCCACCTGTTCGAGAGGTTCTCCGTCGACGTCCTGGAGGTCTCTGAGTCAATGGAGATGAACGGCAAGCGCGTGTTCGGCTTCGACGAACCAATCCTCTACAAGCGTATCGGCAAGTAGTCACGAGGTGAGAACGGATAGGCTGTTCCGCGAGGGATGGAGGAGCTTCTACGAGACTCTCGCCGACCACAGGGAGGGGCTGGGCGTGCCCGCCCCCTCCCTCGAGGTCAGCTAGGGTTGGTACGGAAATGCTGCCGCAGTCCCGAGAGGCTATATCTTCTCTGGTTGGTTCAGCAACAAGGACTGCACCACGGCCTACGACTTCGACGCCGCCGTGGACGGCACTGAGACCGAGTTCACCCTGTATGCAGGTTGGAAGGCTGAGGCCCAGCCCGGCGCTGGCGAAAACGGGGGCAACGACGGAAACTCCTCTGCCAATGCGAACGCAAACGCCAACACCGCTAACAGCAACAGCTCCAACAAGGGCAACTTGCCCCAGACCGGCGACAGCCTCTCTCTTGTCGGTAGCGCGCTTGCTTTGGTTGCCGCTGTCGCTGCCCTGATTGCGGCATCCGTGCTTCGCCACAAGGAGATTCACTAGCGTATTTAGCTCGCTTGTCTCCGTTTGCTGGACGGTGGCACAGAAATAGGGCTGCTTAATGAAAGGGGCCGAGCCTGGAGGCAATCCAGACTCGGCCCCTTCGAGAAGCATTCCGACCACACCCGAACGAATCTCGTTCCTGGACTGCGCCCTCAACGACCCCGAACTATCCCCGCAGGGCACCGTTCAAACAGTTACGAAACAATCTTGTTGACAAACTGATCCCCGGCGGCCAACCACGGGCGATGCCGGGCAAGGCGCAGGTAGACAAGCTCATGGCATTCCTTCGCGACCTTGGCGCCCGCGATTGGTTTATCTCCTACTATTCGCCAGTGCTCGACGGCAACCAATGGCAGCTCTTCGATGGATGCCGCTCGCACGAGGGGTCTAACGCATATCCCAAAGGCTTCGAGAAGCTGCTGAAATACCTGGCGGACGAATTCAGCTGTAAGGAGATGCGACCGCAGCCCGACGATACCTGCGATGGCCCGACCGAATCGGAATGCCTCGCGATGCTGGCCTTTTACGACCTGCCGGACGGCGAGGGGGGCGGGCAAAGGCCGGAGAACGGCACCTTCGCACGCTGGACAAAGAGGCTTCGCGAGCTTTTGTAGGCCCCCTCGAAGACGCGAGCCTTCCCTCCCGCCCGCTTCCACGCATCGCCCGTGGCAGGTGCGGGCCGTCTGTCCGCTTACGCCCGCCATGGAACGCGTCCCCAAGCGGCGCGTCCGCTACGAAACAATCGTCTTGTAATAAGCGCCGAAGTCTGCGAGCGAGTCCATGACGGGCATCATCTGGCGGCCGAGTTCGGTGAGGCCATACTCGACGCGGGGAGGATTCTCGCCATAGTCATGGCGAAAGACCAGCCCGTCATCCTCCATCTGCCGCAGGCTGTCGGTGAGCACCTTCTGAGAGATTCCCTCGAGGTCGCGGCGCAACTCGTTGAAACGCCAGGGGCGCACGCGCAGGTTGCGGATAATGAGCAGCTTCCACTTGCCGCCGATGAGCGCCACCGCCGTCGCGACCGGACACTCCGGAAGCTCCTCTTTCGCCTTCATGGGAGACCCACCCTCCTCGATCGTGCCGGTTTCAAAAAAGA
>JAEXWS010000089.1 GCA_023406225.1 Bacillota bacterium | reverse complement strand
AGCCCCGGCCGTCGGCGTCGCCCTCGGTCATGATCTCGATGAACGCCTTGTTCACCATGTCCATTTCCTGCTTGCAGTCGCCGTAGGTGAAGTCCATCTCCTTTCCGCCCACGATGGCGGGCAGGTTCTCCAGGTCCCGGGGCACGGTCCAGTCCAGGGTGATGTTGGAGAACGGCGCCTGGGTGCCCCAGCGGGAGGGGGTGTTCACGCCGAAGACGAAGGACTGGATGCACTGCTTGACCTCTTTTTGGGTGAGGCCGTCCACCTTGACGAAGGGAGCGAGATACGTGTCGAAGGAGGAGAACGCCTGGGCGCCCGCCCACTCGTTTTGCATGATGCCCAGGAAATTCACCATCTGGTTGCAGAGGGTGGAGAGGTGGCTGGCGGGGGTGGAGTTGATCTTGCCGGGGATGCCCAGGCCCTGCTGGATGAGCTGCTTTAAGCTCCAGCCCGCGCAGTAGCCGGTGAGCATGGAGAGGTCGTGGAGGTGGATGTCGCCGTCCTTGTGGGCCTTGGCGATCTCCTCATCATAAATTTCAGAGAGCCAGTAGTTGGCGGTGATGGCGCCGGAGTTGGAGAGGATCAGTCCGCCCACGGAGTAGGTGACGGTGGAGTTCTCCTTCACCCGCCAGTCGTTGATGTGGACGTAATTGTTCACCAGCTCCTTGTAGTCCAGCATGGTGGAGTTCAGGTTGCGGATCTTCTCCCGCTGCTTGCGGTAGAGGATATAAGCCTTGGCCACGTCCGCGTAGCCGGTCTGGCTGAGCACGTCCTCCACGCTGTCCTGGATCTGCTCCACGGAGACCTTGCCGTCGAAGATCTTCTCCTGGTAGTCCGCGGTGACCCTGAGGGCCAGCAGGTCGATGATATCCGGGTTATACTCCTTGTGGATGGCCTCGAAGGCCTTTTGAATGGCGACGCTGATCTTGGAAATATTGAAATCTGTGACCTTCCCGTCACGCTTTACGACTTGATACATGAACCTCTCCTGCTTTCTCTCTGAATTCCTGCGACGTACACACGCGGGCCATCAGGCGCCCACGGTAAATATTCTAGCACATCTCCGGTTGAAGTCAATTAGAATAAACACTATATCTTGTAGTGTTTTTCGTTAAGAACGCTGAAAATTTACAAGATTTAGTCAGAGCCCCGCACCTCCACCCGGCCGAAAAAGGGTCGCGCCAAGTCCGCGAAGCCTTGGAGCTCGGCGGGTGTAAAGCCGTGATATCCCTGGCCGATCAATCCGCCGGAATCCACGAAATTCTGAAGGAAATAGCGGGGGGACCCCGCGAGCCACTGGCCGACGGCCCGGATGTCCTCCGCCGTGTGAAGCTCCCGGACGACGGTGGTGCGGAACTCAAAGTCCACGCCGCCCGAGCGCAGCAGCCGCACGCTCTCCTCCACCGGGGCGGCGTCCAGGTCCGGCACGCCGCAGGTCTCCGGGTACTTGGAGAGGCGGTTCTTTACATCCATGGCCACATAGTCTGCAAGCCCGGCCTCCAGAATGGCCGCCAGACGCTCCGGGAAAAAGCCGTTGGTGTCCAGCTTGATGGAAAAGCCCAGGTCCCGCACCTTCCGCAGGAACTTTGCCGCGTCAGGCTGGAGCAGCGGCTCGCCGCCGGAGAGGACCACGCCGTCCAGCAGGCCCCGCCGCCGGGCGAGGAAATCCAGGACCTCTCCCTCCGTCATCGTCTCCGCCTCGTCCAGCCGGGTCACCAGCAGGGCGTTGTGGCAGAAGGGGCACCGCAGATTGCAGCCTCCGGTGAACACGGTCGCCGCCAGCTTGCCCGGATAATCCACCATAGCCAGTTTTTGCAGACCGCATATATACATGGCCTCACCTCCGAAATTTTTGAAAACTCTCAAGATATTGTTATTGTAAACCGATGGACCCACAAGGGCAAGTGGTAAATGCAACAAAGCGGGAGGCCGGGAACTTTTTATTCCCGGCCCGTGTCCGGCCTTGGCGGCGGCGGGGGAACGGGGCCTGACGAAAATGGGAAAAACCGGGAAGCGGGGGAGCCGTTTTTCTGCTTCTTTGTGCATTGCGGGGGCGGGGCGGGTCCCGTATAATACCATCATTCCATGAGATCATGGAAAATCGGACAGGGGGGAAGACCCCCGAAAAGGAGATCGACAATGAAAAAAACAGTCACCCTGGCGCTGACCCTGCTGATGCTGCTGAGCCTTCTGGCCGGCTGCGCCGATGACAAACCGGCTGACAATGCCGAGAGCACGGAGAACTTCAGCGATGAGATGAAGATCCCCTACGCCGTGGACCTGTCCCCGGAGGACGGCGCGGACGCCGTGGAGCGACAGGGCGACCACGCGGATTCCCCCTACTTCGCCCATCCCAACGTGTATGCGCTGGAATCCACGGACACCCTGACGGTGCTCCACAACTTCAAGACCCAGCAGCAGACCAGCGAGTGGGCCTGCGGCGTCACCTCCGCCCTGATGGTGCTGGAGTGGTACGGCCGGCTGGGCGATTGGAACGAGGAGAGCCTGGCGGCCCTGCGGCATTCGCTGGCGGGCACGGAGCTGGACGGGTATCCCGGGACCACCTTGAACCAGGCTATGGACATCTTTGACGGCGTGGGCGGTTTTGATATGGTCACCACCTACGATCATCCCGACGGCATCTGGGTGGACGACATCCAGGGCTGGCTGGCGGAGGGAAAGCCCGTCATGATCTGCTGGAACGACTGGGGCGGACACTGGCAGGTCATCATCGGCTACGACACCATGGGCACGGAGACCACCCAGGACGACGTGCTGCTGGTGGCGGACCCCTACGACACCACGGACCACAACCAGGACGGCTACGGGGTGTACGGCGCGGAGCGGCTGCTGTACAACTTCACCATGTACGGCGCCTTCCCCGAGGAAGAGGGCGGGAACGACATGCTGTTCCTTGTGGCAAGCCCGGCGGAATGAGAACGGAGACATTATATAAATAGGAAAAAGGAGGCGGCCGCCCGGGCCGCCTCCTTTTTCCCCGCCTACAGGACGGCGCGGAAAAGGTCCGGCTCCTCCCCCGGGGGGAAGGCCGGACCTTTCGTTTAGTTGTTCCGGAACCGGGAGAGAAAGTCCCGCGTCTCCTGCCGCCGGGGGTTTCCAAAGACCTCCTCCGGCGTGCCCGCCTCGCAGATGACGCCCTGGTTCATGTATACCACCTGGCTGCTCACGTCCCGGGCGAAGGCCATCTCGTGGGTCACCACCAGCATGGTCATCCCCTCCTGGGCCAGGGACTGCATGACGGTGAGCACCTCGCCCACCATCTCCGGGTCCAGGGCCGAGGTGGGCTCGTCGAACAGCAGCACCTCCGGGTCCATGGCCAGGGCCCGGGCGATGGCCACCCGCTGCTTCTGCCCGCCGGAGATCTGCCGGGGCCGGGCGTGGATATAGGGGGCCATGCCCACCTTTTCCAGATAGCCCAGGGCGCTTTTCCGGGCGTCCTCCCGGCTCTTTTTCAGGACCTTGATCTGGCCTACCATGCAGTTTTCCAGCACGGTCATGT
>JAEXWS010000072.1 GCA_023406225.1 Bacillota bacterium | reverse complement strand
CTGCGGCCCAGGTTGCCGGAGGCGTCCCTGGCGGTGATGGTGACGCGCATGGCCTCGTGGCTCTCGCCGGGGCCGGGGAGGTATGTGGTCACCTGTCCGGTGGCCGCGTCATAGGTGAAGTCCGGTTGGGGCACGCCGTTCTGGCTCACGGTGACGGCGCTCTTGGGCAGGACCCCGTCCACGCCGTCCAGCACCGTTCCGGTGACGGCCCAGGCGTCGCTGTCCAGCGCGGTGGTGACCACGGGGGGTTCATTGTCCACCGTGCCGCCGAAGGAGGCCACGATGTGGTCGATATACACCGTGCCAGACGTGGGCGTGGCGGACGCGGCGGGGATCTGGCCGCCCAGGCCGTCGTCCACGTAGGACAGGTCCCCGGCGCTGATCTTCAAGCCCATCAGGGAGAAGGCTGTGCCGTCCAGCGGCACGGAGACCTGCTTCCACCCGGTGAAGTCCAGGGTGGTGGCGGGGATCTCCAGCCAGGTCTCGTCGCCGCTGCCCCAGAGCAGGGAGAGCAGGTTGCCGGAGCCGTCGCCGCAGACCCAGAGGTTCAGCGCGGTGTAGACCTGGGTGTTGACCGGCGTGGCGTTGGCGGCGCGCCATTCGGAGGCGAAGGCCAGGGAATCCTGGAGCGTGTAGTCCAGCCGGGCGGAGCCGCGGCCCAGGCGCACGGTGTCCGCGGCGTGGTTCAAGCTGAAGTCCATGCCGTTTCCGCTTCCCCGGAAGATGGTGGAGCCGCCTTCAAAGTCCTCCACCGTGCTGAGGGCCAGACGGGAGACGGTGACGGGGATCGTCACGCTCTTGCCGCCGGCGGACACGGTGATCTCGCCGGAGCCGGGGGCGGAGGCGGTGAAGAGGCCGCTTTGGTCGATGGTCCCCACGTCGCCGGAGACGGTCCAGGTGAAGGCCTCCGGGTCCGCCTTCAGCGCCTGGTGGCGGTACACGGCGGAGGGCACCAGCGCGGCGGAGGAGCCGGGAGCCACGTTCAGGGCCGTGAGCACGGCACCGGTGCTGCTGCGGACGGTGATGGCGTCCGGGTCCGTGATGGCGTACACCGTGACGGACCCCTCCTTACTGCCGGCGGAGGCGGTGACGGTGACTTCGCCGCCCCGGCTGGGGGTGGTGAGCACATTGCCGTCCAGCTCGCCGTCGTCCGCCTCCAGGTCGTAGCTTTTGTCCATGGGGATAAAGTTGGTGTCCACGGCGGAGGCGGTGATGTTCACCTTGCTGCCCGCCAGGACGTAGGGGTTATCCGCCTTGACGTAGAAATGGCTGAGCTTTCCGGTGGGCTCGCTGTCCGCCACCAGAAAGATCTGGTTGCTCACCGCCCGCTCCGCGCCGTCGGAGGGGGTGTTGATGCGGCTGGAGGTCAGGGCGTCCGGGGCGGTGACGGACATGGTGGTGGAGCCGCCGCCGTCCAGGCCCAGGGCCGTGACGCAGCCCAGCTCGATCATCCGCTGGGCCACCTGGGTCAGGGAGGCGCCCACGGAGTGGCCGGACCGCCGCCCGTCGATGGTGTAAAACACCAGGGTCCCGTCGCTCTTTTGGCCCACGGCGGTACGGGGGCTGACCCCGGCGGCCAGGCCGGAGACCACGCCGCCGTTTTCTACCAGGGAATACAGCGCGCCCAGGCCGTACTGCACGTCGTTCCACTCGTCGCCGGCGGCGGAGACCGTCAGGGTGATGGTGGAGCCGACGGGGGTGTTCCGCAGGGCGTCCACATGGAAGGCGGAGGAGAGGAGGTTGGCGGACAGCACCACCTGGTCCGGGCCGATGGCCGTGGCGGAGGCGGCCTCGATCACCTGCGCCACCTCCAGGGTCAGCTCCCCGCCGATGGCGAGGGAGCCGTCCACAATGTCGCACAGCACGTCCACGCCCGCCTCGGTGTTGCCGGTGGTGTGGCGGTCGTTGAAGTCGTATGTATAAAGATAGATGCCGCCGGTGGACACCCGGGCCTTGTTGACCCCGGCGATCTGGCGGACCACGGAGGTAGGCACGTCGTAGTTGTCCAGCAGGACGTAGCCCAGGTCCGCGGAGACCTTCACCGCGGGCTTGCCCAAAACGGCGGTCCCGTCGTCCCGGAAGCCGATGGCGTAGTATCCGCCGTCGCTGCTGATCAGCTCGCCCCCGGAGACCACCAGGCCGATGGGAAGGCCCGTGCCCACGTTGTAGAAGTCGCCGTTTATGCCCGCCACCACCCGGCGGCCCTGGGCCTCCAGCGTCTTTGCCATGGCGGAGACGGTGGAGCGGCTGGTGAGGGACCCGCCGAAGGTGACGATGGGCGTCACGTCCTCGTTGGGGGCGTACGTGATCAGGTTTTCCGTCCGCAGGTCGGAGTAGGCGGAGCTCCAGAATACGTTGGTGGATAGCTCGGTCTCCTGGTTCAAAAGCGCGCTGGCGGTGGTCAGGTCCTCGCCCAGGGCCTCCGACGCGGCGGCGGTCAGCCCCAGGGAGCCGGTCAGCGCCAGCGCCAAGACCAGGGACAGGGTCTTGCGGAATAATCGTTTCATAGAAGCCTCCAAAGATGAATCCAATCGGTCAACATAACGCCCACAGGATAGCACAAAACCGGAAAAAAGTAAATGCCAAAGCGGAAACAATTTTACCCGCTCTTTCCGGATGCTTCCTCCGGTAAAAAGACGGTTGTGGGGGCAAAAAGGTTCCCAAACGGAAAAAGGGCTTGGCGGACGGCGGGCTGTGGAGTAAAATGGAGCAAAGGCGGGCGGCTTGCCCGGGAAGGAGAGGAGAAGGGGCATGAAAGTGTCTGTGGACGAGGGCCGCTGCATCGGCTGCGGCATGTGCGCGGCGGCGGCGCCGGAGGTGTTTCGGATCGAGGGGCGCGTCTCCACTGTTCTGGCCCAGCCGGAGGGCGCCGGCCGGGGGCGTGCGTTCGACGCCGCCAACGGCTGCCCGGTGAACGCCATCCGCGTGGAGCGGTAGAGAGAAAAACGCGCCGCCGGACGGCCGTCCGGCGGCATTTTGCGCCCGCAGGGGCAGTCAAAGGAAAAGAGGATGAGCGCATGAGGGAAAACCGCTATGACGACGCGGATTTTTTTGAACAGTACAGCCGCTTCCCACGCTCCGTGGAGGGCCTGAGCGCCGCGGGGGAGTGGCACGCCCTGCGCCGGCTGCTGCCGGACTTCACGGGCCGGCGGGTCCTGGACCTGGGCTGCGGCTTCGGCTGGCACTGCAAATACGCCGCCGAGCACGGGGCCGCCGCGGTGGTGGGAACGGACCTGTCCGAGAAAATGCTGGAAACGGCCCGGCGGCGGAACGCCGATCCCCGCATCACCTATGAGCGCACCGCCATGGAGGACATCGCCTATCCGGCGGAGAGCTTTGATGTGGTGCTCAGCTCCCTGGCGCTGCACTATGTGGAGGACCTTCCCCTGGTGTTTGGAAAGGTGCGGGACTGCCTGCGCCATGGCGGCGTGTTCGTGTTCTCCTGCGAGCACCCGGTCTTTACCGCCGAGGGCTCCCAGGACTGGTTCCGGGACGGCGGCGGCGCGCCAGTCCACTGGCCGGTGGACCGCTATTTCCAGGAGGGGCGGCGGACGGCCCGCTTTTTGGGCTGCGACGTGGTGAAATACCACCGGACGGTGACGACCTATGTGGACACGCTGCTGCGCCTGGGCTTCACCCTCACCGCCCTGCGGGAGCCGGAGCCGGACCCCCGGCTGCTGGACGTGCCGGGGATGCGGGACGAGCTGCGCCGCCCCATGATGCTGCTGGTATCCGCGGTGAAAAAGTGAGAGAGGGCCCCCGCCGCAAACGCGCGGCGGGGGCCCTGTTTCAGTCCAGCTCCACCCGGAAATCGCCTCTGGCGGCGGCCTCCGCCCGGCGCCGCTTGTCCGCCGCCAGGGCGTCCAGCATGCCGCCGATGATCTGGTTGGACACCAGAAAGCCTTCGGGGGTCAGCCGCCAGCGGCCCGCCTCCTCCACGGCGTACCCGGCGGCTTCGCACGTTTTGAGAAAGGGGAGGAAGCAGGAAAACCGGCGGCGAAAGCGGCGCTCGAACGCCCCGGGGTCCAGGCCCCGGACGGTGCGCAGGCCCAGCATCAGCCACTCCGTGTCCCGGTCCAGAGGCGGGATGCGCTCGCACTCGGACAGCATGGGGCTGTGGTCCGCCACGCCCCGGAGATAGCCCTCCAGGTCCCGGGCGTAGGCGTAGCGGACGCCGCCGAAGTCCGAGTGGGCGCCGGGGCCGAATCCGGCGTACTCCTGAAGGGTCCAGTATTTCAGGTTGTGCCGGGAGGCGAAGCCCGGCCTTGCGAAGTTGGAGATCTCGTATTGGGCGTAGCCCCGGCTTTCAAGAAAGGAGACGGTCCAGAGGTACATGTCCGCCTGCAAGTCGTCTCCTGGGAGAGCGGCCTCCTCCCGGCGGGCGTATAAAGGCGTGCCCTCCTCCACCTTCAGCCCGTAGCAGCTCAGATGCTCCGGCCCCAGGTCCGCGGCGGCGGAGAGGTTTTCCTTCCACCGCTCCAGCGTCTGGCCGGGCAGGCCGTAGATCAAGTCCAGGGAGAGGTTTGCAAACCCGGCCCTCCGGGCCGCCTCCACGGCGGCGGCGGTCTGGTCCGGGGTGTGGACGCGGCCGACGGCCCGCAGCTCCTCGCCGCAGGCGGACTGCATCCCCAGGGAAAGCCGGTTGAACCCGCAGCGGCGCAGGGCCCGCAGCTCCTTCCAGTCCCCGGCGGAGTCCGGGTTGGCCTCCAGGGTAATCTCCGCGTCCCGGGTCAGGCGGTACTTTTTCTGAACGGTTTTCAGCAGCCGGATCAGCCGCCTGCCGCCCAGATAGCTGGGCGTGCCTCCGCCGAAGTACACCGTGTCCGCCCGGTGGCCCGCCGCGAAGGGGGCCGTCTCCGCCAGGTGGGCGCACAGGGCGGCCGTGTAGGCGTCCATTTGGTCCTCCCGGCCGGAGAGGGAGTAGAAGTCGCAGTAGGCGCATTTCTGCTTGCAGAAGGGGATGTGGAGATAAAGGCCCAGGGGCTTGTCGGCGGATTTCATGGCGGTCCTCCCAGCGATCGCAGGTGTTTTTTTTCAGTGTACCCGCTTTGGACGGGGATTGCAAGGGCGTATAGTTTCGCCTCTTTGCGGAAAAACTAGGGCAAACATCCAGGAAAAGAGGAGCGCTCTATGGACATGTCCCCCCAGGAATATCAAAAGTATGTGCAGCAAAAGGCCAAAAAGTCCCCCCTTGTGAAGAACGTGATCTGCGCCTTCGTCATCGGCGGGCTGATCTGCGTGGCGGGCCAGCTCATCCAGAACGGCTGGGCCGCCGCGGGACTGAATAAGGAGGACGCGGGCACCGCCACCTCCTGCTCGCTGGTGTTTTTGTCCGCCCTGCTGACGGGATTGAATCTTTACAACAAGCTGGCCCGGTTCGGCGGCGCGGGAACGCTGGTGCCCATCACCGGCTTTGCCAACGCCGTGGTGTCCCCGGCCATCGATTTCAAAAGCGAGGGCTTCGTCACGGGCATGGCGGCGAAGATGTTTCTGGTGGCGGGGCCGGTCATCGTGTTCGGCACGCTGGCCAGCGTGATCTATGGGATCGTTTTGATGCTGATGGGCGCGGCCTGAGGAAAAGCCGCACGCATTGCAGCTTTGCAATGCGTGCGGCCGTATTTTGTCTTAACTTACAGGCCCAGCTTCTCCCGCAGGGCGGCGATCATCTCCCGGTACGCTTCGTCGGAGAGCAGCACAGGCTCCGGATTCGTGATCTGGAAGTTTCCGCCGAATTCAAAGCCGCCCTCGTATTTGGGCACGATGTGGAAGTGCAGGTGGGGGTTGGCGTCCCCAAAGGAGGCCAGGTTCAGCTTTGTGCAGCCCCAGAGCTCTTTCACCGCGCCGGAGGCCCGGGCCAGATCCCCGGCAAAGTCCGCCGCCTCCTGGGGCGCGCACTCGCACAGCTCCTTCTTGTGGTCCTTCAGCGCCAGCACGCAGCGGCCCTTGTGGGCCTGGTCCTTGAATAAGTAGAGCACGCCGGCCTTCATCTCGCCGACCTTGTACATAATGGCCTCCCGGCCCTCGTGGTGTTCGTCGCAGTAAAAGCAGCCCATGAAGCGTTCCTCCTGTTCATTTGTGTGGGACCCCTTTCACCATACATCCGCCGCCCGCCGCCGTCAAGAGGAAAGCAAACGATTACTGGTGGATTTTTCCCGGCGGACGTGATATGCTGGCCTCACGATTAAAACAAAGGAGGACCCGGCTATGAAATTGGGACTGTATACGGACAGCCTGGCGGACCGGACCCTGGAGGAGGCCGCCGCCTTTTGCGCCCGCCTGGGGCTCAGCCAGGTGGAGCTGGGCTGCGGGAACTGGTCGCCCGCGCCCCATGTGGATCTGGACGCGCTGACGGCGGACGGCGGCAGGCGGACGGCGCTGACGGACATGCTGGCGTCTCACGGGCTTTCTATCTCCGTGCTGAACTGCTCCGGCAATCCCCTCTTTCCCGGGGAGAAGGGCGGACGGGACCGGGCGGTGGCGGAAAAGACCTTCCGCCTGTCGGGGCAGCTTGGGCTGAAGACCGTGGTGATGATGAGCGGTTTGCCTGGGGGCTGCCCCGGGGACCGGATGCCGAATTGGGTGGTGTCCTCCTGGCCCCGGGAGACGGAGGACATCCTGCGCTACCAGTGGGAGACCGCCATCCCCGTCTGGCGGGAGCTGGCGGCCCGGGCGAGGGACTGCGGCGTGGAGCGCATCGCCCTGGAGCTCCACGGCGTCCAGCTCGTTTACAACGCGGAGACGCTCCTGCGCCTGCGGGAGGCCGTTGGCCCCATCATCGGCGTGAATCTGGACCCCAGCCACCTCTTCTGGATGGGGGCGGACCCCCTGGAGGCGGCTGAGGCCCTCCGGGCGTGCATTTACCACGTCCACATCAAGGACGTGCGGCGCGAGTCCGCCGCCGGAGCCAATTCCATGCTGGACACCAAGGGCGTGCTGGAGTTCGCTTCCCGGTCCTGGAACTATGTGACGCCCGGCAGCGGCCACGGGGAGGACTGGTGGCGGCGGTTCGTGGAGAAGCTGCGGACCCTGGGATATGACGGTCCCCTGAGCATCGAGCAGGAGGATTACACGATCCCAACGCCCCAGGCGCTGGAGCAGGCGGCGGCCCTGCTCAGGCGGGCGGCGGGGGAGGCGGCGGGAAGCGCCGTTTAGTAGACCGCCTCATAGATCGCCGTCATATCCTCCGCGGTGAGCGGAACGTAGCTGTTTGCAAGCAGGCGCTGCTGACCGGCCAGGACCCCCTGGGCAAAGGAGGGCAGCGCGTCGGCCGGGACCCCGTACGCCCGCAGGGGCTTTCTTGGAAGCACCTGGTCCAGAAGGAGAAAGAGGGCCTCCAGCGCGTCCGGTCCGGAGACGCCCAGGCATTCGCCGACCAGTGCCTCCAGATCACCCAGGCGTCCGCCCGGCTGCTTTTCCCGGTACTTGCGGAAGGTGGCGGCGAACACCAGCTGGTTGGCTTCGCCGTGGGGGATGTGGAAGCCGCCGCCCAGCGGATAGCTCAGCGCGTGGACCGCGGCGCACCCGGCGGAGGAAAAGGCCAGTCCGGCATAGTCGGCGGCTAGAAGGAAGTCTCCGGCCAGCCCGGTCCAGGAGCCGGTCCCTTTTTCCGTGAGACAGCGGTACCCCCGGAGGATCATCCGGACGGCCTCTTTGGAAAAAAGCAGGGAGTGGGGGGTGGCCTTCGGGCTCATGAACGACTCCACGGCGTGGATGAGCGCGTCGATGGAGGAGGTCGCAAAGACCCGGTAGGGAAGGCCCCGCAGCAGCTCCGGGATGAGCACCGTTTGGACGGGGTACAGCAGGCCGCTGCTGAGTCCCCGCTTGGTATGAAGGCCGGACAATTCCACCGCGCAGGCGTTGGTCACCTCGGAGCCGGTGCCGCAGGTGGCCGGGACCGCCACCACCTCATAGACGCGTTCCGGCGTCTCTCCGCTTAAAAACAGGTCCTCCGTTTTCCCGGAGGATGTCCGGAGGGACAGCATTTTCGCAATATCCAATACGCTCCCGCCGCCCACGGCCACGATGCGGCGGATGTTGGGGGGAACGGCGCTTCGCATCCGGTCCACCTGGTCCGTGGTGGGCTCGCCCTTTCCAAACGCCGAGGAGCAGAGCACGGGGCACTTGGGGGACAGGGGCAGGACAAACTGCTCGTACAAGGACCCGCTCACCAAAATAAGGTCCTCCGCGCCGAAGGGCATAGCCTCCGCGAACGCCCGGAAGCTGTCGAAGAACGAGATGGAGGCGTGCATCTGGAACTGTTTCATATCAGACCTCACAATTCTTTCAAATGATCCGCATTCCGCGCCGGGAAAAGAGAGGCCGCCCTTGGGGCGGCCTCTCTTTTCCCGAAAGGGTTCAATACCCCATTGCGGAGTTGGGGAAGGCGACGATGAGCTGCGGGAAGAGCATCATGGCGACGCAGGCGATGATAAAGATGATCACATAGGGCATGACGGCTTTGTACATAACCTTGGTATCCACGCCCGGGGGCGACACGCCCAGAAGATAAAACATGTTGATCCCGAAGGGCGGGGTGATCATGCCCAGGCACAGCGTGATGCACAGGATCAGGATGGTGGCGTGCAAATCCAGGGACGAGGCCCGGATGATCGGCAGCAGGATGGGGATGGCGATCATGATGATGGGGGTCGTGTCCAGGAACATGCCCATGACGAAAAACAGCGCGAAGATGATCAGCATCAGCGCAAGCCCGTCCAGATGCGCGTTCTGGAAGGCGTTGGACACCACGTCCGCCAGGCGGGTGATGTTCACCAGGGAATTGTAGGCCGCGCCGCCCATCAAGATCCACATCAGCATGGCGGAGACCTCCATGGTCTGGATCATGGACGCCCGCAGGTTCTTGAAATTCAGCTTCCGGGCGCCCAGGGCGTACAGCAGCGAGGCGGTGGCGCCCACGCCCGCGGCCTCGGTGGGCGTGGACACGCCCGCGTAGATGCAGCCCAGCACCAGCACGATGATGCCGATGGGGATGATCACCTTGCCGAAGACCCGGAACTTCTCCCCCCAGGAGGGGCGCTCGGCCTTGGGGATCGCGGGGCCCAGCTTGGGATTGATGGCGCAGCGGATGCCGATGTACAGGATGAAGATCACGGCCAGGCCCACGCCGGGCAGCACGCCGCCCATGAACAGCCAGCCTGCGGAGACGCCGGTATAGGAGGCCATGATGATCATGATGGTGGAGGGCGGGATGATCGGACCCAGGCAGCCGCCCGCCAGGACGGGGCCGCAGGCCAGGGACTTGTCGTAGCCCCGGCCGATCATCTCGGGCAGGGCGATCAGCCCCATGGCGATCGTCGCGGTGGCCGCGACGCCGCTCATGGCGGCGATGACGGCTGTGGTGGCCACGGTGGCCATCGCCAGACCGCCGTTCACGCCGCCCAGCCACTTGTGGAAAAATTCATAGATGTCGCTGCCGATGCCGGAGGTCTGCAGGAAAGCGGCCATCAGCGCGAACATCGGGATCGCCAGAAGAGAGTCCGACTGCATCTGATTGACGAATGCCGCGTTCAGAATGTTCATCTGCGCCGGTCCGAAAAAGACCAGCAGGATCACGGAGGCCACGCTCATCAGCGCGAAGCAGATGGGGATCCCCAGAGCCATCAGGGCGACCAGGCCGATCAGCAGGATCATGATTTCAATGCTCATGTTTCATCGCCCTCCTTTTTCTCGGGGAGATTCCGGCCGTCTTCAGGGAGACGTTCGGTGGATTTTACCTGCTCGATGGCCTCCGCCACCTCGTCGGAATTGGCGTGCAGCTCCAGCCGCCCCGTCAGGGCCGCCAGATTTTTGATCAGTTCGCTGACGCCCTGGAAGAACATCAGCCCCGCTCCCAGCGGCACCCAAAAGCGGATGGTCCACATGGGGGACCCCCACACGGAGGAGATGCGTTCATTGCGCAGGAAGGACGTGTAGAACATGTTCCAGCCGTAGATGAACGTCAGCGCCATGCACACCAGGACCATCACCGCCGTCACGGCGCCCAGGGCGTATTTGACCTTTTGCGGGAATTTGTTGTAGATCACGTCTACCCGGACAAACCCGCCCTTCCAATAGCAGTAGCCGCCGCAGGCCATCAGCATCAATCCCCAGATCTGCACGATCAGCTCCCACGCCCAGATGGTGGGGCTGTTCAGCACATAGCGGGAAAACACCTCGAAGGAGGTCAGCAGGATCATCGGCAGCAGGATCCACGCGAACAGTTTGCCGATGTTCCGGTTGATCGCATCGATGATGTTTGAGAGTTTCAGTAATATCTTCATGGTTCGATGTTCCTTCCCCTTTCTCTTTGGGAAACTCGTCGGAGCCGTTTCGCTTGTCTGCGGCCGCCGGCACGGCGGGGACCGCCGCGCCGGCATTTGAACGCCCGCAGTCCGGCGGATCAGTAATCTACGTTGCGGCCGTAATCACGGTTTTGCTGCTTGATGATCTCAATGCCGCGGGCCATGCGCTCGCTCTTGGCGGCAAGCTGCTCCCAGACCTGAGTGATGGCGATCTCGCGCAGCTCTTCCACCACCGCGTCGTCCAGCTCTACCAGCTCCACGTAGCCGCCCTGCACGGCGTCCCGCACGCTCTTTTCCGTGCCGGCCACATGATCCTGGCCGATGACGCCGATGTTGGCCAGACGGATCGTCTCATCCACGGTCTCCCGCAGGTCGGCGGGGAGCTTGTCCAGGCTCGTCTGGCTGACGATGGTGGCCATCTGGCAATAGCACAAAGAGGGCTGGATGGCATATTTGGCCACTTCGCGGATGTTGTTGGAATCGCTCAGGGCGGACCAGCCGTAGTGGGCGCCGTCGATCGTGCCCAACTGCAGCGCCTGATAGACCTCCGTGCCGGGAATGTTCACGGGAGAGGCGCCGATGGCCGCGTAGTAGTCGCCCCAGACGCCCAGGGCGCGGATCTTCTTGCCGGCGTAATCGGCGACGCTGTTCACCTCAAAGTTGCAAAGCGTATTGTAGTTGGGTTCGTGGGCGTTCCAGTAGTATTTGATTCCCAGCTCGCCGTAGGCCTCCTGGATGACGTCCAGCAGCCCGTAATTTTCCATGGCGTCGTAGATCTCGGAGGAGCTCTCCCACGCGAAGGGGATGCCCGTGCCCAGATCGGCCTCGGGCAGCACGCCGGAATAGGTGGAGCCGAAAATAACGGCGCAGTCGAACGCGCCCTGGGACAGATAGGTGACGATGTCGCTGGCCTGGCACATGGCGCCCGGCTCATACAGCTCCACCTGCAGCCGGCCGCTGGTGGCCTTTTCCAGGGACTCCTTCAGGTTTTTGGCCATGTCGCCCTCCAGGGAATCCAGGGCGTAGTTGCTCTGCAAACGCCAGGTGACGGTCTCGCCGCTGGGGACGGGGGCGGCGGAGCCGCCGGCGGCCGCTCCGCCGGAGCTGTCGCCGCACGCGGACAACAGGGGAAGGACCATGCACAGGGCCAGGGCGGCCGCCAAGAGCTTGCTGATACGCTTCTTCATATTCGTTCCTCCTCAAAATAATGGACATAACAGGACCCACCTGTTTGGATCCTGGTGCCGCTTGATAACAGGGGCCTATCGGCCTTTGTACTGGGGCTCCCGCTTTTCCAAAAAGGCCGAGACGCCCTCCTTGAAGTCGGCGTGACGGGCCATATAACGGGTATAGGTGACCTCCAGCTCGTTTTTGCGGTGCATCTGGAAATCCTCCTGCTCGTTCATGCAGGCTTTCAGATACCGCAGCACCAGCGGGCCGCGGCGGCACAGCTCCCGGGCCTTGTCCATGGCCGCCGGCATCAGCTCTTCCAGCGTGTCCACCACCATGGTCACGCCGCCGTACTTGTCGTGAAGCTCCTCGGCCGTGATGAAGGTGCCGCAGTAGCACATGTCCCGCTGGACCTGGGGCGGCAGAAGGCGGGCCAGGTGGCCGCTTCCGCCCACCACGGACAGCTTGGCCTCCGGCGCGCCGAACACGGTGCCCTTGACGGCGATGGAGATGTCCGCTCCCGCCGGATAGCACAGGCCGCCGCCCAGGCAGTGGCCGTGCACCGCGCAGATCAGGGGCACCCGCAGGTCGTACAGGGCCTGGGCTCCGTCGTAATAGACCTCCTGCGTGTTGGTCACGTCCTTGTCCAGGATGCTCTGGTAAAACCGCTTGATGTCCACGCCCACGCAGAAGGTTTTCAGATCCGAATGCATCACGCACACCCAGATGTCGTCCTCGTGATTGATGTAGTCGCAAAGTTTCAGGATCTCCTCCTGGACCGTGCCGCTGGCCGCGTTGACCGGGGGATTGTGCAGGGTCATAACGGCAATGTGGTCCTCCACGGACAAAAATACCTGCTGGAGGCGGTAGCCGTCCAGGGTCTCAACGTTTTTCGCTGCCATGGCTCAATTCTCCTTACCAAAGCGTTCGTAATAGTCTGCCAGGAGCTGGCCTCTGAAATTGGGATGGGCGATGCCGATCAGAAGCTTTGCCCGCTCCCGCAGGCTCTTTCCCCGCAGATTGGCGATCCCGTACTCCGTGACGATGTAGTGAACGTCGGTGCGGGTGGTGGTGACGGTGGTTCCGGCTTCAAAAACGGGCACGATGCGGGACACCTCGCCGTGCTTCGCGGTGGAGGGCATGGCCAGAATCGCCTTGCCGTCCGGGCACATGGACGCGCCCCGCACGTAATCAAGCTGTCCGCCGATGCCGGAGAACTGCTTGGGCCCCATGGACTCGGAGTTTACCTGGCCGTTGAAATCCACCTGGAGGCAGGAGTTGATGGCGATCACCTTGGGGTTCTGGCAGATAACGGCGGGGTTGTTCACATAGTCCACGGTCTTCATGAGCACTTCCGGATTGTTGTCCACAAAATCATAGAGCTTTTTGCTGCCCATCAAAAACGCGGCCACCATTTTTCCCTTGTCCAGGGTTTTGTTGGCGCCGGTGATCACGCCTTTTTGATAAAGGTCCACCACGCCGTCGGAAAACATTTCCGAGTGGATGCCCAGGTCCTTTTTGCCGCCCAGGTATTTCAGCACCGCGTCGGGAATGGTGCCGATGCCGAGCTGGAGGGTGGAGCCGTCCTCCACCAGGCTGGCCACATTTTTCCCGATGGCGTCGGTCACCTCGTCGATGACGCCGCCGCCGGACTCGGGCAGGGGGGTGGACGCCTCCACAAACCAGTCGAACTGGGAGACGTGCAGGAACGAATCGCCCATGGTGCGGGGCATCTGGTCGTTGACCTGCGCGATCGTCAGCTTGGCGTTCTGGCAGGCGGGCTTTGTGCCGCCCACGCTCACGCCCAGGGAGACGAATCCGTGCTGATCGGGAGGCGTGACGGAAACCAGGGCCACGTCGATGGGGAAGGTGCCGTCAGAGAAAAACCGGGTCGACTGGTGGTAGAAGAACGGCGTATAGTCCGCCCGCCCTTCCTGCACCGCCTTGCGGGTGGGGCCGCCCACAAACATGGCGTTGTGGCGCAGGTGCCCCGCCATCTCGGGATTGCAGTACGCGCCCTTACCCATGGGGACCCAGTGGACGATCTCCACATTTTTATATTGCTCGTAATTGCGGACCAACGCATCCACCAGGACCGGGGGCTCGTTGGCCGCGTGCCCGAAGAACACCCGCGACCCGTCCGGAATGCGTTTTACAGCTTCTTCTGCTGTCGTCAGCTTTTCAGCATATACAGCGCGCCAGTCTTGCATAAATAAACCTCCTCAGATGTCAAAAGCGATTCACGCCGGATTCGGTGTGCTGCTTAAAGAATAGCAATTCCGATGCCAGGAAAATACAGCCGATATTTTTCCCGGACGAAAATCGGAAAAGCAGAGGTTTTTCGGCGCAGACCGGCGCATTTGGATGAAAATACAGAAATCAAGAAACATTTTATGTGTTTTTGAGATGAAATGAACAAGCCCGGCGAATCAAAAAACTGCGCCAAATTTGGAACGATTTTAAAACTACTGTTCCAAATTTGGCACTTGCGCGTCACTTTTTATCATGTTACAATATTTTTTAGCAAAAAGCGAGGTTTGTTTTGTCCATTTTTACACAATTGTCCACAGATAATTGGCAATTATGCCAAAACACGAGTTAAAAATATGGTGAGGAGGCGTTCCAAAAATGGATCAGGTGCAGGGATATATGAAATCCGACGGCGAGGTGATCCTGGAACTGCGCCAACGGCTTCGGGAGGCGGAGGAGACCCTCAAAATGCTGGACGCTCTGGTGGAAAACTCCACCGACGCCATCCAGATCTCGGACAAGAACCTGGTGACGCTCCGGGTCAACCGCGCGTACGAGATATTGACCGGCATCAAGCGCGAGGAACTGGTGGGAGTCCCTGTTGCGGAGCTGGTGGAAAAACACCTGATTTCCGAATCCTGCGGCGCCATCGTGGCTCAGACGGGGAAGCCCCATACCATCGTGCAGACCTTTTACCGCACGGGGCGGAGCGCCCATGTGTCCTGCAGCCCGGTGCAGAACCGGAACGGCGAGATCGAGTATTTTATCTGCAACGACCGGGACCTGGATGAGATCAGCAACCTTCAATCGGAACTGGATAAGGTCAAGACCCTCAACGACCGGTATCTCTCCGAGCTGGGCACGCTCAAATCCCAGCTTTCCAGCAGCGGGGAGATGATCGCGGAAGACGGCGCCATGCTGAAGGTGCTGGCGCTGGCCAACCGGATCGCAAAGGTGGACTCCACGGCGCTGATCCTGGGCGAGACAGGCGTTGGAAAGGACGAGACCGCACGGTTTATTCACCAGAACAGCAACCGTGCCGGACAGAAATTCGTCACCATCAACTGCGGCGCGATCGCAGAGTCCCTTTTTGAAAGCGAGCTGTTTGGCCACGAGGGGTATGCGTTTACCGGCAGCGGCACCAAAACGAGGCTGGGCCTTTTGGAGGTGGCGGAGCACGGCACGCTGTTTCTGGATGAGATCGGCGAACTCTCCTTAAACATGCAGACGAAGCTCCTCCATGTGCTGCAAAACCATACGATCACCCGGGTCGGCGGGACCAAGCCCATTTTGATCGATGTGCGGATCATCGCCGCCACAAACTGCGATCTGGAGGAGATGGTGCGGGAGAAAAAATTCCGGGAGGACCTCTTTTACCGGCTCAATGTGGTCACCATCCGGATCCCTCCCCTGCGGGAGCGGAAAAACGACATCATCCCGCTGGCGCAGCATTTTCTGGAACACTATAATTCCAAATACCATCTCAGGAAGCGCCTCTCCCCCACCGCCTGCTTTGCACTTCTGAACTGCGATTGGATCGGGAACGTCCGCCAGTTGAAAAACACCATCGAACAAGCGGTCATCATGTGCGACAATGACACGATCCTCCCCGAATACCTGCCGATCCAGTGCCGGGAGCAGGGCGGACTTTTGCCGTGCGATTTGAGCGACCAGGGTCTGGACGAGCTTTTGGAGCAGACGGAGCGGCAGTATTTGAATCTGTACTATGATAAATACGGAAGCGTGCGGAAGGCCGCGCAGCAGTTAAAAATACCGCCCACCACGTTTCTGCGCCACAGGAATCACCTGAATGCAAAATACGGGGACCGGGCCTCTTCCGGGGACCGGGGCGGCGCCTCCGTCTGAGACGCGGGCCGTTTTGCCGTAAAAAAGAAAAAAGCCTGGGCCGGACGGGAGATCCCGTCCGGCCCAGGCTTTTTCTTGCGCAGAACACGCCCTGTGGGGCGGGAAGCGCCTGCTCACCCGTTCAAAAGCCGTTCCGCCGCGCCGTCTACCAGGCGGTCCGCCGATGCGATCAGCTCCGCCTTGGGCAGATGCATGTCCTGATCGAACCACTCCTTCATCAGTCCGATCAGCCCGTAGGTGACGAAGCTTAGCAGATAGTCCAGCTGCTCCCGGGTGGCGGAGCAAAACCGCGCCTCCGCGATGGGGACGCCGTTGCGGCAGATGAGCTGGTGGAGCCGCTCCGTGAAGTTTCCGGCGGTGTTCTCGCCCATCAGGGCGACGCACACGTCCCGGTTGGCCAGCACGTAGTCCAGGACCGGCTCGAACACCGGCCGCAGCGTCCCGCCCGCCACCGACTCCGCCAGGTGGGCGTCGATGAGGGCCTGGGCCCCCTCCAGCATGTCCGTCTCCACGCTTTGCAGCAGGGCCGTGGTGTCCGGGTAATGCAGGTAAAAGGTGCCCCGGTTCAGGTCCATCCGCTCCGTCACGTCCCGGACGGAGATATCCCGGAACCGCTTTTCCCGCATCAGCTCCAGCAGCCCCTGCTTCAGCAGCCGCCGGGACCGCCGGCTCCGCCGGTCGTCCCCATGTCGTTCCATGCCTTCTCCTCCTTTGGGACGGGCTTCCGCCGTCCCCACCTTCAAAATCCAGACACATGCGCCGATTTGTCCATTGCAAAATCCATCTGTACGCATTATAATCTGCCTCGTAAAATAAATCAACATGTTTTTATTATTAAACACTTGTTCATTAATGGGAGGAGTTTTTTTATGAGACCCGACACCCGTGTTTTCCGCCGCAGTCTGGCGCTGGTCCTGGCGGCGGCGCTGACCGCCGCCCTGCCGGCCCTGGCGGCGGCGCCCATCGGCGACGGCGTGGCCCCCGTCTGCGACGAGGCGTACTATGCAACGCTGGACTACTACGGAAACCTGACGGAGGGCAGCGTGGTGAAAAGCTACGCCCTGAACGGCGCGCGGTCCCTGACGGACTACGGCGATTACGACGAGGTGGTGAACCTGACCGACGGCACCCTCCCCACGGTGAAGGACGGCTCCGCCGCCTTCCGCTTCGACGGGACGGACGTTCCGGCCCACTTCTATTTCGAGGGCAAGACCACCCGGCCCTTCGAGGCCCTGCCCTGGACGCTGTCCCTGCATTACACCCTCAACGGCGTGCCCGCCAGGGCCGAGGACCTGGCGGGAAAGACCGGCGTGGTGGAGATCGCCGTGGACGCCGTCCCCAACGAAAGCGCCAGCCAGTACGCCCGGTACAACTACACCCTGGAGGCCATGGCCCTTTTTAATCAGGACGACATTTTGTCCCTGGAGGCCCCCGGCGCCCAGGTGCAGCTCATCGGCAACCTGCGGGCGGTGCTGTTTCTGGCCCTGCCCGGGGAGGAGCAGCACTTCGTCATCCGGGTGGGGGCGGAGGACTTCTCCTTCGGCGGCATGACCTTCCTGATGGTCCCCGCCACTCTCTCCCAACTGGAGGAGATCTCCAAGCTCAGCCAGCGCAAGGACGATTTGGAGGAGGACTACAACAAGCTCTCCGACAGCCTGGACACCCTGCTGGACGCCTTCGGGAACGTCAGCGGCAGCCTGTACGCCACCGCCAACGGCCTGGACGAACTGAACCGGGCCCGGGGCACCATCTCCGCCGGAAAGGGCCGGGTCTACGCGGACGCGGACGCGCTCCGGGCCGATCTGGACACCATCGCCGATGTGCTGGAGCCGGTGAGCGGGCAGATGGATACCGCCAGCAAGGCCCTGACGGACACGAAGGAGGTCCTGAAAGCCCTGACGGAGCAGGTCACCTCCCTGCGCGGCCAGCTCAAGGACCTGGAGGACGTCCTGGAGGACCTTCAGGACGACGGGCGGAGCGCCCAGACCCTGGTGGACGATCTGGCGCGGATGAAGAGCGATTTGAAGGACCTGCAAAGCGCCCTGAAATACCTATCCTCCGACGTGATCCCCACGGTGGATTCCCCCTTCGGGGATTTGAGCCAGGCGGAACTGAGCGCCGGGTTGAAAACGGTGAAGGGGCTGTACAGCGGCTATACCGGCGACGATTTCCCAGCCTATGTGGCGAACGCCGTCATTCAAAAGGCATATCAGGCGTATCTGGCGGCGCCGGGCTTTTCCCAGGGCGGCGGGACGGAGACCCCGCCTGCCGGAAGCGGGACGGAGGCCCCGCCCGCCGGGGACGATACGGAGGAAACGTCTCCCTCCGCCCCCCCTCCGGAGGAGCCGGAGAGCCCTCTTCCCGGCGGTGAAGAGCCGTCCCAAACCGAGCCTCCCGCCTCCGGGAATGATGAGCCGGCGCCTGAGACCCAACCCTCCGGCGGCGGAGAGGAGAACGCCGCTCCCGGCGAAAACGCCTCCGCCGAAACCATCTCGGAGCGCGCCGTGGCCATGCAGGCCCGCCGGGTCCTCTGGGACGCGGGGGACGGGGGGGAGGAGCCCCAGCCGCCCACCGTGGAGGAATTTCTGAGCACGCCCCAGGGCAAGGCCGCCCGGGCCCAGGCCGAGAGCCTCGCCAAGCTGGCGGGGGCCTATGAGGCGGACCCGGAGGGGCTGGAATTTCTGGTGTCCCATTACAACACCCTCGGGCAGCTTTTGAACGGCTTCAACCAGACCGCGAAAAAGGTCAACGCCGCCGTGAAAAAGCTCGCCGCCCCCACCGCCTCCCTGACGGGGCGGCTGGCGGAGCTGTGCGGCGACCTGGACGATCTGGACGACCTTCTGGACGATCTGGACGATCTGGGCGACATCGCCCGCAGCTCGGCGTACAAGGGCCAAAAGATCCTGGACAGCGTGGAGGACCTCTACGGTCTGCTGGACGAATACGAGCCGGAGGCCCAGGAGGCTTTGAAAACGGTAAAGGATCTCTCCGTCTCCGCCGCGGGCACCGTGCGGGACACGGGCGCGTTCTTCGACTCCTTTGAAAGTCTGCTGAAAACCAGCGGCGCCCAGCTGGACAGCGGGAGCAAAAAGACGCTGGAGGGGCTTTCCGCCGCCCTGCGGGAGACGGCCCGGAGCCTCTCCACCACCCAGGACGTGAAGGACGCCAAGCGCAGCATCAGCGAGATCATCGAGGACACCTGGAACGAGTACACCGGAGACGTGAACAACCTTTTGAACATGGACGCCGGCGCCTCGCCCATCTCCCTCACCGATGGCCGCAATCCCTCGCCCCAGAGCGTCCAGGTCCTCATCCGCACCCAGGAGATCAAGGCGGAGGAGCCTGAGACGGAGGAGACGGGCAAGGCCGCCGCGGACAAGGGCACCTTCTGGAGCCGGGTGGGGCAGATGTTCGCGGACTTCTGGCACGCCATTACCGGCATCTTCAGCAAGTGAGGGGAGCGCTATGATCGAAAAAATCGCCCACGCCCTGACCCGCAGGCCGAAGCTTGTGGCAATGGCCGCCGTGCTGCTGCTGATCCCCTCCATCCTGGGCTACGTCGGCACCCGCATCAACTACGACATCCTCTCCTACCTGCCGGAGGACGCCGCGTCCTCCCAGGGCGAAAAGCTTCTGGAGGAGCCCTTCCACATGGCCGCCACCAGCATGCTGGTGGTGGACGGGATGCCCGCCGGGTATTCCAACGACCTCATCCAGGCCATCAAGAAGGTGCCCGGCGTGTCCAACGCCATCTGGGTCAGCAACCTGGTGGGCATCCAGCTCCCCACCGACATGATCCCCGCCGACTTCCGGGAGATGTTCTACTCCGGTTCCGCCACCATGATGATCATCCAGTACGACCATCCCGGCGCGTCGGACGAGACCATGCAGGCCATTGAGGACATCCGCGGCATCTGCAACGAAAAGTGCTTTCTGGCGGGGTTCTCCGTGGTCATCAAGGACACCCGGGACGTGATGGACCGGGAGCTGCCCCTCTTCGTGGGGCTGGCGGTGCTGCTGGCGCTGGCGGCCATGCTGCTGACGCTGGAATCCACCATCCTGCCCCTGGTCTTTCTGGCCAGCATCGGTCTGGCCGTCCTCTACAATTTCGGAAGCAACATCTTCCTGGGCCAGATCTCCTACATCACAAAGGCCATCGCCGCCGTGCTCCAGCTGGGCGTCACCATGGACTACTCCATCTTCCTCTACCGCCGGTATGAGGAGGAGCGGACGCGCCATGCAGACAAGCGGGACGCCATGGCCAGCGCCATCGTGGCGGCGTTCACCTCCCTCTCCGGCTCCAGCCTTACCACCATCGCGGGCTTTCTGGCCCTGTGCTTCATGCGGCTGACGCTGGGGCGGGACATCGGCCTTGTGATGGCGAAGGGCGTGGTGCTGGGCGTGGTCACCGTGGTTTTGGTGCTGCCCAGCCTGGTTCTGCTCTTCGACAAGCAGATCGACAAGCACAAGCACAGATTCCTGATGCCCGGCTTCGACAGGATGAACCAGGGCATTATCCGCCGCCGCCGCTTTTTCGTGGCGCTGTTTCTGCTGCTGTTCCTGCCCGCCATCTACGCCCAGGATCACGCGGAGATGTACTACAAGCTGGACGAATCCCTGCCCCAGGACCTGCCCTCCATCGTGGCCAACGAAAAGCTGAAGGCGGACTTTGACATGGCGGTGTCCCACTTCGTCATCCTCCGGGACGATCTCACCGCCACGGATATGAACGACATGGAAGCCGCCATCAAGGACACGGACGGCGTTACCTCCGTGGTGTCCTACCACGCCATGCTGGGTTCCGGCATCCCGGACTTCTTCATCCCCAGCGAGGTGAAGGAGATGCTCAAGCAGGACGGCTATCAGCTCATGATGATCAACTCCAGCTACGCCACCGCCTCCGACGAGGTGGCGGAGCAGCTGAAGGAGCTGGAGGAGATCGTCCACCGCTACGATCCCGCCGCCCTCATCACCGGCGAGGGCGCCATGACCAACGATCTGATCGAAACGACGGCCGTGGACTTCCAGGT
>JAEXWS010000042.1 GCA_023406225.1 Bacillota bacterium | reverse complement strand
GTGATGGTCTGGGAGGGGCGGAAGGTGGTGGCGGTAAAGCCGTTGGTATAGCCCTTTTCAAAGGCATAGCCCACATACCGGGCCGCCTGGGTGCCCGCGCCTAGATCGGTAAAGGGCGTGGACCCGGACCAGGACAATGCGGCGTCCTCCTCGCCCAGCACACGGATGAACATGATCAGGGCCTGGAGGCGGGTGGGGGCGGCCTCCAGATCGTACCCGTCGCCGTAGCCGGTGAAGCTGCCTTTGAAAAGGTGCAGGGTCTTCAGGGCGGCGGCTATGGCGTTGTAGTCCGTGGAGTCCGAACGGCCAATAACGTATGGCCCTTGGTAATCCAGAACGGCGGTCTTGCTCATGACGGTGAATAGGGCGGAGGTGTCCTCCGCCACCAGATAGCGGTGGTTCGCGGTCAGGGACGCGCCGCTGGAAACGGCGGCGCCCGCGGTGACGTCCACCACGGCCCCGGCGGGGAAGGAGACGCTGACGCTCCCGGCAAGCACCATGACGCTGGTGCCGGTGGAGCCGATGAGGGTGTCCGCGGATTTCAGGCGGGTTTCCTGCCAGGTGGCGGCGCTGTCGCCCGGGGTGGCTGCATCCGTGTTTTCCAGCAGAGCTGCGTCGGAGGTGTCCAGCTTTTCGTTGACACGGGCATCCACCGAACTGGTGAAGCTGCCGGTCAGATAGGAGAGGGAAGCCAGAGGGTCCGAGGCGTCTCCGCCTGCGGCAAAGGCGATCGCCGCGGCGAAGAGAAGCAGGCACACGGTGAAGAAGAGCATCTTCTTTTTCATAGAGCGGTATACGGTCCTTTCGTCGTCATAGCGGCGCGTCAGCGGTTGGCGATGCGGTAGCTCAGGGTGAGGAGGCTATCCGCGAAGTGGATGTTCTCAAACTTCACATCGGGGATGGGGCTGAACAGTTCGACGTTCGTAAAGTTCCAGAACCCGCGAATGCCCATGCTCACCAAACGGTTGGCGGTGTCCTGCGCCACGGACTGCGGAATGGTGAGGACCACCACGTCCACACGGTGTTCCCGGATAAAGCTGTCCAGATCGCTCATGGCATATACGGGTACGCCGTTGATGGTGGAACCCACCACGGCGGGGGAGATATCGAACGCGGCGTCCACCGAGAAGCCGGTCTGGGAGAAGGGAAAGTTTTGCAGCAGGGCATGGCCCAGATTGCCCACGCCGATCATCACAAGATGGTGGTCGTTGTCCACCCCCAGAATATGTCCGATCTCGGAGCGCAGTTCTTCCACGTTGTATCCATAGCCCTGCTGTCCAAATTCTCCGAAGCAGCTGAAATCCTGACGGATCTGGGAGGCGGTGATGCTCATCTCCTGCCCCAGGGCCTGGGAGGAGATCCGTACGACCCCTCGGGCGCAGAGATCGGTCAATTGCCGGTAATAGCGGGGGAGACGCCGGATGACGGCGTCAGAAATGTTCTCTTTCTTCAAAGCTCTCACTCCTACTCCATCGTACTTTCGTTAAAACTTTCTCAAATAGTAGTTTAGACCAAATCGATTAACTTGTCAATTTTTTTAACAATCTTTTTTGAAAATTTTTTTTGAAAATCCTCTTTACACAGGGGGAAAATCTTGCTATACTACATTAGGACGTGTGAAACGGCACGTTCCGAATTTATGCGCCCGTGGCGCAGTTGGATAGCGCGTCAGACTCCGACTCTGAAGGCCGCTGGTTCGAATCCAGTCGGGCGTACCAAAAAAAGAAGGGATTTTGTCATTTGACAAAATCCCTTCTTTTTTTGGTACCGTGCCGCGGCGTGGAAGGAAAGATGCTGCGCGGCAGGCCCTCTGGGAGAATAGGGCGGGCCGCCCCTGCCAACAATAGGGGAAAAGGAGGATGCTCAGATGAGATTACCGAAGACCTCCATGAGAGTGGAGCGAAATACCTGTCCTGCCGCCGCGCGGCGCATTCGGCTCAACACGCAGATCCGCATCGAACGGGCGCTGGAAGAGGAAAACGGCTTGGCCCAGGCTTTGGAACGCCTGGACGCGGAGTGGGACACGGAGCGGGTGCTGGAGACCAACGCGGCCTGTCTGCTGCTCCTGAGCCTGGGACTGGGCGCGCTGCGGGACCGGCGCTGGCTCTGGCTCACCGGGGGCGTGGCGGCCTTTCTGTTACAGCACGCGCTTCAAGGGTGGTGTCCGCCGCTGCCCATCATCCGGGCGCTGGGGGTGCGGACCTCCGGGGAGATCGGCGCTGAGCGGGCCGCCCTCCAGGCCCTGCGGGGCGATTTTGACGGCCTGTCCCGCAGCGCCGGCGCGGCCCTGCACGCCGCCAGTCCGGAGCGGTGGGAGTGAGCATCCCCGAGTCTGGCGTTTACGGGGACCGCTTTTGAACAGAGCCGGCACGGGCAGGGGTTTAAACCTGCCCGTGCCGGCTTTGCCGCCGCATTCCGGAGTTTCCCGGCGGCCGGATCGGCGCATCGGCTTCCATTTTGAAACAGGCGGGGGTGCAGTAAACCGCGGCCGGACGCTTTTGACCAAGCCATGCCGGACGGCGTAAGGCGGATGGAGGCGGGATATTTGGACTGGTAAATGTAAAGCAGGAGGCCGCGGCTGCGTTCGGATCACAGGGCGCGTACATTTCACCCACTCCTTTGCGCGCGCATAGACTGCCCTACAATAGAAGGAGGGCGGGAAAAAATGCAAAACGGCAAAGAAAGTGCGGCGTATCCGCTGAAACGTTGCTTCGGCATCCGGGAAACCATCACCATCAACGTGGGCACCGTCATCGGCGTGGGCCTTTTCACATTGGGCGCCAACGTGGTGGGGATCCTGGGGCCCCGGGTGTTCCTGGCCACATTGCTGGCGCTGGGAGTCAGCATCTACCCATCTCTCCTATACGCTGAAATGGGCGGCGCGCTGCCTTACGCAGGCGGTACTTACCAATACGCCGCCCTGGGCCTGGGGCGGCCCTTCGGCGTGCTGGCCGGGTGGAACTTCATCATTTCCATGGTTTCGGTGGCCAGCGGGGAAGCCCTGGCCTTTGCCTTTTACCTGCGCACGCTGTTTTGCGCGCTGGGAGCCGCGCTTCCGGTCAGCGACAGGGCCGTGGCCTGCTTGGCTCTGGCGGGCTTCCTTATTCTTGCCCTGCGGGGCGTGGAGTGGAGCGGCAGGCTTCAAAACGGATTCCTGTTTTTCTTTTGGGGCGTCGCGCTGGTCTGGATCTGCTCCATGGCGCCCAAGCTCCAGTTCGCCTATTTCAGCGCCGGGCCGGATGTGACCGCAAAGGGCTTTTTCCCCAGCGTTGCCTTGGTCTGGTGGTGCTTCGCCGGATTTGAAACCTGCTGCGCCATGGGGGAGGAGATCAAGCACCCCCAGGTCGACCTGCCCCGGGCCCTCTTCCTGGCGCCCTTTCTGGTCTTTGCGGTCAACGGCCTGTTCCAGTGGGTTCTGGTCTGCGTGGTGCCGCCCGATGGGCTGGCGGCGCTGGCAGGCGCCGCCGCGCCCTATGCGAAGGGGATGGAGTTGGCCGGCGTCACGGGATTTCCGCTGGTGCTGCTCTGTCTGGGCATCGCCTTTGGCGGGGACTTTTCCACGCTGAACGCCAGCGTGTCGGCCCCCGCCCGGTACTTGTTTACTATGGCGCGGGACGGGATATTGCCCGCCGCCTTTGCCCGAGTCCACCCCAAGTACCACACCCCCTATGTCTCCATCCTGGCGCTGGGCGCGCTGATGCTGCTGCTGGTGGGGACCGGCTCCATCGGCTCCATCGCCTCCCTCTCCCTGTTTGCAACGCTGGTGTACTATGTGATCGGAATGGCCGCCGCCCTGGGTCTGCGCCGCCGGCGGCCGGAGCTGCCGCGGCCGTTCAGAGCGCCCGGCATAAAGATCTGGGCGCCGGTGAGCATTGCCGTCTATCTGCTGATGATGACCCAGCTTGACCAGGCGGGCATTTGGGCCGGGACCGCATGGTGCGCCGCCGGGTTCATCATTTACCGGCTGGGACGCCGCCGCGCGACCACCCGCGCCGGAGCCGTTCCGCCTCCGCCGCCCCCGCCGTCTCCGGAGGAAAGGGCGGGGATGGACCGGGAGTACCGTTTCTGGTGTGTGGCGGTCGGCGCCGCCGACGCCGTGGTTCTGGCCCTGTACGCCGCGGCCTGGGTCCTGTCCAGGGGGTGATACCGCACGCCCTGTCCGCATATATTGCAAAAACGATTGTGCGGACAAAAGGGGGCTTTGCGGTGGGAGGAATGGGCGCGCGGCTGACGGAGGGAAGCGTTTGGAGGACGATCCTGCGCTTTTCCCTCCCATTTTTGCTGGCCAATCTGCTCCAGGCGCTTTACGGCGCCTCCGACCTGTTCATGGTGGGCCGTTTCGCGGATTCCGCAGGGGTGTCGGCCGTCTCCACCGGCGGACAGGTCATGCAGACCATCACCGGGCTTTCCGTGGGCCTCACCACCGGCGGGACGGTCCTCATTGGTCAGCGCTATGGGGCGCGGCAAAAACGGGACATGGCCGATGCGGTAAAGACCTGCCTGCTGATTTTCACGCTGCTGTCCGCCGTGATGGCGGCGGGCACGCTTTGGCTTTTGGACCCCATCTGCACGCTGATGCAGGTCCCCCCGGAATCTCTCGTTTTGACCCGGGAATACCTGCGCATCTGCGCCTGCGGCATTCCCTTCATCGTGGGCTACAACGCCGTCAGCAGCATCCTCAGGGGGCTGGGAGACTCGAAGACCCCGCTGCTTTTCATCACGCTGGCCTGCGTCGTCAATGTGTCCACCGATCTGTTATTTGTAGGCGTGCTGCGCATGGGCGCTCCGGGCGCGGCCATATCCACCGTGATCGCGCAGATCGTCAGTCTGGCGCTGGCCGGGCGCCATCTTCTGGTGAAGGGGCATCTGGCCAAATACCGCCGGAGCAGGCCGCGGTTCCGCGCCGCGGCGGCCCGCGAGATGCTTGCTTCGGGTCTGCCGATCGCGCTTCAGGAGGGGCTGGTCAACGCCTCCTTCCTGGTCATCACGGCGGTCATCAACCATATGGGGCTGGTCGCTTCCGCGTCCGTGGGCGTGGTGGAAAAGCTGATCGTGTTCAGTATGCTGCCCACCACCGCCTTCGCATCGGCCATCGCCGCCGTCACCGCCCAGCACCGCGGCGCGGGCATGATGGACCGGGCCCGGAGCTGTCTGCGTGTGGGCATCCTTCTCTCCCTGGTGTTCGGGATCGCCTGCTTCCTTGCATCCCAGCTTGCCGCCTCCGGGCTTGTGGGGCTGTTCACCACCGATCTCCGCGTTATGGAGGCGGGCGGGCGGTATCTGCGCTCCTACAGCCTGGACTGCATCGTGGTCTGCTTTGTCTTCTGCCTCAATGCTTACTTCAGCGGCAGCGGGCATCCGGCCTTTCCTCTGCTCCACAGCCTGGCCTCCACCTGTTTGGTCCGGATACCGCTCTCGTGGTATCTCAGCCATGCGTCCCGCGCCGATCTTTTCCAGATCGGCTTCGCCGCCCCGTGCGCCAGCCTGCTGTCCCTGGGCCTGTGCTGGAGCTATTTCAGGAGGACACGGAGCTCTGCGGTTTTGAATTGACCGATGCGGAGACGGCTTGGACAGGGCGGAAAAATTTGGAAGCCGCCGAAGGAGGAAGGTCAGGGTTTTACATAGGCAAACCCTTCATCCTGCCTGAGCGCGATTTCCGCAACGCCCGCGGGGACGACCTGTATGAATGGATACAGCTCCCCGGCGGATATGCCATTGGCCCTTAAAGCGTTCTTGCATGCGCAGATGCGCACAGACGGCGCAAGGGACTCCAGCTGAGCGGCAATTCCAGACTTTGCCGCAGCTTCAGCGCGAAGCTCACAGACAGCAGGACCATTCGCGACGATCTCCACTTCAAGGGGCGTGCCGGATGAGACGCCGTACTGCAAGAGGTTGGCGGCGTTGCCCAGGGTCATGGCCCACCGGGCGCTGTCATCGATGTGAAACAGGACTTTCATTTGCGAGCATTCCTTTCCATATGTATTGACCTGCATTATACCATAACAGAAATAAGAGGGCATCCCATAAAAATTTCGGGACCATAAGACGGGGAAAGCGGCTGGGGAAGGCGGCCGCGGGGCTGTGGCCCGGGCGGCGCGCCGTCCCGCCGGGCCAAACAAAGCGTTGTGCCCGCTCGAAAAGAAAGCCGCCCCGATGAGGGGCGGCGGTTCAGAGGAAATCCTTCATTTGCTCTATGTTGGCCTGTTCTGTCTGGATCAGCTTCTCCGCCAGATTCCTGACCTGGAGATCGTCTCCGTCATAATCGTTCAGGTGCTTGGTGCCTTTGGTGACGCCCATGGTATTGCCCTGGATGACCATTTCCGCGATTTTGGACGCCGAGGAATCGATCAGAGTTTTTGCCGTGGACATGAGTTCGGAGGAAACCTGCGCCATCCATCCAGGGCCGGCTGGTTCGCCGCCTTTGGAGCGGAGCAAGGCGGATGAGGTCTCCGAAATATTCTGATATTCCTGGATCTGCTGTGACACCGCCTTGCGCAGTTCGGGATCGGCAATGCGGCCCGACACATCTTCCAATCCCTTGATGCCCATGGAAGCGGTTTTGTGAACAAACTGCAGCAATTCTAAATCATGCATGATTATCACCTCCCTGGTAGTTTGCCCGCTGGGATCGAACATATCCGGGCTGGGAGGCGGCCTGAGAGGGATATGCGCGGCCAAACGGCTTGCCGGCCGGGACGGAGAGTGGAAAACAAAGAACGGGGCCGGGTATCGACCCGCCCCGCTCCATGTCAGAGGGTAAATGAAAAAGAAGTTTCTTGCAGATTTTATGATACCCGGCAGTTGTTAAGGAAGCCAGCGGGAGTTGTTACGAAAGTTTGAATTTTGAGGAGGGTGCGAAACGGCGGCGCGCCCGGGCGGCGCTTGCCCGTGCTGCCAAACGCGGCCGCAGCGGAAGTCTTTCAGACAAACAGCCGGGCCAGGGCGGTAAAGGCGATGCATACCGCGACGCCGGTGGCGGTCGGTATGGCGGCGGCCAGGGCGGTCCATTTCCAGCTGCCCGTTTCCTTTTTAATCGTCAGCAGCGTGGTCGAACAGGGCCAGTGATTCAATGAGAACAGCATGGCGCTTACCGCTGTGATCCACGTCCAGCCGTTCTGCACGAACAGGGCTTTCATCTCATACAGGCTGTCGAGCTCCAGAATGCTGCCCTGTGCCATGTATGCCATGATGGCGATCGGGATAACGATCTCATTGGCCGGGAAGCCCAGGATGAACGCGATAAGGATGACGCCGTCCAGCCCCATGAGCCGGGCGAATGGGTCGAGGAAGGCCGCGCAGTGGCTGAGGATGCTGACGTCATGGACCGAAATATTTGCCATCAGCCAGATGACAAGACCCGCAGGAGCCGCCACCACGATCGCGCGGCCAAGGACAAACAGCGTCCTGTCGAATATGGAATGGACGATCACCTTTCCGATCTGCGGCTTTCGGTATGGGGGAAGCTCAAGGGTAAAAGAGGAGGGGACGCCTTTCAGCAGGGTTTTTGAAAGCAGTTTTGTCACTCCGAGGGTGATGAGCACCCCCAGAACGATCACTAGGGTCAGCAGCAGCGCGGACCATAAAGAGGAGAGGGCGCCCCCGGCCGTGCCCACGAAAAACATGGTCAGGATGGCGATAAGCGTTGGAAACCGCCCGTTGCAGGGGACAAAGTTGTTCGTCAGGATCGCGAGGAGACGCTCCCGGGGCGAATCGATGATCCTGCATCCGATGATGCCGGCGGCGTTGCAGCCAAAACCCATGCACATGCACAACGCCTGTTTGCCGCAGGCGCAGCAGCGTTTGAAGGGTTTATCCAGATTGTATGCGATGCGCGGCAGATAGCCCGCGTCCTCCAGCAGTGTGAAAAGCGGGAAAAAGATCGCCATAGGCGGCAGCATAACGGACACGACCCATGCCAGCACCCTGTATACGCCCAGTACAAGGATCCCGTGCAGCCACTCCGGCGCGTGGAGATACGCAAAAAGCTCCGTCAGCCGGTCCTGGACCCAGAACAGGCCGTCGGCCAGCAGCTGCGACGGGTAGTTCGCCCCGGTAATCGTAAGCCAGAATACGACTGCCAGCAGTGCGAGCATCACCGGATAGCCGGTGAGCCGGCTTGTTAGTATTTTATCGAGCCTGCGGTCGGTCTCGGCGTATTGGCGGTCGCCGTATACGACGGCGCCTCTGCACACGGTCTCCGCGCTGCTCACCAGGGAGGATACGATCCGGTCCTTCAATTTATCGCCGCTGTCGACGCCGTGCTGGGCGAGGAAGTCCTTTGCGGCGGAAATCGCGGCCTCCAGTTCATCGTCCGGCAGGAAGTCCCTGCCCAGATAGTTTCTGATCTCACGCATCAGCGACGGGTCCTGGTCCAGCAGCTTGAGGCTCAGCCACCTGCTGTTGAGCGCTCCGCCGCATTTTTTCCGGATCACAGGCTCAAGGAGGGAAACTGCCTGCTCGATCTCCGCGGAATACCGCACGATATAGGGGGCGGTATGGGTCTCGCCGGCCACGATGCCGTCGAGAGCTTCCATCAAACGGTCCAGGCTTTTCTTTTTCCGGGCCGTCGTGCCGACGACCGGAACGCCCAGCCGCTTTGAAAGGAGCGGCAGGTCGAGGGCGATGTTTTTCCGCTTCGCCTCGTCCATCAGGTTGACGCACACCACCACATGAGACGAGATCTCAATGGTCTGGAGGACCAGATTCAAATTCCGCTCCAGGCAGGTCGCGTCGCATACGACCACCACCGCATCGGGATCCCCAAAGCAGATAAAGTTCCGCGCGACCTCTTCCTCGGCGGAATGGGCCATCAAAGAGTATGTGCCGGGGATATCGACCATCACGTAGCTTTGCCTTTTGGAGGCGCAGTACCCCTGCGCGTTGGTGACCGTTTTCCCCGGCCAGTTTCCGGTGTGCTGGTTCAATCCGGTCAGTCCGTTGAACACGGTGCTCTTTCCGACGTTGGGATTTCCCGCCAGAGCGACGATCCGGTCCGCTTCGGTCTTTTTCTTTATGACCAATCCGGAGTCCACCGCGTTGATCCCGACCGAGCTGCTTGTCAGGCCCATTTTATGTCTCCTCCCTTGTCAATTCGATAAGACCCGTATGTTTTTACAATCCTCGGAACGGATCGCAATGACCGCGCCGCGGATCAGAAATGCGGTCGGGTCGCCGCCGGGACTTCTGCCGAGACACTCGACCTCTGTGTTTTTTATCAGGCCGATATCAAGAAGCCTGCGGCGCATGCTGCCCGTAGACCGCAATTCATCCACCACGGCGCGCTGTCCGGGATCTATTTCATTCAGCGTATGATAAGCACTCATCATATCGTCACCTCGATCATAAAGTTAGGTTCGGGAAACTTTTTGACAGCAGGCCCCCCGTTTCCTGGAATCCGCCCCAGGGCGGGGGAGGCCGGCCGCCTTTCCGGGACGTGCGTCCGGAAAACAGGCGGTCCCCGAAGTTTAGGAGAGGGAAACTCCTCGCCATCATGCTATTCTCCCGGATCGCTCATGGTGAATCGAAGCACGTGCAAATGGAGATGAGGATCATGGCCTGCATACCCGACGGCTTTTATACCATGAAGGGATATGAGCTCCTGTCCGATGGTGAACTGACCAGCGCGATGGAGGATTATCTGGAGATGATAGCCCGCATCCAGCGCGGCGGCGAGGCGGTCCGGGTGGTGGACCTGTCCACGCGCCTGCATGTCAAGGCCTCCTCCGTCACAAAGATGATCCAACAGCTTGCAAAGGCGGGGCTCGTCCGGGCACAGAGGTACGGCGGCATCGAGATGACCGAACAGGGGGCCTCCCTCGGAGATTATCTGCTCTACCGCCATGACGTCCTGCAGCGGTTTTTGTGTATGCTCAACGGTTCAAAAAACGAATTGGAGCAGGTGGAAAAAATCGAACACTTTATCAATATGCAGACCGTAAAAAATCTGGAGCTGCTTTGCAGGCGGCTCCGGAATGAGACCGGTGCGGACTGCTGAACCCGCAGAGACAAACAAAAAACACGCGGCGCAAAGCCGCGTGTTTTTCAAATTTTGATGAGGCCGGAAGCGATCCCAACGGCGCGGAGGAGCGTCAATTTGTTCCGGGTCCTGTTTGATCGATCCCGACGGATTTGAAAACCTGGATCATGGCCGAGATGCAGGTGTCGGCCAGGTCGGGGTCCCTGGCCAGAACGGCGTCCATCACGGCGGCATGCGTTTCATAGATCTGCTGGTTGACCGCGCGGAGCTGCCGAGGCGTGTAGTCCCGAATGGCATGAAGAAACACGTCCGTATTCAAACGGACGATCACATCGTTGATCATCATGGCCAGGGCGTTGTGGCTGGCCTTTGCCAAGGCGGTGTGAAAGGCGACGTCATATTCCTGAAAGCTGAGGGACCTATCCAGGTTTTCCTTAGCGCACGCCAGTATGCGCTTGAGCTCCGCCGCGTCCTGGCTTTCATAGTGAACGGCGGCCAGCCGCGCGCAGCCCCGGTCATTGATGTGCCGGTACTCCAGAAGCTCGTTCAGATTGATGGCGCCCATCGCCACCAGGTTTTTCAGAGGCTCCTCCACCGTCTTCAGAGACACGCCCCGGATCACGGCGCCGCCGGTGCTGCCAAGGGACGTTTCCAGCAGGCCGTCCTGCTCAAGCATGCGAAGGGCCTCCCGGACCACGGGGCGGCTGCGCTGAAACTGCTCCGCCAGCTCCCGCTCGGAGGGAAGGCGCTCTCCGGGCTTCAATTCACCGGAAACGATTTTGGGATAGATCTGGTGATAGATGGCCTCCGAGGCGCGCTGTGTTTTCGCCGGAGCAAACAGGGGTTTAGAAATATGATCTCCCACAATGCAGTCTCCATTTTCTGTTTTTTTTAGCATACCACGGGGGAAAAATGATGTCAAGGAAGGGGAAGAGGCGGACGCGGGTGGATCCCGAAGGAAATGCTTTGCATATACACAGAAAAACGGAATATATTTTATATAAAATATACAGAAGAAGTGTGTTATTTAAAAAACGCTTGACATAGAATGCACAAAGATATATAAATAGATTAATGGTAAGACCATTATATAATTTTACCATTACAGAGCCGAACCAACCCAGCGCGTTCCGGGGTATTCCGGCGGTCCCCGGAGCGGCCGCCCCTGCATGGTCCACCTTGCCGTACCGGCGGCATGGCCCCTGGCAACCGGAAGATACCTGCGGCCATTGGAAAAATTATGAAGAGGAGCGTTGACAGAGATGAAAAGAGTATTGTCCGCGGCGTTTGCATTTACGATGGTCTTCGGCCTGCTGACAGGCTGCGGAGGCACCCCCGCCCAGGGCGGAGACGGCTCCGGAGCGGAGTATACCTGGAAAATGGCGCTGAACGGAAGCGCTCCCGGCGAAATGGCCTTCGACATGGCTACATATTTCAAGGATAAGGTGGAGAGCCTCACGAACGGCCGGGTCCAGGTGGATTTTTACGGCGGCGGCAGCTTGGGCTCCACTACCGAGGTGCTGGAGGGAATGTCCGTGGGCGTGGCGGATGTCCTCTGTGAATCCGTCGGGACCCTGGCCCCGTTCACTCCGCTGGCCAACATCGACATCATGCCCTATACCTTCAGCGGCTACGATCACTTCATGAACGTCTGGGGCAGCGAGCTTGGCCGGGATATCCAGGACGCGGTGGGCGGCGATGCCGGGTTCAAGCTGATGGGCGCGGGATTCCGGGGCGCCCGCATCGTGACGGCGACCAAGGAGATGAAGACCGTGGAGGCGTTCTCCGGCTTCAAGCTCCGCGCGCCCAATTTGGAGGGCTACATCAAGATTTGGGACTGGATGGGCTCCGCCCCCACGCCGCTGGCCATGGGCGAGACCTACACGGCGCTGCAGCAGGGGACCGTGAACGGTCAGGAAAACTCGATCCTGGACTCCGCCAGCTACTCCTTCCAGGAGGTCTGCAAATACTGGATCTTGACCAATCACGTCTACAGCGCCAACACCATCGTTATGGATTCCGGCTACTTTGCCTCTCTGCCCGAGGACATCCAGTCCGCGGTGGAAGAGGCCGCCGTTTACGCGGGAGAGCAGGTGAGCGCGGATGTGCTGGAGCGTGAGGACGCCAAAAAGGCGGAGCTGGAAGGCCAGGGCGTCACGTTCGTCGAAGTGGACAACGCGGCCTTTGCAGAGCATTTTGCCGGATACACGGAGGCGAATTTCCCCCAGCTGACAGATTGGTACCAGCAGATCCGGGACATGGACCCCGCGTCCTGAACGGCCGCTGAGGAGAGGTGCGTATGCTGAAAGGATATTCAAAATTTCTGGACTGCCTGGAGAAGATCGAAAAGGCCGTCCTGGCGGTCAGCGTGGGGGTGATGGTGATCATCATCGTCTATCAGGTCGTCATGCGGTACATCTTTTCCAACGCCAATTCCTGGAGCGAGGAGCTGGCCCGCTATTTGTTCATCTATGACGTGATGATCGGCGCGGCCATCGCGATCCGCCGCAACAGCCACCTGCAGATCGATATGCTGATCAACCGCTTCAAGCCCAGGACGAAATGCGCCTTCACCGTCGGGACGACGCTGGTGGGGATGGTATTCCTGGCGTTCCTGTTCGTCTACTCTCTGGATCTTTGCCGGATGGGAAGCCGCACCATGTCCGCCGGACTGGGCGTCCCGATGTCGATCCCCTATGCCAGCGTACCCATCGGGATCGGGCTGATGCTGCTGACCTCGCTGGAGGTGGTCTTGAAAAACATGGACGGACTGCGGGGAAGTGAAAAGGAGGCGCGGACATGAATGTGGGGATTTTGATCATTCTCTTTTTGCTGGTGCTGTCCTTCCTGGGATTTCCCATCTACATGTCCCTGGGGATCGGGACGCTGGTCGCATTGAACATGGCGGGCCTTCCGCTGCTGGTCCTGCCCCAGCGGATGTTCGCGGGGATGAACAGCAGCTCCCTTCTGGCCATCCCCTTTTTCATCCTGGCGGGGAACATCATGTCCCGAAGCATCACGGGCAAGCTGATCGACATTTGCAACGCCCTGATCGGGCACATCAAGGGCAGCCTGGCGCTGGTGACCACCCTGGCCTCCGCGCTGTTCGGCGCCATCTCCGGCTCCGGCGTGGCCACTTCCTCCGCCATCGGCGGCATCACCATTCCCGCCATGAAAAGAGAGGGCTATCCCGCGGAATTTGCGGTGGCGGTGTCCGCCATCTCCTCGATCCTCGGCCCCATCATCCCGCCCTCGATCGTTTTGATCGTTTACGCCAGCATCACCAACGTCTCCGTGGCCAGCCTGTTTTTGGGCTCCGTGCTCCCCGGCGTCATCCTGGCGGCGGTCCTGATCGGCTACGGGCTGTGGTATGGCCGGCGGCACAACCTGCCCGCGCATGAGAAACCCAGCATGAAAAGGGTGGGGACCTCCGTTGGAAAAGGCGTCTGGGCCCTTTTGATGCCGGTCATCATCCTGGGCGGCATCTTCGGCGGCATTTTCACGGCCACCGAGGCGGCCGCGGTGGCCGTGGCGTACAGCTTGATCGTCAGTCTTTTCATATACCGCGACATGAGCTGGAAGGAGCTGCCCACCGTGTTTATGGAGGGCGCGGTCTCCACGGCCACCATCATGGTCATGGTGGGACTGTCCACGGCGTCCAGCTATGTGATTACCACCTCCGGCCTGCCCCAGCAGCTGGTCGCGTTTTTCAGCTCCATCACAAACAGCAGATTCGTCATATTGCTGCTGCTGAACGTTCTGTTCCTGATCATCGGCATGCTGATGGAGGCCAATGCCGCCGTGGTGATGATGACGCCGATTTTGATGCCGGTGCTGGCGGCGTTCGGCATCGATCTGCTGCAATTCGGCATCATCATGAGCTTTAACCTCTGCATCGGCCTGGTGACGCCGCCGGTGGGCCTCTGCCTGCTGATGTGCAACCAGACCGGGGAGACGCGCCTTGCCGGCTCGCTGCGGGCCATGATGCCCATGC
>JAEXWS010000152.1 GCA_023406225.1 Bacillota bacterium | reverse complement strand
CTTTGTCGGCAAGATTGACTTGCCCGAATAACCGCCCGACCTATCCGACACAATGGCCAAGTGTCGGATAGGAACGGCAAAATTTTTTGCACTTCTATTGCTTCTTTATCACACATAAGCAAATTCGGCGGGCACGGCGCAGTCCTGCGCGCCGTAGACGTACCAGGAACCGCCCGTCCCGCTCTCCGGCATCATATAGATATTCCGGGCGGCCCGGCCCGCGCCGCCGTCCCAGGTCACATCGTAGACCGCCCGCACCACGGTCAAACGGGCGGCGTAGGCGGTGGACCAGCCGTTGATCTCCGCCAGGTGCGCCCGGGATTCGCCGCTTAAAGCGGCGTCGATCTCCGTGGAGACGGGGACGAGGCTCGCATATCCGCGTTTTTTCTGAAGCTCCGGCAGATAGGCGGCGGCCCCGGCCACGGCGGCTTCCGCGTCGGCGGAGCCGCGGTTTTCCGCCTGCGTGAAATAGCGGAGCGCCGCGTTGTCGCACTGTTCCTTCAGGTACGACCAGTCTCCGTTAAAGAGCGCGTCCGCTGCCTGTTCCGTGAATTTGCCCCGGATATCCGGTTCATAGCGCCCGCCGCCAAGAGGCTCCCAATATTCGCTCAGCACCCACTCGCCGTCCTGGCGCGTGAAGGTGGCGGCGGCGGGGAATTGTCCGCCCACCTCGGGCGTCCAAACGCCGTCCTTGCTGGAATATGCCTCGTAATCCACCATCAGATAGAAGGTGCAGGCGTCTCCTTCCTCCACCCGGTCCAGGACCTGGTGGGCCTCCGCATAGAAATCAAAGGTCTTGCCCGAGGCGTTTTTCCGGCTGGTGAGGATGGCGTTGTGGAGGTCCTCCTCCGTGGGCGGCTGGCTGTCTTTCGCATTTGAGCCGTCTCCCGGGAAAAACGTCTCATAATAATCATACCGCTCCGCGTCCAGTCCCTCCCGCAGCGCCTCCGGCACCTCGCTCACATGCCCGATCCACTTCCAGGTCCCGTCGATAAGGCCCGCGAAGTAACAGCGGTGATACGGCGCGGCCGGCGTTCCGTCATAGTCGGTGACATACGCCGTCACGGCGTAGAGGCTTGGATTGATCCACCGGCCGAATTCGATCTGGATATATCGGGGAACGTTCGCGCCGGCGTTCAAATACAGGTCCCGGTGCTCCTCGTCGGCGAAATACATATAGGATTCCCCGGAACTCCGGCCGTTCTCCCAGGCGTCACGCACCTGCTTGTAGAGGTCCAGGACCTCCTGGGGCAGGGTGTCGTAGGACAGGTCCCCGGCATAGTACCGCAGAAGGTCCAGGGTCTGGGCCATCCGCCCGGTGAAGCCCTCCTGGTTCAGCACGCCGAAAATATTGCCGATGGGCTCCTCCGCCAGCGACCAGGCCAGGACCCGGCACCCCAGGTCCCGCTCCATCCCGTAACAGGCGGAGACCTTGGCCAGAGCGGAGACGGGGTGCTGCCGGAACATCTCTGCCAGCTCCGCCTGCGTCATGCCCGCCACGGTGAGGTTCCCGGCGGACAGGAAGGCCCGCTCCATGTCCTCTGTGAAGAGCTTGATTCCGGGAGCGCAGTCGTTTTCCATCACGCTGTACAAAAAGACGCGCTGTCCGTCTTTGATCTGGAACAGCAGATATGTGCAGTAGGGATAGCTGGGCATCACCCAGCCGTCCTCCGTCACGTACATGCCCCCCGCCAAAACGACCTGGTCCAGGGGCATGGGGGTATGGAACTCGTAGTTCATTTGGTAAACTTCGATCTCCATGCCGTAGAAGTCCGTGCCGTCGGCGGGGGAGTAGGTGTAGGCGTGGGCCAGATGCTCGACGCGCCAGTCGTCGTAGGTGTTTCCGCCCTGTTCCCCGGAGCCGTTCATCTGCTGGTAGGACTGGGAAACGGAGCTCTTGGCGGCGGCCAGCACGTCCTCCGGCACGTTCGGCGCGCCCAGAACATGGTCGTTCAGCGCCCGGGCGTCCTTGTAGATCAGAAGGTTTTTCCCGTCAAAATCCCCGCTCCGGCGGCACAGGGCATAATCGCTCTCCCGGTAGCCGCTGATGCCAAGCAGGCGGGAATCTCCGTCCCAGCCGACGCCGGCGGAATCCCAGCCGGGATAGGCGGCGGCGATAAGGGCCGTCAGCTCCGCGCGGTACAGCCCGCCGTCCCGCTGGAAATACAGCAGCGTTCCGGCGGCTCCGTAGGCGTTGGCCAGCAGGGTGTCCGGCCAGGGAGCCTCCGTGACGTCTCCGGGGGCGGAGGCCAGGAGATACAGCGTTCCGTCCTCCCCAAAATAGTAGTAGCGCAGGGCGTTGTACACATTGCCGTCCTGGCCGGTATGGGGCTCCAGGTCCTCGCCCGCCTCGTAGACCACGCGGAAACCGTCATGGCCTAAAACGCCTGTGAAGGTTTTCGCCGCATAGCCGTAATCGTAGGGATGGGAGCGGTTGGTGAGGAAGAGGTGCAGCGTTTCCGCCTCCCGGCTGTCCGCGTACCAGTAGACGGCGCTCCGGTCCTCCAGATAGCCGCATCCCACCACGCCGCCGCTTGGCAGTTCCACATAGTCCAGCACCCAGGCAACGTCGCTTTTTGGAATGTCCGTAATGGGGACCGCCTCCGGCGTGCAGGGCTCCGCCTCCGCCAGGGAGATGGTGGTCTCCAACTCGAAGCCGGAGAGATCCGCCTTCCCCGCCGGCGAGGATGAGCCGGTGAACGTCAGCGCGCACGCCACCGCCGCCGCGGCGATCACCGCGAACAGGGCGGCGGCACGGGTCTGGCGGTTCTCCGCGATGCGGGTGATGCGGTCCTTGAGCTGGCGCTTGCCCGCCGTCATAGTGGTGGCGGACAGCAGGGGATTGCCGGGACCTCTGCCCACGGGGATGAGGGAGAGGAGGGTCTTTCCGTAGGAGATGCGCTCCGCCTCGCCCAGGGTCTTCAGCGCCCCCTCGTCGCAGGCCAGCTCGCAGTCGCTCCTGGACACGATGGCCGCCGCCCAGACCAGCGGATCGAACCAGTAGACCGCCAGACACACGCACCGCAGAAGGGACCACAGGCAGTCCAGATGACGGGCGTGGGTGCTCTCATGGGCGATGACATGCCGCAGGGCCTCCGGCGAGGCGGTGGCGGCGGGGGTCAGATAGATGGCGGGGCGGAACAGGCCGAACAGGCAGGGGGAGGGGAGGCCGCGCTCCACCAGATAGACGGGATATCCGCATCCGTCAACTGTGTAAGGCGATCTTGCTTTACGGAGTTTGCGCCAAAAGAGCAGATTGACGGTCAAAAACCACACCGACATCAAAACGGTCCCGATCAGCCAGAGGAGTGCCAGAAGCTCAGGGACCGTCAGTGACCAGGCGTAAAACACCACGGTCCCATCCTCAGAGAGATAGCTTCCGGCGGCGGTATGCCCATTGACCTGGTACTGCGGCCCGCCGCCCGTTCTGGAAGGGTCCTCCCGGACCACCACCGCCGGCGCGGCGTTGGATTCCGGCGGCTGGAGGGCGCTCATCTCCATGCGTCCCTGGGCGACGGGGCGCAGATAGACGGAAAGACCGTCCATTTGTTCCGCCACGGCCGTCTGCATGGGCTCCACGGCGGAGAGGACGCTGTGCTCCATGGCGGGCAGGCTCACGGGGACCAGCAGCCGCACCAGCACCAGCCCCCACAAAGCGTACTGCGCCCGGCGGGAGATGGACTTGAAAAACAGCAGGCGCACCGCCAGCAAGACTAGGATCAAAACCGAGGATGTGATGAGGATCTCTTTCATGTCCGCTCCTCTCCGGCCCGCTCCAAAATAGCGGACAGCTCCGCGATCTCCGCCTCCGTCAGCGCCCGGCTCTCCACCATGGCGCTCATCATCAGGCCCAGGCTCCCGCCGTAGACCTTCTCCAGAAAGTTTTCCGTCTCCGTCAATGCCGCGTCCTCCCGGGCCACCGCCGGAAAATACCGCTTTGCCCGCCCGGCCTCTTCATACCGGACGGCGCCCTTGGACTCCAGCCGGGAGAGCATGGTGATGACGGTGTTTTTGCTCCAGCCGGTGTCCTCCCGGAAAGACGCGGTCAGCTCCATGATGGTCATGGGAGAGCGGTCCCACAGGCGGTTCATCAGCCGCCATTCGCTGTCGGACAGATTGATGTGCATCTGCTCACCTCCACTTGGTATACGTTTGTCTACCATGACCCTACCAAATTGGTAGACATTTGTCAACCTAAAAATGGTTACAAAAAAGAACGGAACGGGGAAGGCCCCGTTCCGTTCCGGGTCAGACCGCGCGCCAAAGCAGCCTGCACGCTTCAAATTCCGCCGCCAGGGCCCCCTTGTCCAGAAGGTAGGCCAGATAGGACCGGACGGTGCTGCCCACCAGCGCGTACTGGTTGAAGTCCATGGTGAGCTGATAGTGGCTGAACACCTTTTGCAGCAGATCCTCAAAGCACTGGGGCTGCCGTAAAAGAGCCAGGAGGACTCCGCAGATCTCCAGGACCTTCGCCCGGTTCAGCTCCGCCAGGGGACGGATGTCCTCCACCGGCTCCGCGTGGGCGGGAATGAAGAGCCGCCCCTCCAGGGCGCAGACCTTGTCCAGCGTCTCCAGATATCCCGCCACGTCGTAGATAAAATTCACATGGTATTTCTCCACGATGCCGGCGCCGGACATGCAGTCCGCCAAAAACCACACGTCGTCCCCGGTCTTGAAGCCGCACATGTCGAAGAAATGGCCGGGGAGAGGAAGCATCTCCAGTCCCTCCGGCAGGTCCTCCGCCGTCAGCGGGCGGCAGTCGCTGGGCTGGGCCAGCAGAAATTTGTTCCGCAGGGGCTTGGGGGGGTAGCCGCCGTAGAGAAAGGCGGGTTCCAGGATGGGATGGGAGGTAATGGCGGCGTCGATGCCCGGGGCGAAGGCGGGGGCGCCCAGCCGGGTCTGCAGCAGGTTGTTGCCGCCGTTGTGGTCCGCGTTGGCGTGGGTGTTCAGGATGCAGCGAAGGGTCCAGCCTTGGGCCTCCAGGATCTTTTGGACCTTCCGGCCCGCGTCCTTGTCGTTGCCGCTGTCGATGAGGACCACATCGCGCTCGTTCAGCTTCCAAACGCCCATTTTGGCGGGACACTGGATGTAATAGGTGCGGGGGGCGGCCTGAATCAGCTCATACATGGGAAAGACCTCCTTTTCCTGAGACTATCACAACCGCATTCGTCCGTCAACGAAAACCCACGGTTGACCCCGCCTCGAATTTCGCCTACAATAGACAGCGAGATTATAGGAAAACTGGTGAGCATATGACAGATTTCAACAAACGTTACATCGCCGCCCGGCGGGCCGTCATCGCCCGGGACTTGCGGCGGCTGAACCCCATGCAGCGCCAGGCCGCCATGACCACGGAAGGGCCTTTGCTGCTGCTGGCGGGGGCGGGCAGCGGAAAGACCACGGTCCTCATCCAGCGGGTGTACAACCTGTTGACCTACGGAAAGGGGAGCGACAGCGATTTCGTGCCGGAGTGGGCCACGGAGGAGGACCTTGCCTTTCTGGAGTCCTATCCCGACCGCCCGGACGGGGAGGCGGAGCGCCGGGCCCGGCGGCTGTGCGCCGTGGATGTCCCCCGGCCCTGGGAGATCATCGCCATCACCTTCACCAACAAGGCGGCGGGGGAGCTGAAGGACCGCCTGGCGGCCCGGCTGGGCCCCCAGGCCAACGACGTCTGGGCTTCCACCTTCCACTCCGCCTGCGTCCGCATCCTCCGGCGGGATATCGACCGCATCGGCTTCGACAAGGATTTTACCATTTACGACAGCGACGATTCCAAGCGGGTGATCCGGGATATTTTAAAGGAGCAGAACCTGGACGAAAAGACCTTTCAGCCCCGGAGCATCCTTGCGGTCATCAGCCATTCCAAGGACCAGTACGAATCCCCGGAGGCCTTCGCCGCCAGGCACGCGAACGAAAACGACTGGAAGATGGCCCGCATCGCCAAGGTCTACGCCGCCTATGTGAAGAAGCTGCGCGCGGCCAACGCCCTGGATTTTGACGATATCATCTACCACACGGTCTCCCTTCTCCAGCAGGAGCCGGAGGTGCTGGCGTATTACCAGAACAAATTCCGCTATGTGCTGGTGGACGAGTATCAGGATACGAACCATCTCCAGTATTTGCTGACGAGCCTGCTGGCCGGCGGGCGGAAGAACCTCTGCGTAGTGGGCGACGACGACCAGTCCATCTACCGCTTCCGGGGGGCGAATATCGAAAACATCCTGAATTTTGAAAAGCAGTACGCCAACGCCCGGACTATCCGTTTGGAGCAGAACTACCGCTCCACGCAGAACATCCTGGACGGGGCCAACGCCGTCATCAGGAACAACGCCGGGCGAAAGGGCAAGACCCTCTGGACGGACAATGGAAGCGGCGACGCCATCACCGTGAAAACGACCTTCAACGAGAGCGACGAGGCCAATTACGTGGTGGGCGACATCCTGATGGGGGTCAACCGGGGCCGGAACTTCCGGGACACCGCCGTTTTGTACCGGATGAACGCCCAGTCCAACGCGTTGGAATACGCCCTGAAACGCAACGCCATCCCCTATAAGGTGGTGGGCGGCATGAAGTTCTTCGACCGGGCGGAGGTGAAGGACATGCTGGCCTACCTCTGCGTGGTGAACAATCCCCTGGACGATCTGCGCCTGCGGCGCATCGTGAACACCCCTGTCCGGGGCATCGGCGCCGCCAGCATAGACAAGGTGGCGGCCCTGGCGGAGGCTCAGGGCGCGTCACTCTATGAGATCATCCGGAATGCGGATTTGTTCCCGGAGTTGAAGAGCGCCGCGTCCAAGCTACTGAAATTCGCGGATTTGATCGACGGACTGCGCAGGGCGGGCGGCGCGCTGGCCCTGCCGGAGTTTTACGACGAGGTGATGGAGCGCACCGGATACGTCAAGGCCCTGGAGATGAAAAACGATATGGAGAGCCGGGGCCGCATCGAAAACGTACAGGAACTGAAATCCAACATCCTGGGCTTTTTGGAGCAGCAGCCCGAGGACGCCACCCTCTCCGGCTTCCTCAATGAGATCGCCCTCTACACGGACCTGGACAGTGTGGAGTCAGATGACAACTGCGTTACTATGATGACCATCCACTCCGCCAAGGGCCTGGAATTTCCCGTGGTCTACGTGGTGGGCCTGGAGGAGGGGATCTTCCCCGGCAGCTCCGCCATGTACGACGAGGAGGAGCTGGAGGAGGAGCGGCGGCTTTGTTATGTGGCCATGACCCGGGCCAAGGAGAAGCTGACGCTGACCAACGCGAAACAGCGGATGCTGTACGGCCGGACCAGCGCCAACCGTCCCTCCCGGTTTCTGGAGGAGATCCCGGAGGAGAACATGCGCTGGGAGAGCAAGCCCGAGCCCCGCTTCGGCGGCATGGCGGACGACGCCTCCTTCGGCGGAGGCCGGTACGAGGACGGCGTGCCCCTTGGGGGCGGGTATGCTCCCCGGCCTTCCACAGGCATCTACACCAGCGGCGGCCCCCGGGAAAACGGCACGGTCCACAGCTACCGGGCGGCCCAAACGGCGCCGCGGCGCACGCTTTCCACCGCTGGCGGCGCCGCGCCCGCCGCGCAGATGCCGGACCTTTGCCAGGGAGACCGGGTGGAGCACACCGCCTTCGGCACGGGCACGGTGCTGTCCGTGAAACCCATGGGCGGCGACGCCTTGGCGGAAGTGGCCTTCGAGGGGATGGAGAGACCCAAGAAGCTCATGCTGAAAGCCGCCGGAAAGCATTTGAAGAAGCTGTAAAAAAGATGCCGTCAGGATGTTCCTGACGGCCTCTTTGCACAGCTTGGTCCGGTCCCGGCGCTGCCAGGGCTCCAAATCCTCAAAGGTTTTGCTGAATGTCCTCCACCAAAGTCCGGTAGGTCTGGATGTGGAGCATCACGTCCACGCCCACGGCCGCGCTGTCGAATCCCGCCGCAAGCTGCGCGGCGGCCGTCTGCGCGTCTGCGCAGAAGAGGAAGGCGCGCTTTCCGGCCTGGGCGCAGGCCGAGAGGATGCGCTTCATCGCGTCCTGCATCTCCGGCGCGTCCAGCCGCATGGGACAGCCCAGGGCGATGGAGAGGTCCAGGGGACCCACAAAGATGCCGTCCACGCCGTCGATGGCGGCGATCTCCCCGATGCGCTCCAGACAGCCTCGCGTCTCGCACTGGGGCAGCAAAAGGGTCTGGCGGTTACAGTGCTCCATATAGAACGCCGCGCCGGCCCGGGCGGTTTCCCCGTACCCCCAGCCCCCGTCCCGGGTGGGGCAGTAGCCCCGGCCGCCCAGTGGCGGGAACTTGGCCCAGCGGACCAGGTCCCGGACCTGGGCGGGCGTCTCCACATTGGGGACGATGATGCCGTCGGCTCCCGCGTCCAGCGGCTGGAGGACCGCGCTGCGGGCGATCTCGTTGATGCGGACCAGGGCGGCGATGCCGGCCGCGCCGGCCGCCGTCAGGGCGGAGGCCGTGAAGTCCGGGCCCGCGGAGCAGTGCTCCGTGTCCAGCACCACATAGTCCAGGCCCGTACAGCCCAGGCTCTCCACGGCGGCCAGGCTCTTCAAATGCGAGAAGGTGCCGATGGGCGGTCTCCCCGCCGCAAACGCTTCCAGGATCTTGTTCATGACGTTTCCTTTCCCCTGCCGGTCACTGCCGGCGGGCGCGCTTTTCCGGAAGCCACAGCAGCTCCTCAAAGCTCTTAATATAGACGTCGCAGAAGCTGCGCATCTCTTTTTCGTCGGCGGCGAAAAAGCCGTCGTGTACGCCCACCACCCGCATTTTGGCTGTGCGCGCGCCCTTGCAGGCGGCCAGGCTGTCGTCAAACATGGTGCACGCCTCCGGCCGGACGCCGTTCTCTTCCGCCGCCGTCCGCCAAACGGCGGGGTCCGCCTTGTCAAGGCCCAGCTCCTGGGCGAAGGTGATGCGCTCAAAGTATTTTTCCAGATCCAGCCGCTCCAGCGCGGTGTGGCAGTGGACCGGGATGCTGGAGGTCACCACCGCCAGTCTGCGGCCCTCCGCCCGGCACTGCTTCAAATAGGCCCGCACGCCGGGCTTTACGGTCACATGGGCATAGGCGTCCTTCGCCAGGTCCATCCACTCCGCCATGATCTCCTCGCAGGACTCCGGCAGGCCGCAGAACTCCTTGGTGAACTTGGCCGCCAGGGGGAAAATGGTATGGGCGACGCCCTGATAATACGCCTTTGTGTAAGGCAGCCCCCGGCGGGCCAGAAATTCCCGGTCCACGTTTTTCCATATGCCGTTGGAATCGATCAGGGTCCCGTCCATATCAAATAAAAACACCGGCTCGCTCCTCCTTTTCCAGCCAGAAGCGCCAGGGAAAGTCCCGGGCCTCCTCCGCATAGTCCACGCCGATGCGCGGGCCGCTGCATATCCGTTCCCGCAAGGGTCCGGCGGGAGGAAGGCCCGCGTCCTCCGGCCCGTCGCACACGAACAGCGCGGAGCCCTCCACCAGGTCCAGACCGTTCTGCTCTCTGGTAATTGAAAAACCTTTACACAGTTTGCCGGGACCGTTCAAAAAGTTTTTCCGCTGGTAGGCCGTCAGTTCTCCCGGCCCTTTTCCGTACCGCAGGCGGCAGATCGCGTCCAGCCCCGCGTCCAGCCCCGCGGCCGGCTCCACGGAGCGGATGAGCACCGCCGCGGGTTCGCCCTCCGGTTCGGTGACGAAATTCAGGCAGTGGTGCATGCCGTAGATGAGGTACACATAGGCGTGGCCGGGGGCCATGTACAGCGTGGACGTCCGGTCCGTTCTGCGGTAGTTATAGGCGTGGCAGGCCTTGTCGCACCGGCCGATATAGGCCTCCGTCTCCGTGATGCGGCCCGCCAGAAGGCGGCCGTCCAGCACCCGGACCAGATATTTTCCAAGCAGGTTCCGGGCGGTTTCCACCGTGTCCCCCAGGTAGAATTCTCGGGAAAGCCTTGCCATTTTGCCTCCTGAATGTTAAAATACGAACTTGTCGCGGTCATTTTGCCGCTTTGTGAGAGTATATCATGGATTCGATAAGGGAGCAAGCCTCATGAAAGTCAACCGTGTCCGTCAAAATCTGTTTCCCGTGCTGGCCGCGTTCATCTGGGGCACCGCCTTTGTGGCCCAAAGCGTGGGCGCGGATTACGTGGAGCCCTTCACCTTCAACGCCGCCCGGGCGGCGGTGGCCTTTTTGTTTTTGCTGGCGCTGTGCGTGATTTTGCGCGGAGTGCGCCGCAGGGACTTTTCCGGACAGGCGAAGCCCGCGCCCACCGCCCGCCGGGACCTTTTGCTGGGGGGCCTTTGCTGCGGCGTGGTGCTGACTTTGGGCACGAACCTCCAGCAAAAGGGGCTGGAGACGACCACCTCGGGGAAAGCGGGCTTCATCACGGCCCTTTATATCGTCATCGTGCCCATTGTGGGCGTCTTTTTAAAGAAAAAGGCTCCGAAAACCATCTGGTTCAGCGTCGCGCTGGCGGTGGCGGGCCTTTACTGCCTGTGCATCCGGGAGGGCTTTTCCATTTCGGAGGGGGATCTTTACGTGTTCCTGTGCGCCCTCTGCTTCTCCGCCCACATCCTGGTCATCGACTATTTTACCCAGAAAGTGGACGGCGTGGAGATGTCCTGCGTGCAGTTTTTGGTGGTGGCGCTGCTCTCCGCCGCGGGGATGCTCGCAACGGAGACGCCCACCCTGGAGGGGCTGCGGATGTGCATGGGCCCGATCTTGTATGTGGGCGTCTTTTCCAGCGGCGTGGGGTACACCCTGCAGATTTTGGCCCAGAAGGACTCCAACCCCACTGTGGTTTCCCTGCTTTTAAGCCTGGAGTCGGTGTTCGCCACCGTGGCGGGGGCCGTGCTGCTGGGAGACCGCATGAGCGGCAAGGAGTATTTCGGCTGTGTGCTGATGCTGGCGGCGGTCCTGCTGGCCCAGATGCCGGACCGGAGCGGACGGCTTCCGGCAGGCGCCGCGGAGGAGTGAGGGGAACGGGGATGCCGGCGGCGTCCCCGCCTTTTTTGTGGACAAAGAGCGGCCTGTATGTTATACTGTCAATCTGTATGAGTCTGTTGCGAGGTGGTATCATGCGCATCGACGTATTGGGCGTCGGCTTTGATAATTTGGCCATGGACGAGGCGGTGGCCGAGGGCTTCCGGCTGATCCATGAGGAGGGGACGCACTATGTGGCGACCCCCAATCCGGAGATCGTGGAGGTCTGCCGGAAGGACCCGGCGGCCCGGGCCGCCGTCAACGGCGCGGACCTGGTGCTGCCGGACGGCATCGGGGTAATCAGGGGCGCGGCGATGCTTGGCACGCCGCTGAAGGAAAGGACCCCCGGCGTTGAATTTGCCGGCCATTTGCTGGAAAGAATGGCAGGGGAGGGCAGGTCCCTCTTTCTCCTGGGCGCGAAGCCCGGCGTGGCGGAGCAGGCCGCGGAGAATTTGAAGCGCCTGCACCCCGGCCTCGTCATCGCGGGCGTTCACGACGGTTATTTTAAGGAGGACGGCCCCGTGGTGGAGGCTGTCCGCCGGAGCGGCGCGGACGTGGTGTTCGTGTGCCTGGGCGCGCCGAAGCAGGAGCTGTGGATGGCGAAAAACGGACAGGCCACGGGCGCGCGCCTGCTGTGCGGCCTGGGCGGCAGCCTGGACGTGTTCGCCGGCGTGGTGGAGCGGGCGCCGAAGTTCTGGTCCGACCATGGGCTGGAGTGGTTTTACCGCCTGTGCAGGGAGCCGCGCCGCATCGGCCGCATCATGAAGCTGCCGCTGTTTTTGGTGCATGTGAGACAGGAGAAACGAAGGAAATGAGCGGAAAGCTGATCGTTTTCGAGGGGACGGACGGCTCCGGCAAAGCCACGCAGACCCGCCTTTTGTGCAGCCGGCTGGAGGCGTCCGGCATCCCCTACCGGGAGATCGATTTTCCCCGGTACGGCAATCCCTTTGCCGAACCGGCAAAGCTGTATCTGGACGGGGCGCTGGGCAAAAAGCCCGGGGACGTGAACGCCTACGCCGCCTCCACGCTCTATGCCGTGGACCGTTTCGCCTCTTATAAGGAGGACTGGGGCGGATTTTACGAGCAGGGGGGATTGATCGTGGCGGACCGCTACACCACGTCCAACGCGGTCCATCAGGCGTCCAAGCTGCCGCCGGGGGAGCGCCGGGAGTACCTGGACTGGCTGTTCGACCTGGAGTATGGCCGCTTGGGCCTGCCCAGGCCCGACCTGGTGGTATATCTGGACCTGCCCACGGAGCTTTCCGAGCGGATGATGCGTCAAAGAGAGCGTCTCAGCGGCACCCGCGCCGATATCCACGAGCAGGACGAGGCCTATCTGCGCCGCTGCCGGGAGAGCGCCCGGCAGATCGCCCGGGACTGCGGGTGGCGGGTGATCGACTGCGCGGCAGACGGGGCCATCCGCCCGCCGGAGGACA
>JAEXWS010000242.1 GCA_023406225.1 Bacillota bacterium | reverse complement strand
ACCTGGCACAAGTCCAAGGCGGGCACGCCCACCATGGGCGGCATCATGTTCATCCTGGGCGCGGGCGTCACGGTGTTCGTCCTGGGGTGGGAGGATATGCTCAGCGGCGTTTTCGTGCATCTGTACGTGTTCCTCTTCGCCCTCATTTTCGGCCTCATCGGCTTTGTGGACGATTACCGCAAGGTGCGCCAGCACCAGAACGAGGGGCTGACCGCCAGACAGAAATTCATCCTGCAATTGGCGGCGGCGGTGGTGTTTTTGTGCCTGATGCGGTACGAGGGCCTTTTGAGCAACCAGGTGTACCTCCCCTTCGCCAACGTCAGCTTCGGGGTGAACTGGATCGTGTATCTGGTGTTCGCGGCCTTCGTCATCGTCGGCTGCGTCAACGCCGTGAACCTGACGGATGGCATCGACGGCCTGGCCGCCGGCGTGACCTTCGTGGTGATGGCGTTTTTTACCGCCGTGGGCGTTTTATGGAAGGACCACGGGACCCAGGCGCTGTTTCCGGCGGCGCTGGCGGGGGGGCTGGCGGCGTTCTTCGTCTATAACCACCACCCGGCCAAGGTGTTTATGGGCGATACCGGCAGCCTGTTTTTGGGCGGCGCGGTGGCGGCTCTGGCCTTTGCCTACGATATGCCGCTCATCCTGATCCCCGTGGGGATCATCTACATCGCGGAAACGGTGTCCGACATCATCCAGGTGCTCTATTTCAAGGCCACCCACGGCAAGCGCTTTTTCAAGATGGCGCCTTTGCACCACCATCTGGAGCTTTCCGGCTGGAGCGAGGCGAAGCTGGTGACCGTGTTCTCCCTGATCACGCTGGGGTGCTGCGCCCTGGCGCTGGCGGGCGTTTTGGAACGGTTTTAAGGACCCGCCGGACGGGCGGAGAACAAAAAAGCCTGCGGAAGCGGCGGATTTTGAGGAAGGGAGGGGACGGATTTGGCCCAGGAGCGCGCCCGGCGCAGGCCGATGACAAGGGAAGAGGCGCTGGAGCGCCAGCGGCGTCAGGCGGAGCTGCGCCAGCGGGAGCAGGAGAGCCGGGAGCTGGCCCGGGGCCCGCTGGACCTGCCCTTTCTGGTGCTGGTGCTGCTTTTGACCGGCATCGGCCTCATCATGCTGCTCTCGGCCAGCTTCCCCTCCGCCTACTATGAGACGAAGAACAACAACCCCACCTATTACTTCACCCGCCAGGCGGTGTTCGCGGTGATGGGCGTGGCGGCCATGCTGATGATCGGCAAGATCAACTATGGGCGCTTCCGCGCCCTGGCAAAGCCTTTGCTGGGCGCGGCCATCATCCTTTTGGTGCTGGTGCTGATCCCCGGCATCGGCCAGACCCGGAACAACGCCACCCGCTGGATCGGCATCGGCGAGCTGTTCACCTTCCAGCCCTCGGAGATCGCAAAGCTGGCGGTCATCCTGTATTTTTCCGACAGCATCTCCAAAAAGAAGGAGAAGATGCACACCCTGCGCTACGGCATCGCGCCGTATCTTTTGATCCTGCTGGTCATCGCGGGACTGATGATGATGGAGCCCCACCTCTCCGGCACGGTTTTGATCATGGGGGCGGGGGCGGCGCTGATGCTGGTGGGCGGCATCTCCTGGAGCTGGGTGCTGGCGGCGCTGGGCGCCGTGGGCGGCGTGGCCTCCCTGTTCATCAGCGGCGTCATCCAGTACGGCCAGTCCCGCATCGCCATGTGGCACAATCCCTGGCTGGACCCCCAGGGCGAGGGATATCAGCTTCTTCAAAGCCTGCTCACCATCGGCTCCGGCGGCCTTCTGGGCGTGGGCCTGGGAAAGAGCCGCCAGAAGTTTCTCTTCCTGCCCGAAGAGCACAACGACTTCATTTTCGCCATCGTCTGCGAGGAGCTGGGGCTTATCGGCGCGGCGGTCATCATGCTGCTGTTCGCGGCGCTGATCCTCCGGGGCTACTGGATCGCCCTCCACGCCCGGGACCGCTTCGGAAGCCTTCTGGTGGTGGGCGTCATTACCCTGATCGCCCTCCAGACCTTTTTGAACATCGGCGTGGTCACGGGCCTGCTGCCCACCACGGGCATCTCCCTGCCGTTTTTCAGTTACGGCGGCACGGCGTTGTCCATCCAACTGGCGGAGATGGGCGTGGTTTTGAGTGTGTCCCGTCAGATGAAGCCCACCAAAGCCGGGTGACCGAAAGAGGGAGGGGGTTAAATGAGTCGCCCCCGCATCCCCCGTCCCGCGCCCGCAGGCGCAGGAGGAAAGGGCTGGGAAAACCCCTCCGGGTTTTTCCAGACCGGGTGACCGGAAGAGGGCGGGGGCTTAAGTGGGCCGCCCCCGCATCCCCCGTCCCGCGCCCGCAGGCGCAGGAGGAAAGGGCTAGGAAAACCCCTCCGGGGTTTTCCAGTTCTTCCGCCGGAGGCGGAAGAAGCAAATGAAATCATTTTCGGCAGGACATGCGCCTGCCGAAAATTCCTTGACCCAAGCCGCCTGGGGCGGCGTTCACCAGTCCGCAGACTGGTGGGGGGAATCTAAAGGGGGGACCAGTCCCCCCTTTAATAAGGAGGCGCCGCCATGCGCATCATCTTTACCTGCGGCGGGACGGCGGGGCACGTGAATCCTGCCCTGGCCCTGGCCCAATGCCTGCAGGAGCAGGACCCGGCCGTGGAAGTCCTTTTCGTGGGCGCGGAGCGGGGCCTGGAGAAGGACCTGGTCCCCAAGGCGGGATATCCCTTCCGCACCGTCCACATCTCCAGCTTCCACCGTTCGGTGAAGCCCCGGGAGATCAGGCACAACCTGATCTCCGCGGGCAACCTCCTGCGGGCCCCCCGGGAGGCCCGGGCCATTCTGCGGGAGTTCCGGCCGGACGTGGTGGTGGGCACCGGCGGCTACGCCAGCTTCCCCATGGTAAAGGAGGCGTCCCGGGCGGGGATCCCCACGGCGGTCCACGAGTCCAACATGGTCCCCGGCCTTACCACCGAAATGCTGGAACCCTACGCCGACCGGATTATGGTGGGCTTTGAGGCCTGCCGGGCCCATTACAGGCGCCCGGAGAAGGTGATCGTCACCGGGACGCCGGTGCGGGGGGATTTCTTCCGGCTGACCAAGGCCCAGGCCCGGGAAAAGCTGGGCCTGGGCGACGAGAGGCCGCTGCTGGCGTCCTTCTGGGGCTCTCTGGGGGCCGCCGGGATGAACCGCCGGATGGTGGATTTCCTGGCGCTGGAGGCGGCGAAGGAGCCCTTTCACCACATCCACGGCGCGGGCGCGGCGGGCTATCCCGTCATGCTGGACGCCCTGCGGGAGAAGGGCGTGGAGCTGGAGGAGCATCCGGCGCTCCAGCTTCGGGAGTACATTTACGACATGGCGGCGGTCATGCGGGCGGCGGACCTGGTGATCTGCCGGGCGGGCGCGTCCACCATCAGCGAGCTGACGGCCCTGGGCGTTCCGGCTTTGATCGTGCCATCCCCCTACGTCACCAACAACCACCAGGAGAAAAACGCCCGGGTCCTGGAGGCCTCCGGCGGGGCCGCGGTGCTGCTGGAGCAGGACTGCTCCGGCCAGGCCCTGTTCCAGGCCGCCAGCGGCATTTTGCGGGATGAGGAGCGCCGTTCGTCCATGGAGCGGGCCATGTCCGCTCTGGGGATCCGGGACGCAACGGAGCGCATCTGCCGGACCATTCGGGAGATTTGCCAGTAACCACAACGCCCAGCCGCCCATAGGATGGACTGTTGAGCCATCGAAAGGCGGGGCGGCCGCCCCGCTTCGCCGATGGCACCATTCTTGGGTGCGGAGGGGAACGTGTATGAGCCAGCTTTTGGTGAGAGGCGGCCGCCGCCTGTGCGGCGAAGTGACGGTCCAGGGGGCCAAAAACAGCGTGCTGCCCATTTTGGCGGCCACGCTTCTGGCGGGGGACCGGGTGGAGCTGCTGGGCTGTCCGCGCCTGCGGGATGTGGACGCCTCCGTCCGCATCCTCCGGGCCCTGGGCTGCGCGGCGGCTTGGGAGGGGGACGCTCTGACGGTGGATACCGCCGCCTTGAACCGCTGCGAGATTTCTGATATACTGATGCGTGAGATGCGCTCGTCCGCCATTTTCCTGGGGGCCATCCTGGCCCGGTGCGGCAGGGCGGACCTGAGCTATCCCGGCGGGTGCGAGCTGGGCCCCCGGCCCATCGACCTGCATTTGTCCGGCCTCAGGGACCTGGGGGCGGAGATCAAGGAGGAGGGCGGCTTCCTCCACTGTAAGGCGGACCGCCTCCAGGGGCGGGAGCTGGTCTTGAGCATCCCCTCCGTGGGGGCCACGGAAAATCTGATGCTGGCCGCCTGCGGGGCCGAGGGGACCACCGTGATCTCCAATGCCGCCCGGGAGCCGGAGATCGTGGACCTGCAGGATTTTTTGAACGCCTGCGGCGCCCGCGTCACGGGCGCGGGGTCCTCCGCCGTCGCGGTGGAGGGCGGGCGGAAGCTCCACGGCTGCGCCTACCGCGTCATGCCGGACCGCATCGTGGCGGCTACTTATCTCTGCGCGGCGGCCTCCGCCGGGGGAGAGATCTTTCTCCGGGGAGCCCGGGAGGAGCACCTTTCCACCGTCACCGCGTCGCTGCGGCAGGCGGGCTGCACCGTCGCGTCCGACGGAGCGGGCATCGCCTGCACCTGCCGGGAGCGGCTGCGGGCGGTGCGCCCCGTGCGGACCGCGCCCTATCCGGGCTTTCCAACCGACGCCCAGGCCGTGCTGATGGCCGCGGTGCTGCGCAGCCGGGGCGCCACGGTGTTTGAGGAGAATATCTTTGAGAACCGCTACCGCCATGTGGATGAGCTGACCCGCATGGGGGCGGAGATCCGGGTGGCCGGCCGGGCGGCGGTGGTCACGGGCGTAGAGACGCTCCACGGCGCGCCGGTGCGCTGCACCGACCTGCGGGGCGGAGCGGCGCTGTGCGTGGCGGCCCTGGCGGCGGAGGGGGAGACCCGCATCTCCGCCATCGGCCACATCGACCGCGGATACGAGGACATCGCCGGGGACCTGCGGGCCCTGGGAGGCGACATTGCCCGGACCGAAGGGGACGCGTGAAAAATTCCCGCGCAGGCGCGGGGGGAACTCCAGATCAGGATGAGGAGCATGACGACCATGGCCAGACGAAGAGGTTCCAGCCGGCGGCGGAGAAGGGGAGGCTTCGGCTTCCTCTATAAGCTGCTGTCCATGTTGGCCATCTGCGCCGTGATCGTGGTGGCTCTGACGCTGTTTTTCCGGGTGGACGCCATCGTCGTCACCGGCACGGAGCGTTACACCCCCCAGGAGGTGGAGCGCGCCACCGGCGTCTCCCGGGGCGACAACCTGATCCTGCTGAACAAGTACGACGTGAACCAGAACGTGCGGCGGGAGCTGCCCTATGTGGAGGAGCTGCGCATCAACCGCGAGCTGCCGGATACCCTGCTCATCGACGTTCAGGAGTGCGGCACGCCGCTGGCCGTGGTGCAGGACGGCTCCGCCTGGCTGATCAGCCCCAGTAAAAAGAGCTGGGTCGTGGATCAAAAGGACCCCGCCGAGGCCGCGGATCTGGCGGTGGTGGACGGATGCCGGCTGCTGGCGCCCTCGGTGGGCACGCCCATCGCCCTCTCCACGGAGTACGCCAGCCAGCAGCAGAGCCTGCTGGACCTGCTGGCCGCGCTGAAGGACGCGGAGATGCTGGACCAGGTGGACGCCATCCACCTGGGGGACATCTCCCTTTTGACCATGGACTACGCGGGGCGCTTCAGCGTGGAGCTGCCCTACGGCGCGGATTACGATTTTAAGCTGCGGGCGCTGCAGGTGGTGGTGGACACGCTGGAGACCAACCAGACCGGCGTCATCCAGCTCACCAGGGAAGACGGGGCGGTCCATTTTATCGAGAATTGACGGGTCTTTGGAAAACCGCGCGCTTTCCCGGGAGGCCCCCTGCAAAAAAGTCGCGGAAAAGCCTGCGGCCCTCTTGACCGGGACCGGAAAGTGTCATACAATAATCTAAATACGTCAACCACAGGATATTGAGGGATTCAAGGGACATTTCTGTCCTTTCATACAAATGATAGCAGGAGGCACCCAACATGGCATTTGGCTTGGAAACCGGCCCGGATACCGTTGTCAACATCAAGGTCATCGGCGTGGGCGGCGGCGGAAACAACGTGGTGAACCGCATGGTCCGCTCCGGCACGAAGGGCGTGGATTTTGTCGCGGTGAATACCGATAAGCAGGCGCTGAACGTCTCCAGCGCCACCTATAAGATCCAGATCGGCGAGAAGCTGACCCACGGACAGGGCGCCGGCTCCGATCCCGAGGTGGGCCGCAAGTCCGCCGAGGAGAGCCGCAACCAGATCGCCAAGGCCCTGGAGGACACCGATATGGTGTTCATTACCGCCGGCATGGGCGGCGGCACCGGCACCGGCGGCGCGCCCATCGTGGCGGAGATCGCCAAGGAGATGGACATCCTCACCGTGGCCGTGGTCACCAAGCCCTTCGGCTTTGAGGGCCGCCGCCGGATGCAGCAGGCCGAAAGCGGCATTGCGGAGCTGAGCGAGAAGGTGGATTCCCTGGTCATCATCCCCAACGAGCGGCTCAAGCACGCCACCGACCAAAAGATTACCTTTGCCAATGCCTTCGAGATCGCGGACGACGTGCTGCGCCAGGCGGTGCAGTCCATCTCCGACCTGATCCGGGACACGGGCTTTATCAATCTGGACTTTGCGGACGTGACCGCCATCATGAAAAACGCGGGCATGGCCCACATGGGCGTGGGCCGGGCCGCGGGTAAGGGCAAGGCCGAGGAAGCCGCCAGGATGGCCATTTCCAGCCCGCTGCTGGAGACCTCCATCGAGGGGGCCAAGGGCGTGCTCATCAACGTCACCGGCTCCATGGACATCGGATTGGAGGAGGTGGAGCAGGCCGCCAGCCTGGTGCAGGCCGCCGTCCACCCGGACGCCCTCACCATTTTCGGCGCCACCTTCGACGAAAACCTGGACGACGAGATCCGGGTCACCGTCATCGCCACGGGATTCGACAAAGAGCCCGAGCCCCTGCCGAAGCTGCCCGGCATGCAGACCGGCGCGGCCCCCGCCCCCGTCCCGGAGCCGGTGCCCCTGGACGCGGCGGACGATCCCAAGCCGGAGATCCCGGAAGAGGACCCCTTCGACGATATTTTTAAAATTTTCAACAGACGCGATTGAAAAATGAAAAAAAAGAGAACTCCGCAGGCATTTGCCTGCGGAGTTTTTGTATATCCCCGCGCCGCCGCGAAACCTGATCCTGCCATGGGCGCGCTGCCGCTTTTTGCTTCGTGTGTCCCACGCCGCTTCCGCAGAAGATAACCGTGCCGGTAAATGCGACGTTTACCGGCTGCGTTTTCGAAAGGGGTGATTTCATGTATGGACCATTTCAAAAAACAAAACGGCTGCTGCGGGGCGGAGCGGCGGCCGCTCTGGCGCTGCTGCTGTGCGCCGCGGCGCCTGCGCAGGCCGCCGGCGTGACGGCGGGCGCGGCCGCTCAAGGCACCTCCGCCCGGATGCTGGTCCCGGTGGGACACACGGTGGGAATCAAGCTGTTCTCCCGGGGCGTTTTGGTGGTCAAGCTGTCCGACGGCGGCACGCCGGCGAAGACCTGCGGGCTGCAGACCGGCGATGTGATCGTCAAGTGCGGCGGCGTTTCCGTGACCTCCACAGAGCAGTTTCAATCGCTTTTGCAGAAAAACGGCCGGCAGGCCACCAGCCTTCAGGTGCGCCGGGCCGGAAAAAACATGACGCTTCCGGTCGCTCCGGAGCAGAATGACCAGGGCCAATACAGCATCGGCGCCTGGATCCGGGACAGCATGGCGGGCATCGGCACCATGACCTTCTACGATCCGGACAGCAATACCTTCGGCGCGCTGGGCCACGGCATCACGGACACGGACACGGCCCTGCTCATGCCCTTCTCCTCCGGCTCCATCCTGCCCTCCACCGTGAAAGCGGTGAAAAAGGGCGCGGTGGGCGACGCGGGCGAGCTGCGGGGCGATTTTGACCTGACCACCGATCTGGGCGAGCTGTACGCCAATACCAGCGGCGGCATCTTCGGGCACATGGAGGGCGGCGCCATGGCCGCCTCCATGGGCGAGGCGGTGCCCGTGGCGCGGCCCAGCGAGGTGCGGACGGGAAGCGCCGTCATCCTCTCCAACATCCAGGGGGACGAGGTGCGGGAATATGACATCGAAATTTTAAAAGTGGTGGGCAATGCGGCCGACGGACGGGACCTGGTGCTGTCCGTCACGGACCCGGACCTGATCGCCGCCACCGGCGGCATCGTGCAGGGCATGAGCGGCAGTCCCATTTTGCAAAACGGCAGGATCGTGGGCGCGGTGACCCACGTTCTGCTGAACGACCCTACCAAAGGTTATGGAATTTTTATCGAAAATATGCTGGAGGCCGGGGAGATGACCCAGGAACCCGTGGCCTGATGAAAAGCGGCGGCCCATTCGGGCGGCACTCATAAAACAGCATAGGAATGTTTTCGGGAAACGGCGTAGCTTCGGCTATGCCGTTTCTCCGTTTGATAGGTTATTAAGCAAGGACATGGGGAGTATTCCCACAAGGTCATAGGAAATATCAATCTGCTGTTCCCGTATGCCGCTTGACTTGTCGGGCGTATGAACATACACCGCCTTTACCATGTCGTTCAAAACAGTGGGCGTCAGCTCGTCCAAATCGAGATACTTCCGTACCTTGCCGATAAACCTGTCAATGTTTTCTGCCTGTTCTTCCTGCTGCGTAATTTCTTCGTTTAGTTGCAACAGCTTTTCCCGCAGTTCTTCCTGCTCCCGTTCGTAATCGTCAGAGAGCATTTGAAATCTGCTGTCGGAAAGTTTTCCGTTGGCGTTATCTTCGTAAATACGCTTAAATAGTCTGTCCAATTCCTCAATCCGGCGTTCCGCTTGTGTCAGTTGCCGCCGCTTCGCCGCAAGTTCCCGTTTTGTTTCGGCTTTTTGCTTCGCACCCATAGCTTTGCGGAATTGTTCCTCGTGGTTCACAACACAGGCAATCGTCAATCTCATGTGAGCAAGTACGCCCTGTTCCAAGACCACCGCGCGGATAAAATGCGTCGGGCAGATTTCTTTCCCTTTGAGCCTTGAAGTGGAGCAAACAAAATGGTCTTGCCGCGCGTCAAAGTTTTTGCTTGTGCAGTAATACAGTTTTTCCCCACAGTCAGCACAGCGGACAATGCCAGAGAACAGATTTGTATTTCCCGTCCTCGTTGGGCGGCGTTTGTTCTTCCGCAATTCCTGCACCCGTTCCCATGTATCAGCGTCTATAATTGCTTCATGGGTATTCTCAAACACAAGCTGTTTTTCAATCGGATTGTAGCAGGTTTTCTTGCTCTTGTAGGACTGCTTGTAGGTCTTGAAGTTTACCGTATGTCCTTGATACTCTGGACGCTCCAAAATGTCAGCTACGGTGTCGCCCGTCCAGTGATACGTATTGTCCGGCGGCGTGTTCCTTGTTGCCCTGCCTGTCCGCTGAAAATGGATAGTCGGCGTTATGACTTTATCCGCTTTCAAAATACGGGCAATCTGTGTTGACCCGTAACCCTCTAAGCAGAGCGCAAATATCCGCTTGACTACCCCGGCGGCTTCACTATCCACTATCCATTGTTTGGGATTGTCAGCGTCTTTCATGTAGCCATAGGGCGGGTTGGTACAGAGATGTTCCCCCGCTTCTCCTTTGGACTTCATCACAGCGCGGATTTTCTTGCTTGTGTCTTTTGCGTACCACTCGTTTATGATATTTAAAAAGGGGGTGAAGTCGCTGTCCGTTTGATTTGCGCTGTCAATACCGTTGTTAATGGCAATGAAGCGTACTCCCTTTTCCACAAACAGGACTTCGGTGTAAAATCCCACTTTCAGATAATCGCGCCCAAGTCGCGACATATCCTTGACTATCAGTGCGGACACTTCGCCGTTCTCAATCCGTTCTAACAGTTCATTCCAACTCGGACGGTTGAAGTTCGTACCTGAATACCCGTCGTCCACGAAAAACAAGGTGTTTTTGAAGCCGTTTTCCTTTGCGTATTTACTTAAAATCGCCTTTTGATTTACAATGCTGTTGCTGTCGCCCGCCATTTCATCATCTCTCGATAAACGGCAATAAAGGGCGGTAATTTTGTCAGACTGCCTTTGCATAATTTCTGCTCCTTTCATCGGCGGGCAGTCTGCCAATACAGGATTGCATATTTCTATTTTATCGGCTCCGGCATTTTTAATCAACATCTTTCTTTGCTTTTTCCTGTTCCATAAGGCGCAAAACCTTATGAGGCAGGCTCCTTTCTCCGTCATAACTGCCTGTAAAGCGGTATAATGTTCTACTGGATTTTATCGCTATTTCGTGTTTTGGCAACTCTTGAAAAAGCGGATTTTTTACTACAATATGTCCATTTTTGATTTTCTGTTTCTCTTCCATTCCGTTCCCGTCCTTTCCTTGTTTTGTCATGTGATAAGTTACGTAGCAAGCATAGGGTACGGATAGCCGTTCCCGTAAAACGCCCCGTCTGCCGACGCTGCATTTTGCTTGTTGGGAAGTTTCCCAAACCCTCATTTCGTCAGCCCCTTGAATTGCAGAAGCAGCCGACGTTCCAATCTCCAAATCTCTTCCATAACACGCTTTACCTCGTCCATGTCGTCGGCATAAATCTGCCCTGTTTCATTGATACGCTTTGCAATCTGATTGATGTTTACGCCGATTTTTTGTAGCTGCGCCGTATGCGCTTTGACTTCCTGTAAATCAAGTATGATGATGTACCCGTCAATGAGCATTTTACGGGCGTAGGCAGACAGATTTATCGTCGGTATCTGCTTCATTTTTTCTTCAATCGACACCCGTTCCTCCTCTGTCACTCGTACAATAATTTGCACGTTCCGTTTTCGTTTTTCCATTCGCATTTCTCCTTTCACTACCTACTACACCGTGCATGGCGGTTTTGACGAAGTTTCAAGTAGTTTTTTGATTTCTTTTCTCATTACCTACTACAAAAAAATTTTAAAAATGCCAAACGGAAAACAAAATCAGATCAAAAAAATATTGCAGCCATTATGCGCTGCAATTTCATAACTTTCATTTATTGTTGGGCTTGACCGAAAGCCTTAAAATCATATTTCACCTTGTAGTGGTTTAATCTCCATGATATAATAAAACACTACACTATAACACCAGACTTTTGATTTATGATATTATTGCAGAAAAGAATAGAGGTGATAATCAATGACAACGTATAAAACCGCCGAGGTTGCGGAAATAATTGGAATACACCCTAACACAGTACGGCTATACGAAAAATTAAAGTTAATCCCGAAGCCCGAACGATTACCAAACGGCTATCGGGTATTTACAGAATTTCACATAGAACAATGCCGATTGGTGCGGATTGCGTTTCAAGTTGAAGTATTACAAAATGGACTGCGGAAGAAAATTGTTCAAATGACTAAAATAGCAGCGACAGGAGATTTTGACGCTGCCATCTTACTTATCAATGACTATCTAAAACAAATTAAGCAAGAGCGCACCAATGCGGAGGAAGCTATTGAAATTGTAAAACAGCTTTTGTCCAGCAACTTGCAGGAACATACACAATGTTTAAAGCGGAAAGAGGTATCCGAAGCACTTGATATTTCTATGGATGCGCTCCGAAATTGGGAAATGAACGGTTTGCTTACCGTTAAACGAAAAGAAAATGGGTATCGTGTATATTCGGACGAAGATATACGGCGGTTAAAAATTATTCGTTCTCTACGGTGTGCAAATTATTCATTAGAAGCAATTTTACGGTTGCTCCAACAAATATCAAAAAATCCCCATACAGATATTCGGACTGAATTAAACACTCCAAAGCAATCTGACGATATTATTTCAGCTTGTGATAGACTTATTATTTCACTTTCGGCGGCAGAAGAAAATGCTCATAAAGTCTTGAATATGCTACAAGAAATGAAAATTCGATTTTAATAAACCCTACACTTTACCACCAATGTTTTCATTGGTGGTATTCTTATTTACGAAAACAAAGCTAAGGAGGTATTACTATGCAAACAGTAATCGAAGTGGAGCAGTTGTCAAAGTCCTATGGCAAGCTGCTTGCGATAGACAATATCAGTCTATCCGTAGAAAGTGGTACTGTTTATGGACTGCTTGGAGCGAATGGAGCAGGAAAAAGCACTACCATTGAATGTATCTTGGGGACAAGAACTGCGGACAGCGGTACAATAACTGTCTTAGGGTGCAATCCCCAAAAGAACAGGCGCAGCCTTTTTCAAAATGTGGGCGTACAATTTCAAGAGGGTGACTATCAGCCGGAAATTAAAGTTTCTGAACTATGCGAAGAAACCGCCTGTCTTTATAAAAACCCGGCGGACTGGAAAGAACTTTGTACCAAATTTGGAATAGGCGATAAGATAGGCAGAGCAGTAAAAAATCTTTCCGGTGGCGAAAGGCAACGGCTGTTTATCGTCCTTGCGCTCATTCCAAACCCACAGCTTGTATTTCTTGACGAGCTGACAACGGGACTTGACGCAAAAGCCCGTCGCAGCGTATGGAAAATCTTGTCTGATTTGAAAAGCAAAGGCTTAACTATCTTTCTGACTTCACATTTCATGGACGAAGTAGAAACCCTCTGCGACGAGATATGTATTCTCAAGCAGGGGAAAGCCGTTTTTTATGGCACAGTTGAACAGGCAAAAGAAACAAGCGGCTGCACTAAGTTTGAGGACGCTTATCTTGCTCTTTCCGGTGAGGAGGTCGAAGAAGAATGAAATCGTTTGGTACATTGTTAAAGAATGAGTTAAAGCTCAATATCCGAAACATGGACATGGTTATTTTTGCGGTCATTATGCCGCTTATTGTCTTAGTTATTCTTGGTTTCATCTATGACACAAAGCCCGCTGCGGACGGTGCAGCGTACACATTTATGGAACAGTCATTCGGCGCACTTTGTACGATAAGTATATGTGCAGGTGGTTTAATGGGGCTGCCCCTTGTCGTATCTGATTACCGGGCGCGAAAAATCCTAAAGCGTTTTCATGTTACGCCAGTTAGCCCGTTAAAGCTGCTTTCCGTTGAATTTACAATTTACATTGTGTACTGTCTTGTGTCTATGCTTACGCTTATTCCTACGGCAATGTTGATATGGAATGTGAGAATAAGCGGCTCGTGGTTCGCTTTTGGGGGAAGCTGGCTGCTGACAATGGTTTCTACCCTAAGTATCGGAATGATGGTTGGCGGTATTGCAAAAAATTCAAAGAGTGCAAGCGTTATTGCCTGTATCTTATACTTTCCAATGTTGATTTTTTCGGGTGCGACACTTCCATTTGAGGTAATGCCCCCAGTTATGCAAAAAATCGTGAGCGTCTTTCCAATGACACAGGGTATCCAACTGATGAAGTCAACCTTTCTTGGCTTGCCGATTGAAAATGCTTGGTATCCTATTGTGGTTATGGTAGCAGTTACAATCATCTGCACAGGAATTGCAGTCAAATTCTTTAAGTGGGAATAGAGCAAGCAACGTGAAATTATCTATAAACGCAAAAAAAGAAAGTTGGATATTGTGTCCTGTTTGCAAGAGCAAAACAAGGGTAAGAATACGCGACGATACCGTTCTTGTGAACTTTCCGCTATTCTGCCCTAAATGCAAACATGAAACCATAATCAATGCAAAGAAATTCAATATATTCATTGTTAGAGAGCCGGACGCATAGACGCAGAGCCGATAACACATGAGGTAAAAACTCATGGTTATCGGCTCTTTCGCTTTTTGAAAACATAGAGCCGCCGTTTTTATTTTGAAAACAGAAAAACGGAGAAAAAACAATTATTTACAAGGATACGGCGGTATCAAGGAGGTATTGCTATGTCCTTTTATATTTTTGCTCCATGCCGCCCAACGGCCGCTTGTCAAAAAAAGCCTGTTCCTGCCTATGGGATATTGTGGCTATCAAGAGGAACACACACATCATTATAAATGGCTTATCACATCATATAGCATAACCGTCTGTTCAGTTTTGCGCTGCACAGGCGGTTTTGTTATAGCCCTCATTCCAAACGGAAAGGGGGTGAGAATGATGTTATCTACAGAAAATAGAGAGTATGTTGAACGCCGGTTTCACGCATTTTGCAAAGCCGTATTGCACAATGAGGCCTGTAATTATTACAGGGAACAGAAGCGTAAGACAACACATGAAATATCCTTTGAATACTTGCAAGAGAACACGTCTTTTGCGCCGCATAGCATGGATGAATACTTTGTCTTGCAGGACAAGCCGACTGTTTTTACAGTTTGTGGACAAATCGTAACCGTTGATAATGAAAAGTTGGCAAAGGCTTTGTTGTGCCTGTCGGAAGGTTGGCGGGAAATTATCCTTATGCGCTATTATCTGCAATTAAGGGATAAGCAGATTGCGGCGTTATTGGGAAAACCGCGCACAACGGTCAACTATCAGAAAAACGCAGCTTTGAAACAACTACGAAAAGAAATGGAGAAAATGAATGATGATGAATAGCAAATATAACCTTGTTCCCCATAAAGTGATTGAAAGAGCAATCACAGGCGATACCGCCTCACTTCTTGCAGTACAGGAACGGCACAAAGCCTACATAGGTAGACTAAGCGGAGGGAACGCCGATATAAAAGAGCGATTGAACGCCAAGCTGCTCATGGCTGTTATGAAGTTCCGAATGGACTATCAGCCGCCGCATAAGTAGCAAAGCCATGAAAAACCGTCAAGGGTCAAAATGAACGGCTGCGCCGCCCTTGACGGTTTTCCATGTCCTTGCTATGGGGTAATCAAGAGAGCGCAAACGGATAGACCGCTTGCGCCCTATCTAAATTATAGGGTTCTCTGTCACGCAATAGAGAATATTTTTCCTTTGATTTATGCGGCTTTGCGGACACAATAAGAGCATGGGTAAGGATTTTATATTCGTACCTCTCAAAATGACGCTCTACTGCGTAACAAAACGGGCATACCGTTATTTAACAATACAGCGTTTAATCCTCTTCGCATAGTAATTTTGCTGATTGACACGATTATAAATAATGCTTGAATTCCTCAGCGCAAAATTTTATCTGTTCGGAATATTTCTCTATCCCCTTTTGAATATCATAGACGAATACATTAATCTTTTCACTTTGTGGTGCGGATGCTTTCTTTTCCAAATAATAAGTATTAAATTGTTCTGCGGTATATTGTCTGATTTCTGTTTCATCTATCCCAATGCTAACAACAAGGCTATACACAGATGTTTGCAACTGCTTTATTACTTCTAATTCCCATGATGTTAACAAGTTTTCAAAAGTTGCAATATCCTTGTCACATTCAACTTTTAATTCGTACGCTATTGTAATATATTGCAAAAAAAGCTCTTTCGGTTCATCAATAGGCGGAAACTCTTTGAGCATATTATGCTGTCTCTCGATAAGATATAGCAAATTGTGTAAAGAATACTTTTTAACTTGTGATATTTCTTCATTTTTCTTTTTTCTGAATCCTAAAGAGTAAATTAAAAGGCAGAAAGATAATACCAAACTCGTAGAACAAATATAGGTAATTATCTCTTTAAGTCGTGGAATATCCATTGTAAACTTGAATGCAATAAGTTCTTTTAAGGGAATTTGTGAATTGCAAATTACGATTCCTATGATAGAAATTAGAAAGCCAATTATGCACCATACTATATAGAAATGCGCTCTTTTCATATAATTATCTCCAATCTGCATTGATAGTTTGCCATTAAGTTTTTTTAGGTTTACTTTCATCTCGATGTTTGTTAAGCTAATTACAGTAGTGTATTGCGGATTGTTGCGTATAGCTGTAATTTTATATAAGTAGATACTTGCAAAACTTATAATACCCCACTTCATTTTGAGGTTTTCTGCTTTGTTTCCTTTAACTCTTATAAAAACTTGTTCATATGTATTATACAACGCCAAACCATAAACCACAGGAAGATTAAGCAGGAGTAACAAAATTGGAAGACAGAACTCTTGCAGTGTGCTTACATTAAAAAGCTCCGTAGGACTTTGAAGCAAATGTTTAAATGTATTGATGATAACAACAAGACCGAAAATGACAAATATCCAATTGAAAAGTTGCTTGACTTTTTGATGTTTCTTTTCTCGCGAAGCCAATGCGTATAAAAGACCGATAAAAAGGGCTATCGGGACAATAATAATTTCTACAAGTAAATCAAAAGTCCAAAAATTTATAACGAACTCAACAACTACAGCAACAGCTACATTATCTTTTATGATTTTTGCAAAGAAGTGACTGTTGTTAGCCTTCTCTATCGCCTTAACAAAAAGTGGTAATTCCACGAACAGTACCCAGAAAATTGTATCTTTTAGTAAAGCTATTGACCAAAATCCAACAGTGTATAGAAAATGTGTCACCAAGCAAAAATGGAATAAAAACACAATATAAAATACAATAAACTTGCGGCAAAAAATTATTGGAAGCACCGATTTCAAAAATTGTCTTACAGGTTTTGTGAAAATAGAGATTATAGCAGCAAGCATTATCCATGTTCCGATTGCAATCTCTCGATTATTAAATATCTCTTGTAGTTCGTTCACCGTTACTCTCTCTTTCCAATGAAGATATATTTATGATAGCATATTAGTTAACAATTTAAAATCACATTCTTCTTTGCAATAAAACGGGCGCATCGTCTTGATTGACGATACACCCGTTTTGCTTTGCATCCTGTATGGCAGCTACCCTAATTTAGTTTGTTGGTTAATACTGTTTTATGAGTAGCTGCCATTTGGGCCGCCGCTTTTCATCAGTTCTTTTCAGACAGCGCCGCCAGCTTGGCGTTGAGTTTTTTGTAGATCCGGGCCTGGAACCACGGCTCTGTGGACGCCGCCACGGCGTCCTCCAGGCGGAACCAGCCCACGCGGCTGTTCTCGTCCGGCTTGCAGCGCACTTCCTCCGCCGGGTCCGCCTCCAGCAGGAAGGTGACGTTCAGATGCAGGTGGGACGAGACGTAGCGGCCGCGCTTTTCATGGCCGTCCACCGTTAAAATTTCCAAAGAAAAAATTTGACGGGACACGGGACGGACCTCCCGCAGACCGCTCTCCTCCCGGACCTCCCGCAGCGCCGTGGCCAGCAGGTCCCGGTCCCCGTCCGCGTGGCCGCCCAGCCACGCCCAGGAGTCGAACTGGTTGTGATACGCCATCAGCACCCGGGTCCGGTCCGGGCTGACCACCCACGCCGACGCCGTCAGATGGGCGGAGGGGTTCTCCCGCCCGTACAGGTCCTCGCCGCCGCCGAGGCGGCGCAAAAGCTCCTCCCGGTCCCGCGCCTCCTGCTCGTTCCAGGGTTTAAAAACCGACAATTCCCGCAACAGGTCCATCATGCACCGCCTTGTTCCAGATTTGGTAATTTCCAGTTTAGCACGTTCCGCCGCAAAAGAAAAGAGGGGGAAACCGTTGATATTTCAAGGTTTTTTCGCTGTCTCAAAAATAAGGTCGAATAATTCTTGGAATTTATTTACAGTTACATATTGCAAAACATGTCCATTTATGCTAATTTATAGAAAACGTGATTTGAAGCTTCATGAATCCGTCGCAAACTGGGACCGGCGCCTTGGCCGGGGCGGTCACCGGTCCCAGGCAGCCGTGTGCATAAAATTGGAAGGAAGAGGACTGGGATAACATGGACATCAGGAAGACTGTACTGCTGGTAGACGCCAATGAGGAATTTCGCGGGATGCTGCGGGATTTGATAGATCAGACAGAGGAATTCGCGGTCGTGGGTTCCGTTGGGGATGGGTTGGAAGCTCTGCAGATGATCGAACAGCATCGGCCCGCTGTGGTTCTGATGGATGTGGTCCTGCCGGGACTGGACGGTTTCGGCGTGATGAAACAGATGAAACATGAGGCGTGCGATTCAAAGGTCATCGTGCTCTCCGCATTTTGCAACGACCGCGTGGTCTCGGAGGCGGTGGACCTGGGGGCATGCTTCTTTTTGACGAAGCCCTGCGAGGAAAACGCGCTGCTGGACCGGATGCGGGCCGTCTGCGGCCAGCCGTCCAAGGACGCGGAGCACCCCGCGGAGCTGAAGAACCTGGTGACCTCCATCATCCACGAGATCGGCGTGCCCGCCCATATCAAGGGCTACCAGTACCTGCGGGAGGCCATCATGATCGCCGTGGAGGATATGGACGTCATCAACGCGGTCACGAAGGTCCTGTATCCGGAGGTGGCCAAGCGGTTCGGCACCACGCCCTCCCGGGTGGAGCGGGCCATCCGCCACGCCATCGAGGTGGCCTGGGACCGGGGCGACCTGGAGACGCTGCAAAAGTTCTTTGGCTACACGGTGTCCAACGCCAAGGGAAAGCCCACCAATTCGGAATTTATCGCCATGATCGCGGACCGGCTGGTGCTGGAGCGCCGCTCGCCCCGGCAGGCATAACGGACAGAAAATGCGGGACCGGCCCTTCGCAGGGGGCCGGTCCCGTTTTTCTCACGTCCCGCCCAGCTTTTCCGCGACCACCGCCGTCTGCGCCTCCGTCAGCGTCCATCCGCCGTAAAGGTTCAGCGCCGCGATGCGGTCTCCCCACCGGACCAGATAGGCGTCCCTGGGAGTACCGCCCCGATATTCCCGGTACGCCTCGTCGGCGCGCCAGGCGGCCGCGTCCACAGGCTCGTACCAGGACCGGCGCTCCTCCGGGGCATTGCGGCCGTCGTACCGGCGGACGCTCCGCAGGCAGCTTTCCATCACCGCGCCGGTGAGGAAGGACGCGTGGACGTCGATGATCTCATAATCCAGCTCCGGCAGGTTTTTGCCGTCCCCGAACCGGCTTTGCTGAGAGGCCACCTGCCGGGCGGCCAGAAGCGTGGACTTGGCGCGCAGCTCCGTGGACCAGCGGTCGTAATCCACCGCCGTCAGGTCCTGGATGGTCAGCGGCAGAGGGTCGTGGTATACGTCCCAGGTCTGGCCGTAGTATTCGTAGGTCTCGGCGGGAGGGCGGTCCATAGCCCCGGAGGAAAGGCTGCGGAACAGGCCCCAGACCGCGGCCCCCATCAAAAGAAGGGTCAGCGCCGCGGTGGCGCCCAGGGTGACGGCCCGGTTGACCTCCCGGGAGAACCGCCGCCGCTTCATGGCGGACTGCAAGCGCCAGGAGAGCCAGGCGAGGAGGAAGAGCCCCGCTATGTTCAGCGCCACGAACAGTCCCGACGCGGCGTTCCCCAGGCAGGCCATCATCCAAACCAGGCTCAGCGCCTCCGCCGCCAGAAAGGCCCAGGTCAGCCGCCGGTGCCCCAGCGCCGGAACGCACCCGCCCCCCTGGGCGATGGACCGCTTGGACCGGCGCCGCCAGAGAAAATAGCCGCCGATCTCCACGCACTCCATGCCGATCACCGAAAACAGCATGAAAAAGAGCGACAGGTCCGACCCGCTGGAAAGGCAGTCCGCCATGTCCCAGTAGAGGTCCGAGAGCCGCATCCCAAGCTGGGTCAGAAAGAGGACCAGCAGGACCAGGTTGGCGGGCAGGAAGCTTCGCTTCATGGTGCGGTGGATCGTCTCCAACTGGATGTCCGGGTCCGTGTCGATGGGCACCGGGTCCTCCCGGTCCGTGGCGTAGATCTGCATCTGGCCCCAGTCGGCCACCGGCTCCCATCCCGCCGCCAGACAGTAGTCCCGCAGGGTCTGCTGGCCCTCGGTGGGGCCGGGGTCGAACTGGGAGGCGTCCGGGTAGTAGACCACCGCGTAGCGGAGCGCCTTGGGCTCCGCCCGGCGGTAAGTCCAGCGGCTCTTTTCAGCGCTCACCAGCCGCCAGCCCTCCCGGGCCATTTTTTCCAGGTGCCGCTCAATGCCGGTGTGGTCGTAAAAGGAAAACAGCTCCCACCGCCGTTTCGTCTCTCTCATTCCCCGTTCCCTCCTTCTCCCGGCGAAAGCCGCCGGTAATCCTCCGCCAATTGCAGCAGCCGCCGGTACTCCGTCTCCAGCGTCTCAGCGCCCTTTCGGGTGATGAGATAGCTGCGCTTCCGGCCCTCCACCTTCGTCTCCGCGATCATCCCCGCCGCAACGAAGCTCTCCAGCAGGTTGTACAGCGTCCCCGGACCCACGGCCACCCGGCCGTGGGTCAGCCCGGCCACCCGCGCCATGACGTCCGTGCCGCAGCACTCCTCCCGGAGGCACAGCAGGATGTAAAACATCTGCTCCGTCAGGGTCTGGAACTTTTCCCGCGCCAAGAGACGCACCTCCCTGTTTCATTATCGAATATCGTTATTTGTGACACCAGTATAATATCGAATATCGTTAATGTCAAGCAAAACCGAAAAAAACAGCGTCTTGCCATTTGGGGGAAATTGTGGTATGGTGAAAAACTGGAACGACAAAGCAGAGGAGAGAATATCCATGACCTATTCTTTTCGCCCCCGGGGCGTGTGCTCCCAGGAGATGCGGGTGGATTTGGACGACCAAGGCGTGATCCAAAAGCTGGAGGTCCTGGGCGGATGCAGCGGCAACCTCCAGGGCATCTCCGCGCTGGTGGCGGGCATGCCTGCGCAGGAGGCCGCCGGCAAACTGAAGGGCATCCGCTGCGGCTTCAAGGACACCTCCTGTCCCGATCAACTGGCCCGCGGGCTGGAGCGCTTGCTCAGGCAGAACAAGTAAATGGTGGAGCCGTATGCTTGCGCATGCGGCTTCTTCTTTGCCAGATACCCGTACAAGCGGACATATGGGATGTTGGAACGGAGAATACAGCCGCACATGGATCGAAAAAAGGATATAACTGCCGCTTTTAAAACAGACGGATATATGTTATGATCCTATTTACATAATTGCGCTGTTTTTGTATTTTTTGGTTTGGGTCTAAAACGGCGCTGTTTTCAAGAGGGAGAACGTCACATGAACAGGAAATGGATGGCAGGACTATTGGTTTTTTGTATGGTGGTATCCCTGGTCCCCGGCGCGGCGCTGGCGGCGGAAGAGCAGGCGCCGCCTGACCTTTACGGAGAAGAAGCGCCTGACGTGTACGAAGAGGAGCAGGCGCCGCCGGAGCTGTATGCGGAAGAGCGGGACATCGACTATGAACAGCTGTACGGCACCGCCAGTGTCGCGGGCGGAGCGTCCATCTCCGGATTCAACGCCGATTATGTGGCCGCCCTTGCGCCGGACGCGGATGGGATCACGCGCATCCCCCTGGTCATCCCCAGCCAGCTCGGCGGCAGGGATGTGGTGCGGATCGAAAACGACGCATTTGGCACGAGGTGTCTGCAGGATGAAATCTATGACAAGGTGCGCGTCACAAAGATCGATCTGTCTCAGGCCGACAACTTGCAGGAAATTGGAGACAAAGCCTTTTATAATTATGCAAACGCCAACGACGTTTACGCGGAGCTGGACAGCGTGCTGATCTTTCCTGACGGGGTGAAAACCATTGGGAGCAGCGCTTTTGCCCGGCTGGACGGACTGAAGGGCGATTTGCTTCTGCCGGACAGCATTGAAAGCATCGGCGACAGCGCGTTTTCCTGGACCGGGCTGGACGGGACCTTGAAGCTGCCGGATAATCCGGCGTATACCAAGGTCAATACGCAGTTTGCATATTACTCTCCCCTGACCGCCATCGCGGGGCTGACGGCGGAAGGCGTTTTTCCGTCCGCCATCACGGAGCTTGGCAAAAATGCATTCGGCTACTCCAATATCACAGGCGATGTGGTTTTGCCAAATACGATCACGGTGTTGAGTTCCGCCTTTCAGGGGTCCAAGATCGATTCCCTGTATGTGCCCGAGAGCGTCACCGCCATTGCGTCAACGATCATCGCGTACTGCGACGCGCTCAAATGGGTGCGGCTGGATTTTGACTCCGAACTTCGCGTTTTTAGAGCGGACGACATGACAGCGGAAGCCGAATTTATGGCTTCAGGCGATTACAGAAGCGATCTGAACGTCGTTTTAAATAACGAGGACGCTTATACGCATTTAAAAGATAAAACGTTTTTTCCCTATCAAAACAGGCTCACCTATCAAACCACGCTGTCCTTTTCTGGACTGGACGGCAGCTATGACCGGCCCGTGCTGCGTGACCGGCCCATCAACTGGGAGATGAGCGGCGACGGCTGCACCTATTTTGAAAACACGGATTACAGGTTTCCCAAAGGCGCGGGAAACGCATGGAGCTTTACGGAAGGCGATGTGGTCAACACCGTGGCGGAAAGCGATAAGGCCACGGGAGAGGTCTTGTATCCGGTAACGGCCGAACCGAAGGTGACGATCACGACCAGCGGCAACATTAAAAAGGTATATGACGGGGAACCCTCCTACTTTACCATTACCGCCGCCCTGCCCGAGGGGTATGAGCTGAAAACCTCCGCCACCGCGAAGCCCGGCGACTATTTTATGAACTACCAGTGGTACAGTTGGTCCCAGGGCGTCAATGCGCCGGAGCAGTATACGAAAATCTACTCCGGCCCCGCCAACGCCATCGGATTTTCCGATGTGGAGGACAGTTTGGATGGGAGCTACGACAGCGATGGGATCGCCCACGGATACTACGTGATCGCGGTTTTTTATAAGAGGACCGAATCCGGGAATACCTTGCTGCGCCGGGAGGATATCTATTTCACGGTCAGCATCGCCAAAGCGGTCCCGGATGTCGCGCCGGAGTACCCGGCGGCGGCCATCGCGGGGAAAAAGCTGGCCGACCTGCCGCTCGCGGCGGGAAAAGACGCATGCCCGGGCACGATCGCCTGGACGGAGCCAGAAAAAAACGTCCTTGAGGGCGGCGGCAAATACGGCTGGCAGTTTACTCCGGAGGACGCCGCCAATTATGAGACTGTGACCGGTGCGGCGGAGATCACCGGGGCGAATGGATATGGTGTTTTGCTTACAGACAGCGCGGGCGTGGGACCGGCGGTTTCGCAGGTGCGCGCGGATGACGCGGTGAGCCGTGTGGACACGCAGGGAGGCCGGAGCGTGCTTGTGGTGGTTCCCGGTGAACGGGTGAGCGTGGTGCCCGGCGCGCCCGCGGAGGGGTACTGCGTAAGCGCGGCCGCGGTTCAAAGGGCGGACGGCGGCCCGGCGGTCGCCGCCGAGCGGCAGGAGGACGGGACCTATGCCTTTGTGATGCCGGACGCGGCTGTGGAGGTCACGGTCATATACCGGAAGGAGCATACGGTGACGGCCGCGGCGGGCGCCCACGGCGCGGTCACCCCGGCCGGGGCGGTAAGCGCGGCGGACGGAACGGCGCTTACCTTCACCTTCACGCCGGATTATGGCTACAAGCTGTCCCGCGTGACGGTGGACGGCGTGGAGGCGGCGGTGAGCGGAAACACGCTGACGCTGACACCGAAACGGGACTGCGCGGTTGAGGCGGCTTTTGAAAAAATGGCTGCGGAGGACCTGGATGAGATCATCGGCGATCTTCCCGAGGACCCTGTGGGCGGCGGGCAAAGCGCCGTGGACGCGGTATTGGACGCTAAAATGCACTATGAAGCTGTGAAAGGCGAGGGAGGGGCTGCGGACAAAGCTTCCGAATCGCTGAACGAAAAGTTGGCTCAGCTTCCCAATGTGCAGGCGCGGGTGGAGGCCGACCCGGCGAAAGCCGCCCTGCAAAGCGCCGGAAGTCTGTTGGAGAACATGACGAAGGAGGATGCGGAGGCGCTGAAAACGGGCGCGGCGGCGCGGTTTGAGATCGTGCTGGAAATTGCGGAGACAGAGCCGGAGGAAGCGGTGCGGGCGTCGATCGCCGGCGCGCTGAGCGGCGCGGAGGTGGCCGGCTATGCGGATGTTCTGGTGAAAAAGATCATTACGGACGCGCAGGACCAGCAGGAGATCGTGAACCTCAGCGAGCTGAAAAAGCCGGTCGTTCTGGTCTTCCAGATCCCGGCGGAGCTGCGGCAGACATCCGGCGGTGTCAGCCGGAATTTCACCGTTCTGCGCACGCATCAGATAAACGGCGTGCTGGTGACTGAGGCGCTTTCGGATGAGGACGGCGATCCGGAGACCTATACGGTGCGCAGCAGTCGGTTTTCCGTCTATACGCTGGCCTATCGGGATACCCAGCAGAAAAGCTCCGGTTCAGGCGGCAAAACGTCCTATTTGGTGACTGTGGCGGACGGCGCGGCGCACGGCACGGTCACGGCGGACCGGCGGTACGCGGCCCGGAACGACACCGTGACCATCACCGCAAGACCCGATGCCGGCTATGCGCTGGCCGCTCTGACCGTCACCGGGCCGGACGGCGGAAGCATTTTGGTGACGGATGCGGGAAACAATATTTACAGGTTTGAGATGCCCGGAGGCGGAGTGACGGTGGAGGCTTCCTTTTCCGCGCCGGACGGCTGCGTGTACAGCGATCACTGCGCGGCGGCCCGCTTTGCCGATGTGCCGGCGGATGGCTGGTATCACGAAGCGGTGGATTACGTTGTGGAGCAGGGGATCATGCAGGGTAAAAGCGAAACGTCGTTCGCGCCCTTTGACGGGACCAGCCGCGGCATGCTTGCCGCCATCCTGTACCGGCGGGAGGGAAGCCCATTGGATGGCGCGGAAAGCATGTTCAGCGATGTGGCGGCGGAGCGGTACGACGCCGCCGCCATCGCCTGGGCCAGCGCGCAGGGCATCGTGAAAGGCTATGACGGCGGCCTGTTCAGGCCGGATGATGTGCTCACCCGCCAGCAGCTTGCCGCGATCCTGTTCCGCTATGCGGAGATGCGTGGGTATAACGTATCCGAGCGAAGCGATTTGTCCGCGTTCAGCGACGCCGCTTCCATCAGCGCCTATGCCGGAGACGCGATGAGCTGGGCCAACGCCGCCGGGCTGATCTCCGGCAGGAGTGGTGGCGTTCTGGACCCCGGCGGAAAGGCGTCGCGCAGCGAGACCGCCGCGATCTTGATGCGGCTGTTCCGGTATTTGGAAGCACAGAACGGTTAAACGGCGCGTCTACATGAAGCCGTCCTCCGCAAGCCTGCCGGGGGACGGCTTCATGTGAGGACTTCCTTCTTGATGCGGCGGGGGACGGATGTTTCGCTTAGCTGACCCGTCATTTCTGCGGAACCCGTGTTTTTTTTGTTCTGCGATGGACAAAGCCTCCCAAAACGTGGTAAACTAAAGTGCCGCTTGGCGGAATTACCAAGGAAGGTGCGGTCATTTTATGAAAATCGTATTGGTCATCGACCAGTTTGACGACGCAAACAACGGAACCACCATCAGCGCCCGCCGCTTCGCCATGGCGCTGAAGGAGCATGGGAACGAGGTGCGGGTCATCGCCACGGGAAAGCCGGGACCCAATAAATACGCGGTCCGCCAGATGAGGTTCTTCCCCATCGTGGAGCACCTGATCACGAGCCAGGGGATGCGTCTGGCCATCCCCAACCGCCATGTGTTTGAAAAGGCGGCGGCCTGGGCGGACGTGGTGCACTTCATGATGCCCTCCCCCCTGGGGGTCATGGGCCTGCGGCATGTGGAAAAGCTGGGCATCCCCCACACGGCGGCCTTCCACTGCCAGCCGGAGAACATCACCTTCACCCTGCACATGGGCAACAGCCGCCATGTGAACGACTTTGTGTATAACCGCTTCCGGGACAGCTTTTTTAACCGCTTCACCCACATCCACTGTCCCAGCAACATGATCGCAGAGCAGCTCCGCGCGCATGGATACACCGCCCGGCTCCATGTGATCTCCAACGGCATCAGTCCCCAGTACGTCTATGGCAAGCGCCCCAAGGAGGCGTGGATGCAGGGGCGGTTCAATGTGCTGATGGTGGGCCGGTACGCCGGGGAGAAGCGCCAGGACGTGCTGATCGACGCCTGCGCCCTGTGCCGCCACGCGGACGACATCCAGGTGATCCTGGCGGGAAAGGGGCCTTTGGAGAAGAAGTACCGCCGCCAGGCGGAGAAGCTTCCAAACCCCATCGTCATGGAGTTTTACGAGCCGTCCCGGCTTATCGAAGTCCTGCATATGTGCGATCTGTACGTCCACACCTCCGACGCGGAGATCGAGGCCATGAGCTGTATGGAGGCCTTCGCCTCCGGCCTGGTGCCGGTCATCGCGGACTCGCCCCGGTCGGCCACGCCCCAGTTCGCCCTGGACGGGCGGAGCCTGTTCCCGGCGGGAGACCCCGCCGCCCTGGCGGAGCGGATCGACTGGTGGTTCGACCACCCGTCGGAGCGGGAGGAGATGGAGCGCCGCTACGCGGAGCATGCCAAGCAGTACGCGCTGGAGCGGTCCATCGAGCAGACGGAGGAGATGTTCCGCCAGGCCATCGCGGAGCATGGGACCGTCTGAACCAAAATATAGCAGAGAGCGGCAGCCGCACCGGCTGCCGCTCTTTTGCATACACTGGCATGAGTGTTCCCCTTCCCGCTGCCGGCATTCCGGCGGATGTTCCGGAGGCGGGACCGCCGGAGAGGAGGGGGAATGGAGAGGCGCTTTCCACGCAAGCGGGAAGGGGAGCGAAATGGACTTTGCCCCATGACCCTGGGACCCCAGCCGGAATCCAGCGAAACGGATCCGGGTGGGAGAGGAGGGGAAATGAAGAGAAGCTTTCCGCGCAAGCGGGAAGCGGAGCGAAATGGACTTTGCCCCATGACCCCATGCCCCCATCGGAATCCAGCGGAGCGAATCCGATGGGGAGAGGAGGGGCAAGGAAATGAAGAGAAGCTTTCCGCACAAGCGGGAAGCGGAGCGAAATGGACTTTGCCCCGACGAAGGAGTGAGATGACCAATGGCATTTTCCGATCGGGAGCTGCTGGCGCGTCTGATCGAGTGCGAGGCGGGCGGAGAGGGTGACAACGGCATGCGGGCGGTGGCCGGCGTGGTGATGAACCGGGTCCACGCTAAGGGCGGCGAGTACGCCCGGGTGGGCCAGGGCAGCATCCGCAACATCATCATGCAGCCGGGCCAATTCGTCTGCGCCAGCGAAACGGAGCGCGGCGCCTACAACCCCCAGAACATTTACAACATGCGCCCTGAGCAGATTCACTACGACATTGCCGACTGGGCCATCGCAGGCAACCGTCTGCCGGATGTGGCGGAGTCTTTGTGGTTTTATAACCCATTCGGCCCCAAATGCCGGTCCCGCTTCCCGTCGGACGTGGGCTATTGGCAGACGCGGATCGGCGACCACTGTTTTTATAATCCAACGGATGCCTATTACAAGACTTAAGAGGTGCTTACTATGATGCGTTATCAAAACAACATGATGCCAGCCGCCAACCGTCCGGCGCCCCGGGGGCAGACCGGCTGGGAACGGGAGATCAGCAACCAGGCGGGCGCGGCCATTCCCGACTACGCCGCGGGCCCCATGGAGGTGCTGCCCGGCGGAGCCGTGCGGCGGCCCGCCATGCCCGCAGACAACGACCGGGGCCGCGCGGCGGACGGCAGGCTCCACATGCAAAACGACCTGCCTGCCGAGGTGGTCGAAGCGCCGACCACCGTAGGGGAGGCGTACCTTGGCTCCTTAAAGGCGATTTTATCTAAAAATATCGGCAACTACATCGTGGCGACGTTCCTGGTGGGCACCCAGAACATGGTCTCTTGGGAGGGGATCTTGTACGATGTGGGCAACGACTATCTCACGATCTACCAGGCGAGCCGGGACCGCTATATCGTCAGCGATTACTATTCTCTGAAATTCATGGAGTTCTACGATACGGAGCGCCGGGAGATGTGCAACGCCGTGCTGGAACAGAGCGGCTGGAACGGCGGCGGGCAGTAAGCCCGGGAAAATAGTTGCGGCGGAGAGGGGAATGTGCTAAAATCCTGTTATCAACTGAGTAAGGAAGTGCATTCCCATGGATTTTGAAAACCTGTCCGCCGAGCGGTATTCCCTTCGGAAGTTCAGCAGCCGGCCCGTGGAGGCCGAAAAGCTTTCCCAGGTGCTGGAGGCCGGGCGCAACGCCCCCACCGCCCATAATTTGCAGCCTCAGCGCATTTTGGTCCTGCAAAGCGCCCAGGCGCTGGAGAAGGCGGACGGCTGCACCGGCGCCCATTTCCATCCCCCGGTGATGCTGGTGGTGGCCTATGACGCCGCGGAGGCGTGGAAGCGGGAGGACGACGGGAAGAACCACGGCGAGATCGACGCGGCTATCGCCGCCACGCAGATGATGCTCCAGGCGGCGGACCTGGGCCTTGGCACGACCTATGTGGGCATGTTTGACCCGGAGAAGCTCCATGCGGCCTTCCCGGAGGCGCTGGCGGGCCTGACGCCCATCGCCCTGCTGCCGCTGGGCTATCCGGCGGAGGGAGCGCATCCTTCCCGCCTGCACACGGCCCGCAAGCCCCTGGAGGATTTGGTGAAATACCTGTGAGAAAAAGGAGACCGCCCGGAGGCGGTCTCCTTTTTAAATGACTGGAAAAGCGCCGGCCCCCGGGGCCGGGAAGCAGGCCCCCTGAAAGGCCGCTTCGTCAGCGGGTCCGGTCCAAACAGCGCAGGAGCGTTTGGCCGATGTCATCGTCGATGCAGATGGACCGTTCATGGATCTCCTCCGGCGCATACGCCTGTCCCCGGTTGACGCAGGCGTAGACCGCCCGGGGATTTTCGGCGGTCCATCTCCAAAACGGATACTTGATGATGGCCGGCGTGTTTCCGCCCACCCCCAGCTCCCAGAACAGGACCCGCATCCCCCGGCGGCGGCGCAGGAACTGGTGATAACGGCCCTGGGCGGCATACCAGCCCTCGTCCTGGACGAACGTATCGTCACAGCGCAGGTTCATGGCCATGGGCTTTCCGCAGACCGGGCAGCGGGGGAGCAGCTCCGTGGGGACGCGCATATCCGTCTGCCGCTCCACCATCCGCCGGACGGCCGTTTTATTGTCATAGGTCCTCCGGCGGCATGGCTCCGAGCACTGCCAGAGGCCGTAGTCCCCCTGGGTGCAGAACAGGCGCGTGTCCTCAAAGCCGGATAACTGAAACTGGTGGTCCACATTGGTCGTGACGACGAAATAGTCCCGACCCGCCACCAGCTTCAAAAGGTCCCTATAGACCGGCTTGGGCGCGGATACATAGCGGTTGAAATAGATGTGGCGGCTCCACCAGGCCCAATGCTCCTCCGGGGTGGGGAAGGGATAGAAGCCGCCGGAATACATGTCCCGGATGCCGTATTTCGCCTGAAAATCACCAAAATACCGTTCGAACCGCTCCCCGGAGTAGGCCAGCCCCGCCGAGAGGGACAGCCCTGCCCCCGCGCCGATGACGACGGCATCCGCCGCATCCAGCGCGGCTTTCAGCCGTTCATGCGCTTGCGAGCAGGGTTTGGTAGATGCTGTCGTCCACATCTTTGAAAACATTGAATACCACCTTCATGCCGCCGCCGTCCCGGCGGAGAAATTCCCGGACGGCCGCCACGGCGGTCTCGGCGGCCTCCCGGTTTGGGAAGTGGAACTCCCCTGTGGAAATGCAGCAGAACGCCACGCTTTTGAGCCCCTTCTGCGCCGCCAGCGTCAAACAGGCGCGGTAGCAGGAGGCCAGCGCCTCCCGGTGGCGGCGGGTCACGCGCCCTTGCACGATGGGGCCAACCGTGTGGAGGACATACCGGCTGGGCAGGTTGTAACCGCCCGTGAGCTTCGCCTGTCCGACGGGCTCCGGGTGCCCCTGGGCCCGCATGAGCCGGCTGCACTCGTCCCGGAGCTGGAGGCCCGCCGCCGAGTGGATGGCGTTGTCGATACAGCCGTGGCAGGGATGGAAGCAGCCCAGCAGGGCGCTGTTGTCCGCGTCCACGATGGCGTCCACGGCCAGGCGGGTGATGTCGCCCCGCCAGAGGAACACGTTGGGGACGGCCGTCGGGGGCAGGTCCTCCACGCGCACCACCCCCTTTGCCTCCCGCTCCGCGGACAGCAGCGCGTCCTGAACGGCCAGGAAGCCCGGGGACAGGGGCATGGGCGGCCGAAGGTTCATCAGGCCGCGCAGCAGCCGCCGCTGGGCGGCTTCGTCGTTTGGGACCCGCTCCGCCTCCCGGCGGTACTGGGGCAGCTCCGCCAGCAGGTGCTGATTGAGCAGTTTGATCTGTTCCCATCGCGTCATGGGCGCACCTCGTTTCCGCCCCTCCGCCCGGGAAGGGCTGTTTTCCGCTTACAGCGCGTATTCCCTGGGCGGGTCGCCGGAGAAGTCGGCGATGACCGCATGGGCCCCCTCCAGGTAGAACACCTCGAAAATGGGGTTGTCGGCGGTCTGGTACTGGCCTTTGACGATGGGGTTTTGCATGCACAGCTCCTTGGCGGCCATGTTGTTCTCGAACACCGCCCTGCCGCTCAGCCTGATCCAGGCGCAGGCCGGGCTGGCGACGGTGATCTCCACGTTGGGATCGGCCCGCATGTCCTTGTAGACCTCCTTGGTGCTGTTGGTGCAAAACCACAGCCTGCCGCCCTGCTCGCCCGCAAACATGAACGGACGGCACTTGGCCTTTCCGTCCCGGCCCGCGGTGGCCAGGTACTGCACGGGGTTTTCCTGCAAAAATTTCACGACTTCCTTCATGATGGTCCCTCCATGTCCCTTTCGGTTTGTCTGTTCGGAGGAGCGCCCACGGGGCTTCCTCCCTGCGGTTCAATTGTACCGCCCTGGGAGGCGCCTGTGAAGTACGCACAATTTTGTGCCATGGTCACGTTTTGGTAACGGTGGGACCGGTCCGGCGGCCAGCTCCCGGAGCGTCTGTTTTTTTCAAAAGTCCTTGACTGCCTTTCACCCTGTACGGTAAGATGGGGCTGTACAGCCTGAATGAAACCAGGAGGCGATCTTATGGCGGCGGAAAAGGGACTTCCGGTCTGTCCGGTGGAAACGACGCTGACCCTTATCAGCGACAAGTGGAAGGTGCTGATCCTGCGGGATTTGATGCCGGGGACAAGGCGGTTCGGAGAGCTGAAAAGATCCGTCGGCGCGGTGAGCCAGAAGGTGCTGACGGCCCAGCTCCGGGAGATGGAGGCCAGCGGCCTGCTGACCCGGACCGTCTATCCCGAGGTCCCGCCCCGGGTGGAATATGCGCTGACGGAGCTGGGGCGCAGCCTGAAGCCTGTTTTGGACGCGATGCGGGACTGGGGCGCGGCGTATCGGGAAAAAACGGAGAAAACGCCGGAGGATGGGCCCGGAGCCGGGTAAGGGCCGCTTCAGCAGAAGAAAACCGCCGCGGCCTGTTGCCGCGGCGGTTTTTTTTCGCCTGTCCCCGGTCCCGGGACCGCCCCCGGGCGCGCCCGTCCGGCTCACCGCTCCAGCGCGGCGGCGTACAGCTCGTTTCTGGAAAGGCCCGTGTGCTCCGCCACCTCCCGGACGGCGTCCTTCAGCCGCATGCCCTGCTCCCGCAGGGCCAGCACCTGCCCAACGCCGTCCTCCAGGGTCGCGGCGGCTTTGGTCCTGGGCGCGGCGCCCGCCACCACCAGCACGAATTCTCCCTTGGGCGGGTTTTCCGCATAGTAGTCCGCCGCCTCCTGGAGGGTGCACCGGCGGGTCTCCTCATGGAGCTTGGTCAGCTCCCGGCACAGGGCGATCCTCCGGTCCGGCCCGAAGGCGGCGCGCAGGTCCTCCAGCGTTCCCCGGAGCTTGTGGGGGGCCTCGTGGAAGATCATGGTCCGCTCCTCGCCCTTCAAACTGTCCAGGTGCTCCCGGCGGCTCTTTTTGTTGACGGTCAAAAATCCCTCGAAGGTGAACCGCCCGGTGGGCAGGCCGCTGACCGCCAGGGCGCTGACCGCCGCGCAGCAGCCGGGGATGGAGAGGACCTCCACGCCGTTTTCCGCGCACAGCCGCACCAGGTCCTCCCCGGGGTCGGAGACGGCGGGAGTGCCGGCGTCCGTCACCAGGGCGCAGCTCTCGCCCGCCAGCAGCCGGTCCAGGATGGCCCGCCCGGCGGAGACGTGGTTGTGCTCGTGATAGCTGACCAGGGGCTTTTTGATTTGAAAATGGTTCAGCAGCTTCACGGATACCCGGGTGTCCTCCGCCGCGATGAAGTCCACCGCCTCCAGGGTCTCCGCCGCCCGGGGGGAAAAGTCCCCCAGATTGCCGATGGGGGTTGCCACCAGATATAAAACGCCGCTCATAGCGCGTCCTCCTGTCCTCTGAAATAAATGGCGTCCACCTCCGCCGTGGGCGCGCCGTCCGGCGTCCGCAGGATCAGGGGCGGCTCCACGGAAAGACCGGGCCTCCCGCCCCGGCGGCCCTCCGCCAGAATGAGGGAGGGGGCCGCCCCGGCGGCGGGGCACACCGCCCGGAGCCGCTTAGGCTCCAATCCGTGCTCCCGCAGGGCGCACAGCAGGTCCGTCAGGCGTTCCGGCTTGTGGACCGCGCAGAAAGCGCCGCCCCAGCGCAGCAGGTACGCCGCCGCGGCGCACACGTCGTCCAGCGTGCAGTCCGTCTCCGCCCGGGCCGTCCGCCGGGCCGGGTCCGCCGCCGCCCGCCCGGACCCGGCGGGGTAGTAGGGCGGATTGCACACCGCCAGGTCGAAGCTCCCGGCGGCGAGCAGCGCCCGGACGTTCCGCAGGTCCCCGGTGAGGGTCTGCAGGCGCTGGGTCAGGCCATTTTCCGCCGCCGTCCGCCGGGCCAGGTCCGCGGCCTGGGGCTGGAGCTCGATCCCGATGACGTGCAGTTCCCGCTGCCGCTGGAGCAGCAGCAGGCCCAAAAGCCCCGTGCCGCATCCCAGGTCGCACACCCTCAGGCCCGGCTTCAATCGGGGGAGGGAGGAGAGGAGAAAGCTGTCCGTTCCCGGCGGGAACAGCGCGTCGTCGTAAAAAAAGCGGTAGCCGCCGGGTTTGAGCAGGTCGCTGCGCTCCATATGCCGCCCTCCTTGGTGCATCTTGCACCATTATAAAGGAAATGGGGGAGGACCGCAAGGGAAAGGGCCCTTTTCCCGGCGGATATTGCGGCGGTCGGCAGGCTGTTGTATAATCGGCGGGGGGCGTGTTGGGATGAAGAACATTTTTGCGTATAACGTGACGGAGGATGCGGAAAACAGCCTGCCGGACGGCCGATGCTTTGTGACCGCCCGGGCCGATGGTTCCCGCCGCCGGGATTTGGAGGAGGTGGAGCGCAGGCTGGCGGAGGCCCGGGCCGCCGCGCTGCCGGGATCCGTCCGGGTCCTCAAGACGGTGATCGGCCTCGCGGCTTTGATTTGCGGCTACGCCTGCATGCTTGCCCTGAAACGGGTCCCGCCGCATCGCCTCTTTGCCTGCGCGCCTGTCTTGACAACGGCGGCAGTGACCGGCGCGCTCCTCTGGGTGAGCCTGGAGATTTGGGGCCGGCGGCGCCGCAGAGCAGCCAAAGACAGAGAGGAGCGCGCCCTTCTGGAGGTGAAGACCGCGCGCGCCCAGGCGGCGCGGGAACTGGGCGCGCCTGGGGACGCCCGGGAGATCGATCTTATTTTCTACCGCTACCGGGTGAAAAACGGCAAGGAGACCGTCCGGGCGGCGGGAGGGATGATCCCGTTTATAAACATTCCGGGCTATGTGTTTTTGGAGGGGGATGCGCTTTCCCTGACCGACTGCGTCACAAAGTTTTCCCTGCCCCTGGAGGAGATCGCCGGCATCCGCACGGTTAAAAAGCGGCTGATGGTGCCGGCGTGGAATAAGGACACGCCTTATAACAAGGGCATTTATAAAAAGTACCACATGACGGTGAACAACATGGGGCTTTTGTTTTTCAAGCCCTACCACGTTCTCTCCCTCGCCCGCTACGGGGAGACCTATGAGTGGTTCCTCGCGCCCTACGACCTGGACGCGGTTTTGGACGAGCTGTCCAAGGGATTTGGAGGCGCGTACCGGGTCTGCGTGGAGCGGCCGCCGATCCCGTGAGGCCCCGCAGCGGCTTCGGAAAGATTCGTTTTCTGCAACAAAAAGCACCGCAAGCAAATGCTTGCGGTGCTTTTATGTATCCCTTTGATTATTCCTCGGGGACGATGGCGCCGTTGGGGCAGGTATCGCTGCAAGAACCGCAGTCCAGGCAAGCGGCGGCGTCGATCACGTAGGAATCGTCGCCCTGGCTGATGGCGCCGGCGGGGCAGGCGTCAGAGCAGGCGCCGCAGCTCACGCAGGCAGACGTGATTTTGTAAGCCATGGGAAGCACCTCCATAAGAATTTGTGATTTCAATTCTACCATACAATTCAGAAAAAGCAAGTCTATCCGTTAAAAATTTAGCGGAGATTTTTGCTAAAAACTTGGCGTCTGTTCACAAATTGTTTTCATTAAGGTCAAAGAAAGTCAAACGAACCCTCTTGACAAGAAAAAAATCCGTGCTATACTGGCATCAGAACGAAGGTTAAAGATAGTCAAAGTCAAATGAAATGACAGACAGAAAGGGATGAAGCCGGATGGGAATTTCCGATTTGATCGCCAGCTTCCTGCAGGAGAGCCTGGCGGAGGCGGAGGACGGGGTGCTGGAGGTCCAGCGCAGCGACCTGGCCCAGCGGTTCAACTGTGTGCCCAGCCAGATCAATTACGTGATGAGCACCCGCTTTTCCCCGGAGCGGGGCTACATCGTGGAAAGCCGCCGGGGCGGCAACGGATACATCCGCATCACCCGGGTCCAGGTGGACCGGCAGACGCTGATGATGCACGTCATCAACTCCCTGGGACAGCGGATGGACCTGCCCTCGGCCCGCGCCATCCTCGGCAACCTGACGGAGGCCGGGGCGCTGGAGGAGAGCCTGGGCGAGGCGCTGCTGGCCGCCGTCAGCGACCGGGCGCTGGCCGGCGTGCCAAGAGAGCTTCGGGACGCGGTCCGGGCGGATATCCTGCGGCAGGTGCTCATTTTACAGGTGTAGGACCGGGCGCCCGCATCAAACTCAGTTCACAAAAATCGTTCAGATATAGGAGGAGACCATTATGAAATGCGAGAATTGCGGCAAGAATGAAGTGACGTTCGTTTATCAGAGCAACATCAACGGTCAGGTCACCGAGAAGCATCTTTGCAGCGAGTGCGCCGAAAAGCTGGGCTACACCCAGCGGATCGCGGCCAGCGGCCGGCAGATGATGCAGAACTTTTTCGGCGGCGGCCTCTTTGACGGCTTCTTTACCCCCATGCCCAGCCTCTTTGGGCGGATGGACCGCCTGCTGGAGAACCCCTTCGACGACTTCTTCGCGGAGATGCCCGCCTTGAGCGCGGCCCCCGCCCAGAAGGAGGAGAAGAAGCAGGAGGAGCTGGTGGGCAAGGAGGAGCAGAGCCGCTTTGCCCGGATGCGCCAGATGAACGCCCTGAAAATGGAGATGAAGCAGGCGGTCCGCCAGGAGAACTTTGAGCGGGCCGCGGAGCTCCGGGACCAGATCCGCGCCCTGGAGGAAGCCCACAAGGAAGAGAAGTGACGCTCCGCTTCCTGTTCGGGGCAGGCGTCCCGGACGGCCATAGGGAAGCGGCGGATCAAGACGAGAAAAGGAAGGTATATCGATCATGAGTGAAAATAAATTTACGCCCAGGGCCGAAGAGGCCCTGCGGTTTGCACAGG
>JAEXWS010000147.1 GCA_023406225.1 Bacillota bacterium | reverse complement strand
ACGTTGTTCTGCGCCAGGGTGCCCGCCCGGTCCCCGATCTCGATGCCGGTGCTTTCGCCCAGGCCGAAGGCCAGGGCATATTCATTCAGGGTGTCCAGCCCCAGCCGGTAGCCCATCTCCGCAAAGAAGTAGTTGCAGGAGTTGGTGATGGCCTGGGTCACGTTCAAAAGCCCGTGGCCGCTGAGCTTCCAGCAGTTGGCGTAGCTGTTCGGGTCGCCGGGGTACACCCAGCGCCCGGTGTCCCGTATCTTTTGGTAGGGGGTCACCACGCCCTCCTGCAGCGCGGCCACGGCGGTCAGGGGCTTGAAAGTGGAGCCGGGGGCGTAGGCTCCTTGGGTGGCCCGGTTCATCAGGGGATTGCCCGGGTTCAGCTCCAGGTTGGAAAGCTCGTTGAAGTCCCGGTTGTAGGCGGCGGGATCGTAAGAGGGATAGGAGGCCAGGGCCAGGACCTCCCCGGTGCCAACCATGGTCACCACGGCGCTGGCGCCCCGCTTGGTCTTGCCGTCCTTCTCGTTCATGCGCGTCACGGTGTCCGCCAGGGCGGTCTCCACCGCCTGCTGTAAATTGAGGTCGATGGTCAGTTCCACGGTGTTGCCCGGCCGGGGCTCCTTATAATAGTATTCGCCGGTAATCTTTCCGTCACTGTTGGTGGAGACGATCCGCAGCCCGTCGGCGCCCCGGAGATACTCCTCAAAGGCGGCCTCCACGCCCTCCCGGCCGATCTTGTCGTCCCCGCTGTAGCCCTTGCCCTTCAGAGCCTCCATGTCCTCCTTGTAGATGGGGGACACGTAGCCCAGGATGTGGGCGGCGGAGGTGGTCTCATACTCCCGGGCGGAGGCGCTGGTGATGCGGGCCCCGGCGTAACCGCCGTCGCTGAGCAGGGAGATCAGGGCGGTGTCCACGTCCTCGGCCAACACATAGGCGGTGATGTTCATCAGCTGGCGGATGGACAGCTCATACTGGACGCCCAGCACCAGACGGGCCTCGTTGAGGGAAAACGCGGCGGGCACGTCCAGGGCCTTGCGCATCATGTCCAGGAGGGCCGCGGCGGAAAGGCCCGCGTCCTCCAGAAGCTGCGCCGTCAGATTTTCCGTGGTCAGGCGGTCCACCAGGGCCCCGGCGTCCGTCTCCTGCCCCTCCGGGGGGGCCTCCTCCGGCCCGGCCTGGTCCGCCAGGACCTCCGGGTGCGCCAGCAGATAGCCGCCCAGGACCGTCCGGGCGGCCTTCAGGTCCTGCAAATAGGTGAGAAAGCGCTGCTTGTACAGGCTGGAGATCCCGTCCAGGGTATAGGCGAAGGGGGCCTGCCGGGTGATGGGCAGATTGTCCGTCCAGGCCACGCCGCTGTCCCGGCACAGCTCCACCAGGCGCAAGATCGCCTCGTTTTCGTTTTGCCCTGCCTTGAGCAGGGAGGAGTCGAAGGTCAGGTTGTAGGTGGAGCGGTTGGACACCAGCACCTGGCCGTTGCGGTCGGTGATGACGCCCCGGGACGCCTCCACCTTTTCCTCCCGGGCAATGGTGCGGATGGACTGGGCCAGATAGTCCTCGTGGTCGGTCACCTGGGTCTTGTACAGCACGCCGAGGTACATCCCCAGCACCAAAAGCAGAAAGACCGCCAGAAAAGAGAGGCGGAGATTGCGGGAATCTTTATGATCCATGGAAACTCCTTAGTCGTACAGATGGGTCTTGCGGTACACGGCCCGGAACAGGAAGGTCACCGGGACGCACAGGGGGGCGGTCACGCAGAACTCCCGGACCAGCACGGACGCGCCGGCGGCCCAGGCGGTCTTTCCCTGCATCCAAAGCAGCAGGCAGTGGAAGCCGTCCGTCAGCAAAAAGGCGGCGGCCGCCGCGGCCAGGGAGCACAGAAAGCCCGCCGGCAGCAGCCCCTGGGACAGCAGCCCCGCGCACAGGCCCGCCAGGGGGAAGATCAGCGTGTAAAAGCAGGGGAGCGGGCCCGGCAGGATAAGATCGCAGACCACCCCCACCGCCAGGGCGTAAACGGACCCGGCGAAAGGCCCCTCATAGGCGGCGGGGATGGCCGCCAGCAGAGGATAGAGAAAGGGGATCACGCCCCAGAAGGCCAGGCGCTGGAGCAGCGCCCCCTGGACCAGGAAGCACAGCAGCCCGGCGGCGGCGTACAGGGTCCATTTGAAGATGGTTTCGTTTCGTGCCAGCAAGGCCGCGGCCTCCTTTCTGCGGGCGTGGGAGATCACTCCATCATGCCGAAGGATTTGATGATAAAGACCTCCGTCAGGGTGGAAAAGTCCACCCGGGGGGCCAGGACCGCGTAGGTGGCGGAGCCGGAGTCGTCCCGCTGGACCTCCTCCACGGAGCCGATGACAAGGCCCGAGGGATAGTAGCCGCCCAGGCCCGAGGTCATCACCAGATCCCCCGCCAGAAGCTGGGACCCGGCGGGGAGGTAGTCCAGGCGCAGGCGGTTTTCCTCCATCAGCGAGAAGTCCCCCACGGCCACGCCCAGGTCCTTGGTGCGGAACACCTGGGCGCCCAGGGAGGTGTCCGTGTCCACCACGGTCAGCACGGAGCACCAGTTGTAGCCCACCGCGCTGACCACGCCCACCAGGTCGCCCGTCTCGCTGATCACGCAGTTGTTCACCTCCACGCCGTGGGCGGTGCCCCGGTTCAGGGTCAGGGAGGAGGTCCAGTTGGTGACGGAGTGCTCCGTGACGAAGGCGGCCTCAAAGTCGCTCAGGTCCTGGCGGTCGTCCCGAAGGCCCAGAAGGGCTTTGAGCCGCTCGTTTTCGGCCCGGTCCTTCTCCGCCTGCCGGCTGGCGGCCTCCATCTCTGCGATCCGGCGGCGCAAAGAGGCGTTCTCCTCTTCCAGGGCGGTGGTGTCCCGGTAGTAGTTCTGCTTGTCGTTGAACCATTCCGCCACGGCGGTATAGGCCGAGCGGAAGGGGGCGGCGGCCATGCCCGCCAGGTTGACCAGGGGAGAGGAGGTGGTGGAGAGCAGGGACAAAACGGCAAGCGCCACGGCGATGACCGCCGCGGCCAGCAGCACCCAGATCCCATGTTCTCTGAAAAACTTTTTCAATGGAATACCCCTTTGCTCTGCAACATATCGTCACCTCCCGTCTCGCGCCGCGGCGCGGAAGGAGGGGGAGAGGAACCCACGGTTCCCCCGATTCCTTCGCCAAAGGCGAAAGAAGAAAAAGGAAGCTGACCCGCAAGATACCGTCCCATCCCCCGTCCCGCGCCGCAGCGCGGAAGGAGGGGGGCCAGGGGGAACCTGCGGTTCCCCTGGTTCTTTCGCCAAAGGCGAAAGAAGAAAATGAAATCATTTTCGGCAGGGCGTGTACCTGCCGAAAATTCCCCGACCCGTTTGCCCCTGGGGCAAACGCACCAGTCCGCAGACTGGTGAGGGGGGTTCTAAAGGGGGGACCTGTCCCCCTTTTAAAGCACCTCCAAGCCAAACTCCTTCAGCATCCTGCTCAGGCGAAGGAGCGGAAGGCCCATCACGTTGAAAAAGTCGCCGTCCAGCCGCTCCACCAGCAGCGCGCCCTTGCCCTGGACGCCGTAGGCCCCGGCCTTGTCCATGGGCTCGCCGGTTTGGATGTAGCGCAGAAGCTCCGCCTGGTCCGCCGGGCGGAAATAGACCTGGGTGGCCTCGCTTTCCGTAAGGGAGCGGCTCCCCTGCCGCACGGTCACGCCGGTACACACCGTGTGCCGCCGCCCCTGGAGGGCCGTCAGCATCCGGAGGGCGTCCGCCTCGTTTGCGGGCTTTCCAAGCCGCGCGTCGTCCAGAAATACCATGGTATCTGCCGTGATGACGATCTCCCCGGGACCGCACAGCTTGGCGGCGGCGTCCGCCTTCTCCCGGGAGATGTACTCCACCGTCTCCCGGGGACGCAGTCCGGCGGGATAGGATTCCTCCGTCTTTGGCACCCGGACGTCAAAATCCGTCAGGCCGATGCGGCGCAGCAGCTCCTGCCGCCGGGGGGACCCGGAGGCCAATACGATCTTCGCCATGCGCCCTCACCTCCCGGTGGACCCGAAGCCGCCCCGGTCGGGAGCGTCCAGGCGGTCCGTCTTTTGAAATTCCAGGGGGGGCTGGTTCGCCACGATGCGGAACTGGCAGATGCGGGCGTTTTGCTGGATGGTCACGTCCCGGGTGGCGTAAACGGGCATGTACCACTGGTCGCCGTCGCCCCGGTAGGTGTAGTCCACCACGCCCATGGAGTTGGTCTGCAAAATGCCGTAATTTTTAAAGGTGGAGCTGCGGGGGACGATGTGGGCCTCGTAGCCCCGGGGCAGGGCGATGGCCACGCCCAGAGGGATCAGCCGGGATTCCCCGGCCTTCAAGGTCACCGTCTCGGCGGCGTGCAGGTCGATCCAGTCGGATTTTCCCGCCACATAGCACAGCTCGTCAATGGCGTCTGTATAGTATTTTACCTGGATCACTTCCATGAGAAACTCCTGTTTTCAATAATGTATCGTATATTTTAGATGTGATTATACAAAACGTATTTAATTTCGCCGTTATTCGACGCCCCGCTCGTAAAGTCCCCGGGTAAACGCCCCCTCGGCGGCGGCCCCCGTCTGATAGCTTCGGAACACCCGCAGGCACTCCGCCGGGGACTCGGTGGTGAAGCGCAGCCGGGCGTGGGAGAGGCCCAGCCTCCGCCAGTCGTCCCGGTCCGCCAGCCAGAGGGGCCGGTCGTTCTGCACCTCCGTCCGGTGGCCATAGACGGGCAGCAGGGGGAAGGAGGCCCCGGTGCGGTCGTTCAGGAAGTTGGGCCGGTCGCAGCGGCAGCCCGCGCTGTTTTGGATGAGGCAGTTTTCCGTGACCATCAGCGGCAGGCGGCCGTACACCACGGCCTCCGTGGGCAGGAGCTTCGCCAGGTCCCGGATCTGGGCGAAGCGCAGCTCGAAGGAGGCGCAGGCCCCCTGGAAGCCCTTGTCCCGGAGATAGGCCAGGGACCGGGAGTTGAAAACGTTCAGGCCGAAGTCGCCGTAAAGGGCCAGGCCCGCATCCCGCGCCAGGGGGAGGCAGCCGATGTTGCCCAGAAGGGCCCCGGCGGCCCCCATGGCCCGGGCGGCGTCCAGCAGGCGGCGCAGCTCCCCCTCGTCCCGGTCCCGCCAGACGCGGGGCAGAACGGCGCACCACTCCGTGTCCCCGGCGGGGAGGGCGGAGAAGCCGGCGAACAGCTCCAGAGGGACGTAGACCCGGGCGGGACGGCAGTCCAGCAGTCCGCCGGTGAGCTGGGCCGCGTTGACCACGGACACGGTGAGCTGGGGCGCATCCTGTGCGCAATCGATTGCGGGCAGGGCGGGGACCTCCAGCTCCCGCCGGGCCGGAACGGCGGTGCGGGCGGCGGTCAGGGCGGCCAGCGCGTCCCGCCGGAGGGCGTTCACCGCGCTGGCGGGGAGGGACAGCCCCTCGTCCACCTCCACCGCCGCGTCCACGCAGCGGTAGGCGGTGCCGCCGGTCTTTCCCAGGCGCTCCGCCAGGTCCGCCGCCGTCAGGGGGCGGGTCCGGGCGGCCTCCGGCACGGGGCCGCACACGGTGACGGCGCGGGTCCCGTCGTCGGCGGTGAGGGAACAGGGCGCGCCGGCGCGCACCGTGCAGGCAAAGCGGACGGGGACCGTCCGCAGCCCGTCCCGCTCGTAGGCGGCCTTGGCCGCCGCGAACAGCTCCTTGGGTTCTCGGGCGTTTTCAGGCCGGACGCCGAACATGCCGGCTCCGTGCCGGCCCCGCCAGTACCAGTCGGTGAAGCCGGAGCGGGAAAAGGCCTGCTCCAGGGCCTCCCTCTCGGCGGCGGTGGGGCCGCGCCCCTCCGCCAGAAGGCGGGCGTAGATGTCGGTGACCACGGCCACGTACTCCGGCCGCTTCATCCGGCCCTCCAATTTCAGGCAGGCCACGCCCATATCGGCCATGGCCGCCAGCTCGCCGGCCAGGCAGTTGTCCTTTAAGCTCAGGGGATAGGCGTCCTTCGCCGGGGCGTTCACCCCATAGGGCAGGCGGCAGGGCTGGGCGCAGCGGCCCCGGTTGCCGGACCGCCCTCCCACCACGGCGCTCATGGCGCACTGGCCGGAATAGCACATGCACAGCGCCCCGTGGACAAAGACCTCCACCTCCGCCGGACAGTTTTGGCAGATGGCGGCGGTGTCCTCCCCGGAGCACTCCCGGGCGATGACCACCCGCCGGCACCCGTCGGCGGCCAGCTCGCAGGCCCCGCCGGAGGTAAACACGCTCATCTGGGTGCTGGCGTGGAGGGGCAGGTCCGGCAGGGCGCGGCGCAGCAGGTCGAACAGGCCCCAGTCCTGGACCAGCACCGCGTCCACGCCCAGGCGGCAGGCGGCTCTGGCCGTCTCCATGGCCCGGGGCAGCTCCCGGTCCGCCACCAGGGTATTCAGGGTCAAAAAGACCCGCACGCCCCGCTCGTGGCAGTAGACCAGCGCGGCGGAAAACTCCTCGTCCGAGAAATTTTTGGCCCCTTGGCGGGCGTTGAACGCCCCCCAGCCCAGATACACCGCGTCCGCCCCGTTTTGAACGGCGGCCCGCAGCGCCTCCGGGGACCCGGCGGGGGCGAGCAGCTCGGGCTTCATCCGCGTCCGCCGCCCCGGTTCTCCAGCCGCTGCTGAAGGCGGAACACCTCCCGCTTCAGCTCGCTCACCTCGCTCTGGGCCTTCCCGGCCTCGTCCAGATAGCCCTTGATCTGCCCGCGGAGCTGCTCGGCGGCGGTCTGAGCCTTGAACAGCTCATCGGCGATGTTGGCGGCGGTGAGAACGGCGGCGTCCGTGCGGCCCACCTTGGAGCTGCTCAGCACCTCTTCCATCTTCTCGCTGACGTAGGACCCCACCCGCTGCATGTAGGCGGCGGACTCCTCCGCCACGAAGGTATAATCCTCTCCGCAGATATTGACGACCACGCGGTTAGCCATAAAACATCCTCCTCTTTCCGGGCGCCTGGGTAAAATCCACCCATTATCTAAGCCTACAGTATACCATAGGGCGGCGGTCCGCGCCAGAAGAAAAGCGGCGGATTTGAAAAATGTTAAAAAAAGTTCACGATTCCCGGAGCTCCCGGGTTTTTTCTTCCGCCCCTTGTCCTCGGCCCAAAATTCGTGTAGAATAGAGGGACAAAAACGGGAAGGAGGGGAAGCGTATGGCCAGTGTTTTGGTCCAGACCGGGGAGGAGAGCGTCCTGCTCACCGCCCGGGCGGTCCGGCGGCTGCTGGAACGGGGCGACGGGGACGCGGCGCTGCTGTACATCGCCCTCCTGCGGCGTCACGGCGGCGTCCAGCCCCGGTCCCTGGCGGGGGAGCTGCGGTGGGACCGCCCCCGCATCGAGGCGGCGGAGGGGACCCTCCGGGATCTGGGGCTCATCGCCCCGGCGGCGGAGAGCCTGCCCCCCGCCCCCGCGGAGGAAAAGCCCGCCTACCAGCGCGCCGACGTGGCGGAGCGGCTGGAGGGCAGCGCGGAGTTCCGCAACCTCACGTCCGAGGTGGAGCGGAAGCTGGGCAAGCGGCTGACCACGCCGGACGTGGCCTGTCTTCTGGGGCTCAGCGACTATCTGGGCCTTCCCTCGGACGTGATCTATCTGCTGGTGTGCCACTGCGTGGAGCGGGTCCGCCGCCGGTACGGCGAGGGCCGCCGCCCGGGAATGAAGCAGATCGAGAAGGAGGGCTACGCCTGGGCCCGGATGGGGATCGACACCCAGGCCGCCGCCGCGGACTACTTAAAGACCTACGCCCAGCGCCAGGGGGCGCTGCCCGCCTATATGCGGGCCCTCCAGCTGGGGGACCGGGCCCCGGCTCCCTCGGAGGAGAAGTACCTGACGGCCTGGCAGGAGATGGGCTTCGCCCCGGAGGCGGTGGCCCTGGCCTACGACAAGACGGTGCTCAAGTGCCACGAGCTGAAGTGGGCTTACCTCAACGGCATTTTGAAGCGCTGGCACGAAGCGGGCCTCCACACGGCGGAGGAGATCGAGCGGGGGGACCGTTCGGCCGCCGCCCGCGCCCAGGCCGCCCCCGCCGGAAAACGGACCGAGGACGTGGCCTGGATGAAGAAGTACATCGAGCAGCGCGGCAAGGGAGTGTAAGGAAATGGCCTACGATGGACGGATCATGCGCCGCGCCCTCCAGCGGTTCGAGGAGGACAAGCGGGAGCGGGAGACCCGATTTCAGGAGCGGCGGGAGACGGTGTTCCGCCGCCAGCCCCGGCTGCGCCAGATCGACGGCGAGCTGAAGGCCACCATGAGCCGCATCATCGCCTCGGCCCTGCGCCGGGGCACGGACCCCCGGCCCGCGGTGGAGGTCCTGCGGGACGAGAACCTCGCATTGCAGGAGGAGAAGCGGAGGCTGCTTGAAAAGCTGGGGCTGCCGGATGACTGCCTGGAGGAAAAGCCCGCCTGCCCCCTCTGCGGCGACACGGGCTACCGGGGCGGCCAGGTGTGCCGGTGCCTGCGGCGGTATTACGCCCGGGAGCAGCAAAAGGAGCTAAGCCGGATGCTGGACCTGGCGGGCCAGAGCTTCGACTCCTTTTCCCTGGAGTGGTACGCCGAGGAGCCCATGCCCGCCCTGGGCATCTCCCCCCGGGAGAATATGGAGTGGGTGTACCGCCAGTGCAGGCGCTATGCGGAGGAGTTCGGCCCGGAGAGCGGCAGCCTCCTTCTCACCGGGGACCCGGGGCTGGGAAAAACCTTCCTCTCCGCCGCCATGGCCCGGGAGATCAGCGGGGACGGCTGGTCCGTGGTGTACGATACGGCCGCCCACGTCTTTGACCGCTTCGAGGCCCAAAAGTTCAGCCGGGAGGAGGAGGCCGCCGCGGACGTGAACCGGGTCCTCACCTGCGATCTGCTGATCCTGGACGATCTGGGCACGGAGATGACCACGGCCTTCGTCCAGAGCGCCCTGTACCAGATCGTCAACGGGCGGCTGGCCGAGCGGCGGGCCACCATTTTGAACACGAACCTGAAGGCGGCGGACATCGGGCGGCGGTACTCGCCCCAGATCGCCTCCCGCATCGAGGGCGAATACCAGATCCTCCCCTTCTTCGGAGAGGACATCCGCCGTTTGAAGCGGGAGCGCCGGTGAGGGCGCGGGAAAAAGAGAAAAAAGCGTCGCCGTTTTCACGGCGGCGCTTCAGCTTGTCGAAAAAGCCTCGCAGAGTTCGCGCCCGGAGGCACGAAGAAAATGAAATCCATTTTCTCCGACGACATGTGCGTCGGAGAAAATACATCTCGGTCCGTAAGTGTGCGAACTGTCCGCCCATAGCGGACAGCGAGTGCGCGCGACGGGCCGCGGCTTGTTCGAAAAAGTGCCGAAGGCACTTTTTCGACAGCCTCAGCGCCGCCGTTTTCACGGCGGCGCTTTTTGCGGCTTTGGCGGGGGAACGCCGCCCGTTTCGCGGCTGCGGGCGACTCCCCCTTCCCCCCGGGACCGGCCTTTACCGCCGGCGGATGCGCCAGATGGCCAGGGAACACACCGTCACCGCCGCGTTCAGCCCCACCGCCGCCCAAAAGGGCCCGCTCCAGGGGTCCCACAAGGACGCGCCCAAAAGGGTGGCGGCCGCCACCCGGGGCGCCGCGCCCAGCAGTCCCGGCGGAAGGTAGTGGGAAAAGGGGATCCCCGCCGCCCCCAGGGACAGGCTCACCAGGTCCCCCGGCGGCGCTCCCGCCAGCCGCAGAAGGAACACCAGCAGCCCCTCGTCCCTCCGCCCGTCCGCCAGGGCGGCGGCCAGCCTCGGATGCTTTTCAAGAAGAGCCTCCAGCCCGTCCCGGCTCCGCCGTCCCATCAAAAAGGGAAGGGACTGGGCCACGGCTGTCCCCGCCAGATTCACCGCCAGGGCGGCGGGATAGGGGAACAGCAGCCCGCCCGCCGCCGTCAGCGCCGACATGGGAAAGCACACCGAGAGGCTTTTCACGGCGTAAAGCGCCAGCAAAAACGCCGCCGCCAGCCACGCCTGCCTGGGGGAAAAGCGGGAGACGGCCTCCGCTGTCAGCAGATGCCGGAAGGGCCACAGCGCCGCCGCCCCCAGCGCCAGCACCGCCGCCGGCAGCGCCTGGCGCAGCCAGGGCCGTTTTTCCATAGGCCGCCTCCTCTCCGTACCGGGCGTTCAAAAAAGGACCGCACAGGCGTAGTATATGGAGCAAAGCGGCTTGCGTTTCCCATTCCGCCATGATAAACTTTTGGAAAAAAGATGGAGGGGCGGAGATGGAGCTGATTTGGCGCAGGGGGACCCTGGAGGACCTGGAGCTGCTGGCCCGGACCCGGGCGGAGGTGCTGCGGGCGGCCAACCGCCTGCCGGCGGACATGGACCTGTCCGCCCAAACCGAAACGGCCCGGGCGTATTACCGCCGCGCCCTGGCGGACGGGAGCCATACGGCCTATCTGGTCCTGGACGGCGGCGCGGTGGCGGGCGCGGGGGGCGTCAGCTTTTTTCAGGTCATGCCCACCTATCACAAGCCCACGGGCCGCAGGGCCTATATCATGAACATGTACACCCATCCGGACTACCGCCGCCGGGGGATCGCCCGGCGGACGCTGGAGCTTCTGGTGGCGGAGGCCCGGGCCCGGGGCGCCGACTGGATCACGCTGGAGGCGACGGACATGGGCCGCCCGCTGTACGAGGCCTTCGGCTTCCGGCAGCTCCCCGGCGAAATGTACCTGCCCCAGTGAAAAAAACGCCCCGAACCACGGTTCGGGGCGTTTTCTTATTCCTCCGGCATGGGTTCTTGCTCCGTGAATACGGGCTCCTCCGGCGTCTGGACAGGAGGCGTCTCCGGCAAAGCGGGCTCCTCCGGGACCTCCGGCGTCTGCGCCGGAATGTCCGCCGGACCCTCCGCGGGCACGGCGGGGGCCGCAGCGGGCCCCTTGAGGATGACCTTGTTGCGCGCCTTGTAGTCGCTGGTGGCCTCGTAGGTGCTGGAGATCAGGTTGCCGTCCCCGTCGTACAGGTTCCGGTAGGTCTTATACTTGTACCCGGTGTATGGGGTGGTCTTGACCGTCTCCGTGCCGGGGGCCAGGGTGGGGTCGTCCTCATACACCGTCTCAAAGGGCGTGGTGGAGAGCTGCTCGTTGGTCATCTTCACCGTGACGCCGTCGGTCTTGGTGCCCAGGATCTGGACGGTCAGATACCCCTTGGCGTAGACGGCGACCAGCTTGATGGGATAATCGGTGTCGTTTGTAAACTTGTAGTCCGGCCCGCCCCAGGAAACGGTGGCGTCCATGCCGGGGGTGATGTAGGCGGGGACGTAGCGGTGGGCGTAGCGCTCCGTGATCTCCAGATTGGCCCGCAGGCAGGCCAGGTACAGGGTGGAGGAGGGCTGGCACACGCCGCCGCCGACCTCGTCCACCGTCTCGCCCTTCACATAGGCGGGGGCGGCCTGATAGCCCTTGGCCACCGTGCGCTCGCCGGTGGCGGCGTTGTAGGAGAACACGTCCCCGGCGTTGAGCACCGTGCCGTTGAAGGCGGCGGAGGCCAGCTTCACGTTGGAGATGCGGGCGGCGGTGCCGGAGACGTGGGTGCGGCACTCGCCCAGAACGTCCCGGAAGAGAACGTCCTTGAGGACCTCGGCGGTGACGGCCGGGAACCGGACCTCGGCGGGGACGAGGACCGTCTCGCCGGGGGCGGCGGCGTCCAGGACCGCCTGGGCGGCGGATACGTCGAACTCCGCCCCCGTCCGCTCGGGGGTGATGGAATCGGTCTCCGGGTCGTACCCGGCGTTTTTCATCTCGCCGGCCGCCTCGTCGTGGATCTCCCGGGCGGTGAGGGTCTTGGCGGGGAGGAAGGCGCCGGGGCAGTCGATGGATGCGTAGGCGTACGCCGCCAGGGCGGACTCCACGGCGGATTCCAGGTCGGCGGCGGCGACGGAGAACCCGTCTTTGGAGACGGTGACGGAAAGCCCGCGCTCATCCAGCTCATAGGCCGCGTCCACCGGGGGCAGGGAGATCCGCTCCGCCAGGGCGGGGGCCTCCTCCGAAAGGCGGGGCGCGGTCAACACCGGAGGCAGCGTCACGCCGAAAAGGCCCCGCAAAAACCGCCAGCCGCCTTGAAAAAAGCCCGCGCCGTGGCAGTGGTCGTAGGCCTTTCGGGCGGAGGCGGCCGCGTCGATGCGAACGCCGCCGAGGTCCGCGAAGGTCAGGCCGGAGACGGCGGCCTCGCTGTGGACCAGCTCCCCCGTCTCGGGGGAGACGATGAAAAGGCTGTTGATGGGCGTGCCGGGCGCAAGGTCCCCGCTCTCGCCCAGACAGGCCTCCGCCTGGGCCGGGGTCATGCCGCCCACCGCCCTGTCATAGACGGAGACGCCCGGAAAAATGGTCGTCAGGCTGGCGGCGTATGCGCACAGCCCCAGATACGCCGCCAGCAGCACGCCCGCGGCGCATAGTACGATGACCAGCGCTTTTTTCCCTGTTTTCGTCTGTACGACGGCTTCGTTCGCCTCTTCCATGAAGCCCTCCTGTTGTTACTGTAGTATCGGACAGGCTGCTGGCAACAGCCTATGCATGCCAAGGCTTATTTTAGCACACCTGTCCTGAAAAAGAGATTACAATCCCGTAACAACAGCCCCTTCAGCGTCTTTTTGCGCGGCGCGCCGCTTGGGGATGCGGATGGTGAGGACGATATCCTCCTCCGTCTCCGCCCGCTCCGTCCTCGCGTCCACGCCCGCGTCCCGGATCATCCGCAGCCCCCGGTCCACGCTGTTGAGGAACAGCCGCACGTCCTTGAGGATGAAGGTCCGCCGCCCCGCCGGGGGCGTGGACTGGAGCAGCGAAAGCCGCCGCTCCACGTACTGCTCCGCCTGGGCCACCGTCAGGCCCCGCCGGGCCATGTGCCGCGCCGCCGCCAGCCGCTCCCCCTCGTCCTCCAGCCGGAGGAGGCACCGGGCGTGCCGCTCGGTGAGGCCCTCCGCCACCAGCACCTCCCGGCACTCCGGGCCCAGCCGCAGCAGCCGCAGCTTGTTGGCCACGGCGGAGGCCGACCGGCCCAGCCGCCGGGCCGCCTCCTCCTGGCTGGCCCCCGTCTGGCGGAGATAAGCGGCGATGGCCGCCGCCTCCTCCAGATAATGCAGGTCCTGGCGCTGCAGATTTTCCACCAGGGCCAGCAGGGCGGAGTCCGCGCCGTCCGCCGCCAGCTCCAGGCAGGGCGCCGTCTTGAAGCCCGCCAGCCGGGCCGCCCGCAGCCGCCGTTCCCCCGCCACCAGCTCCCAGCCCGTCCCCGTCCGCCGCACGGTCAGGGGCTGAAGGATGCCGTGGCGGGCCACGGAGTCCGCCAGGGCCGCCAGCGCCTCCGGCTCGAAGGCCCGCCGGGGCTGGCAGGGGTTTGGGCGGATGGCGTCGATGGGCAGGTCCAACACCTTCCGTCCGTCCGCCGTCTCCATGGGTACCGCCTCCCTTTCGTTTTCCACCATTTTACAGTCTGCGGCAAGAAAAGGAAGGGGGAAAGCGTCGAAGGGGCCGGGAGGGGGCAAAAAACGGCGGCCACGGTGTTCCGTGGCCGCCGAACGGCGCTAATTTGCTGGAGGGTCCGCCCGCTCGTAGGCGGCCTGGTCCGCCCGTCCGGGCTTGGTGGCGCGCAGGAGCTTGACGATGAAGGACGTGGTGATCTGGAGGAAGATGGGGGAGAAGGCCACGGGAAACAGCACGTCCCCGGGGAAATACTGCTGCGCCAGCACCGCCCCGGCGCTGATGTTGCGCATGCCGCTGTTGATGGACATGGTCTGGACGGTGGGAAAGTCCAGCTTCAAAAGCCGGCCGGCCCAGTAGCCCAGAAAGAAGCCCAGCAGGCACAGGACGAACACCGCGAGCATCACCAGCGCCAGCGTCGGGGTGAGGTCCCGCAGGAAGGGGGCGCAGCCGGTGGCGTTGGCCAGGATGATGAGCAGCAGCGCCAGCTTGGAAAAGGGGGAGAGCCGCGGCTTCCACGTCCGCGCCACCCGCCCGCCGGTGGCCTGGTAGAGGGCCATGGCCGCCACGGCGGGGACGGCCACCATCACCATCAGGTCCCGCACCATGCCCAGGGTGTCCATCTCCACCACGGTCCCCATCAAAAGGCGCATGGTCAGAGGCACCACCAGGGGGGCGCACAGCGTGTCCAGCAGCACCAGGGACAGGCAGAGCGGCGCGTCGCCCCGGTTCATGCTCACCCACATCAAGGTGGCGACCCCCGTGGGCACCGCGTACTCCAGCACCAGCCCCGTGGTGAACAGGGGGGCGTCCGGAAATAAAAGCATCCCCAGGCCCAGGGAGATCAGGGGCATCGCCACGTGCAGCAGCGCCAGCGTCACCAGGGCGGGCAGGGGGCGGCGCACCGCGTCCCGCAGCTCCCGAAAGCCGCCGCCCAGGCTGCTGGAAAAGGTCATGAAGGCGAACAGAGGCACGGTGACGCGGTTCAGCGGGTCGAAAAACACGGGAAAGCAAACGCCCAAAACCACGCACGCCAGCACTGCTCCGGCCAGGTGCCTGCCGACGAATTCGTCGGCCCGTTGCAGATATCTCAAAGAAAATTCCTCGTTTCTGAATGGAGCGGGGTCAGCGGCAGACGAAGGAGAACCAGCCCTCGGCGTCCCGGGTCTCCAGGATCTCCAGCCCGCAGGCGCGCAGGGCGGCGGCCACCTCCTCCGCCCGGTCGTCGATGACGCCGGAGCAGACGAACACGCCCGTTTCCGCCAAGAGGCCCTTCACGGCGGGGCCCAGGCCGATGATCACGTCCGCCACGATGTTGGCCAGCACCAGGTCGTATCCGCCGCCGATCTCCCGGCGCAGGGCCTCGTCCGTCAGGATGTCGCCCGCCCGGACGGTGTAGGTCTCCGGGCCGATGCCGTTCAGCGCGGCGTTTTCATAGGCCACGCCCAGACACTTGTCGTCGATGTCGCAGGCGAAGGCGCTGGCCGCGCCCAGGCGCAGGGCCGCGATGGACAAAATGCCGCTGCCGCAGCCCAGGTCCAACACCCGCTCGCCGCCCCGGATGCGCTCGTCCAGCGCCTGAAGGCACAGCCGGGTGGTGGCGTGGCTCCCGGTGCCGAAGGTCAGCCCCGGGTCCAGGATGAGGGGGACCCGGCCCCTGGGGTCCGTCTGCTCCCACCGGGGCACCACCACCAGCCGCCGCCCGATCTCCATGGGCTTGTAGTACTGCTTCCAGTTGTTCTCCCAGTCGGCCTCCTCCAGGTCCTCCATGGTCATCAGCAGGGTGCCGCAGCCGCTCTGGGTGTGCTTGAGCTGGGACAGGGCGATGCGCACCTCTCCCATCCTGGCGAAGCCCGCCTCATCCGCCTCCAGGTAAAAGGTGATGCGGGACCTGCCCGCCATGTTCCGCTCCAGGTCCTCGTCCACATAGTCCCAATACTGGCGGTTGTTCTCCAGAAACTCCCGAAATTCCGTCTCGTCGTCGATCACCACGCCGTCGATGCCCAGGGAGGAGAGCAGCGCCTCCACGGTCTCCAGTCCGGCGTGGGTGGTGTCGATATGCAGTTCCAGCCACTTCATAAAAAAACCTCACAGCAAAATGATGCCACGGGGGACGAAAGTCCCCCGTGGACGCTTCAGCGCTTGCTTCCCAGGAAGAAGAGGGCCACCGTGCCGGGGCCGGAGTGGTTGCCGATGACCGGCCCCACGTAGTTCAAATGGATGTCCCGGTTGCCGAACCGGCGGGTGATCTCCCCCGCCACGGTCAAAGCGTCGCCCTCGCAGTCGCCGTGGCTGATAAAGACGGGGCCGTGGGCCGGGTCCAGGGCCGTGGCCTCCATTTGGTCCACCAGGGCCATCAGGGAGGTCTTGCGCCCCCGGGCCTTGCTGACGGGCACCAGATGGCCGCCGTCGTCCACGTGCATGACGGGCTTGATGGAGAGCATGGTGCCGAACAGCGCCGTGGCGGCGCTGATGCGCCCGCCCCGCTTCAGGTGGTTCAGATCGTCCACGGTGAACCAGTGGCAGAGATTGCCCTTGGTGGCCTCCGCAAAGGCCCGCACGTCCCCGATGGAGCGGCCCTTTGCCTTCTCCTGGGCGCAGAGGTACAGCAAAAGCCCCTGGCCCAAAGAGGCGCACAGGGAATCCACGGTGTAGATCTTCGCGTCCGGGAACTCCCCGTGAAGGTCCGCGGCGGCGATGGCGGCGGACTGGAAGGTGGTGGAGAGGGCGGAGGAGAAGCTGATGCACAAAACGTCCTTGCCGTCCTCCAGGATGCCCCGCATCGCCGATTCAAAGGTGCCCACGCTGACGGCGGAGGTGGTGGCGGTCTCGCCGGAACGGATGCGGGCGTAGAAATCCTGGAAGCCGATCTCCCGGCCGTCCAGCCAGTTGCGGTATACCGCGTCTCCCATGTGG
>JAEXWS010000145.1 GCA_023406225.1 Bacillota bacterium | reverse complement strand
CTATCGCGGCGCGCTGCGGGAGAGCGCGGGGCTTTTGAAGGGCAGGAAGCTCAAAACGGCCCTCGCCCTTCTGGCCTGCGTGCTGGCCTTTCTCCTGACCGCGCTCCTGCTGACGGCCTGCATGATCCTGCTGCTCTGGGGCCGGAGCAAGCTGGCCTTCGCGCCGGACGGCGGCAGGGCGCTGTTTGCGTTCCTTTACCTCAAATGGAGCGCCATGGGCGGCGTGCTGCTGGGCATTCTGGGCCCTGTATCGCTGTTTTCCGCGGTCCTGACCCTGTACCACCACTACCGCGGCGACGTCCGGCCGGAGCCTGCGCCCGCCGCGTCTTCGTTTCGGGCCGTCCTGTCCGGCGTCCTCTCCGTTGCCGCCGCGCTGGTCCTGCTGGCTTTTTTCAGCGAGACGGAGCTTGGCGGGGTCCCGTACGCCGCGCCCCAGGCCGGAACGGTGGTGGTGTCCCACCGGGCGGGCGCCGCCTTCGCCCCGGAAAACACCCTGGCCGCGCTGGAGTGGTCCATCCGGGAGGGCGTGGGCATGGCTGAGATCGACGTGCAGCAGACCCGGGACGGCGAGCTGATCGTCCTGCATGACGCGGACTTCCGGCGGGTAGCCGGACTTGACCAAAAAGTTTGGGAGACCGATTCCGCCACGGTGCGCACGCTGGACGCCGGGTCCCATTTCTCCGCCGAATTTGCGGGGGAGAAGATCCCCACTCTGGACGAGATGCTGGCGGCGGCCAAGGACCGCATCCAATTGATGATCGAGCTGAAGGCCACCGGACACGAGACCGGCCTGGTGGCGCAGACGGTGGCGCGGATCAAAGCCGCCGGGATGGAGAAGCAGTGTCTCATCGCCTCCATGGACCCCGGACTGCTCCGAAAGAGCAAGGAGCTGGCGCCCCAAATCGGAACCGTCTATATCACCATCATGGCGTTTTCCGACCGCTACGACCTCCCCTATGTGGACAGCTACAGCGTGGAGACCGGCTTTTTGTCCGCCGAATTGGTGACGCGGCTCCACGCCGAAGGGAAAAAGGTTTACGCCTGGACCGCCAACTCGGATGGGAGCATGCTGAAGATCATCCGGATGGGCGCCGACGGCCTGGTGACGGACAATCCGCCACTGGCGGACTTTTTCCTGAACGTCACCGACCGGAACTTTTTCCTGGACTCGCTGACCGATCTGCTCTATCCCCCCCCGCGCTCCTGAACGGGCGGATTTGTGCCAAAAGAGCCTTTCTGAGCTGCCGCAACTGGGCAAAACGATATGAAGGGACCCAGGGTCCCGCACAGCGGGGCGGCGCGCCGCTGTGCGGCGCGAAACCCAAAAAGAAAGACACGACAAAGTCGTGTCTTTCTTTTTGGTGCGCGAGGCGGGAGTCGAACCCGCACGCCCTTGCGAGCACTGGCACCTGAAGCCAGCGAGTCTACCAATTCCACCACTCGCGCGTACCGATATCAAATTGTATGAAACAGCTTTGCGGGGGGATATGCACAAAAAGAAACGTCCCGGAAAATGGGTCCCGCCGCCGACGGCGGAACCCATTTTTTAGGATGGTGCGCGAGGCGGGAGTCGAACCCGCACGCCCTTGCGAGCACTGGCACCTGAAGCCAGCGAGTCTACCAATTCCACCACTCGCGCATATGACGGACTGTTTCCGGAATCCGGATGGTGCGGCTGACGGGACTTGAACCCACACGTCGAATCGACACCAGCACCTCAAGCTGGCCTGTCTACCAGTTCCAGCACAGCCGCAGACTGTATGTTCTTCCGGAAAAGACTGCTTGATTATTATAGCCAGAACCGCGGCCAATGTCAACCATATTTTTCGCTTTTTCCAAAAAACTCCCCTCCGGCCGCAGAGGCCGGAGGGGAAGGGTTCAGCGGTCCTCCATGGGGATGAAGCTGCGGTGCTCTTCCACGCACTCGTACCGGGGGCGGATCAGCTTGCCGCCGGCGGTCAGCTCCTCCATCCGGTGAGCGCCCCAGCCGGAGATGCGGGCCACGGCGAACAGGGGGGTGTACAGCTCACGGGGCAGCCCCAGCATCTCGTAGACGAAGCCGCTGTAAAAGTCGATGTTAGTGGACAGGGCCTTCTTGCCCTGGCGCTCCATCAGCAGGGCCTTGCCCGTTTTTTCCACGTTGGCGTACAGCGCCAGCTCCTGTTCCCGGCCCTTTTCCGCCGCCAGGTGGTGCACATAGTCCCGAAAGACCTCGCAGCGGGGGTCGCTCTTGGTGTACACCGCGTGGCCCAGGCCGTAGATGAGGCCGCTCTTGTCGAAGGCCTCCTTGTTCAGCATCCGCGTCAGATAATCCGCCACGCAGCCCTCGTCGTTCCAGTCCTTCACATGGGTCTTGATGTCCGCCATCATCTCCATGACCTTGCTGTTCGCGCCGCCGTGGCGGGGCCCCTTCAGGGAGGACATGGCCGCCGCGATGGCGGAATAGGTGTCCGTGCCGGAGGAGGTGACCACGTGGTTGGTGAAGGTGGAGTTGTTGCCGCCGCCGTTGTCCGCGTGGAGCACCAGCGCCACGTCCAGGGTCCGGGCCTCCAGCTCCGTGTAGCTCCGGTCCTCCCGCAGCATCCGCAGGAAATTCTCCGCCGTGCTCAGCTCCGGCAGGGGATTGTGGATGAACAGGCTCTCTCCCTGGCTGTAGCGGTAGGCCTGATAGGCGTAGATGGCAAGCACCGGCATGTTGCTCAAAAGCTGGAGACACTGGCGCAGCACGTTTTCCAGGCTGATGTCGTTGGGCTTGTCGTCATAGCAGAACAGCGTCAAGATCCCCCGCTGCATGGTGTTCATCAGCACCTTGGGGGGCGCTTTCATGATCACGACCCGGAAGAAGTTGGTGGACAGGGTGCGGTAGGCGGCCAGCTGCACGCAGAAATCCTGAAGCTGCTCGGCGGTGGGCAGTTCTCCGAAGAGCAGCAGATAGGCCGTCTCCTCAAAGGCGAAGCGGCCCCGGGCCTCGGACCCGGTGACCATGTCCCGGCAGTCGATGCCCCGGTAGTAGAGCATGCCGTCCGTGGGGATGATGTGCTCGCCCTCCGTGACGTTGTAGGACTGGATCTCCGCCACCCGGGTCAGCCCGGTCAGCACGCCCCGGCCGTCTTCGTCCCGGAGCCCGCGCTTGACGTTGTACTCCTTGTACAGCTTGGGATCGATATAGTTCTTTTTCTCCCACTGGCCCTTGAGTTCCATGATGGCGGGGGTGATCTCGCAGTAAGCGTTCTCGCGGTTTTCTTTCCAGATCATATCGGGGCGCGCTCCTTTCAGCAACGGGCAGGCCGTGATTCTTGTTTGCAATATTAACACGGATGACTTTCATTTTCAACCGTAAATTGGCTGAAATTCAAAAAACTTTTCCGTTATTTTGCATGAATAAAATAAACATCCTGCATTTTGGGACGGCGTTTGATGAAAACGGCGCCATTCCGGAACGGAATGGCGCCGTTTCGGCCCGGGCGGGCGCGGATTTTCAAAAGGCGGGTCCTTACAGCTGGGCCAGCGTCTCCCCGATGGGCTCCGCGATGACCAGGCCCGCGGCCAGGTCCCGGGCCACCGGGGATTTGTTGAGCAGCACCAGGTCCCGGCCCCGGTAGTAGTTGATGAGCCCGGCGGCGGGGTAGACGTTCAGGGAGGTGCCGCCGATGATCAGCAGATCCGCCTGGGAGATGAAGCGGACGGCGGCGTCCAGCGTCCGCTGGTCCAGCCCCTCCTCGTAAAGCACCACGTCCGGCTTTACCCTGCCGCCGCAGGCGCACCGGGGCACGCCCTCGCTGTGGAGCATGAAGTCGAAGCTATGGAATTTGCCGCACGTCTCGCAGTAGTTCCGGTGGACGCTGCCGTGAAGCTCCAGCACGGTCCTGCTGCCGGCGGCCTGGTGCAGTCCGTCGATGTTCTGGGTGACGACGGCCTTGAGCTTGCCCGCCCGTTCCCACTCCGCCAGCTTGCGGTGGGCGGCGTTGGGCTTGGCGCCGGGGGCGAGGAGCTTGGCCCGGTAGAAGCGGAAAAATTCCTCGGGCTTGCTTTCGTAGAAGCTATGGCTTAAAATCACCTCAGGCGGATACCGCCACTGCTGGTGATACAGTCCGTCCGTGCTGCGGAAATCCGGGATGCCGGACTCCGTGGACACGCCGGCCCCGCCGAAAAAGACGATGCTGCGGGACTGGTCCACCAGGGTCCTCAGCTTTTGTACGGCCTCCGTCATCGTGGTCCCCTCCATTCCATATTCAAGGAGAAACAGGCATATGAATATCCAGATATTCGGAACGTCCAAGTCCTTCGACTCCAAAAAAGCCGAGCGGTGGTTCAAGGAGCGCCGCATCAAATACCAGTATATCGACCTGCCCTCAAAGGGATTATCCCCCCGGGAGTACCAGTCCGTCAAGCAGAAAGTGGGCTTTGCGGCCCTGGTGAACACGAAATGCCGGGCCTATGAGGCGCTGTACATGGCCTATATCACGCCCGACGCCCAGGAGGAAAAGCTGCTGGCCTATCCGGAGCTGTTCGCCGCGCCCATCGTCCGCAACGGGAAGGAGGCCACGGTGGGCTACCGCCCGGAGGTGTGGGAGACCTGGACGTGACGGCGCAGACTCCCTTTGATTTCGGCGCATACTATGTGGTATAATCAGCAATACGGCACAGGGGAGAGGGGGATGTCATGGGAAAGCTGCGGTTGGAGGATCTGCCGGGGAACCGGCTTTTGCGGGGACTGTATCTGATGATCCAGCGGTACCTGCGGCACAACGTGGGCATTCAGAGCGCCGCCCTGGCGTTCTATCTGCTGTTCATGCTCTTCCCGTTTTTGATCTTCGTCAGCGCTCTGCTGGGCCTGCTGCACCTGGATGTGGCGGGCATCCTGCTGGCGCTGGGGGAGATTTTGCCCGACGAGATCGTGGATTTCGTGGAGGTGTATCTCACCTACGTCGGGGAAAATTCCAGCCTGCAGCTTTTGCTGTTCGGCCTGTTTTTCTCCATTTATTTCCCCATGCGGGCCACCAACGCCCTGATGCGCTCCGTCCGCACGGCCTATCACCTGGGTCCGCCCCGGAGGGCGTTGGTCCACCGGCTCAAGACGCTGCTCTATACGGTGATGCTCATATTGACCATCGCCCTGACGCTGACGCTGATGACCGTCAGCGACCGGCTGCTGGTCTACGCCATGACCCATTTCGGCCTGCCGGGGTTCGTGGTGGAGCTGTGGGGCCGCCTGCGGTTCCCGGTGGCGGCGCTGGCGGGGTATTTCGCCCTGTTCCTTCTGTACGCCCTGGCCCAGGA
>JAEXWS010000129.1 GCA_023406225.1 Bacillota bacterium | reverse complement strand
ACCCCCACCACCAGTCTGCGGACTGGTGAACGCCGCCCCAGGCGGCTGGGACGGGGAATTTTCGGCAGGCGCATGTCCTGCCGAAAATGATTGAAATTCCTTCTTTTGCCTCCGGCAAAAGAACTGGGGGAACCGAAGGTTCCCCCTAGCCCCCCTCCTCCGCGCCTGCGGGCGCGGGACGGGGATGGGACGCGCCCGCCCTGCGGGCGGGGAACGGGGGGAACCGGAGGTTCCCTCCTCCCTCCTCTGCGCCTGCGGGCGCGGGACGGGGATGGGGCGCGCCCGCCCAGCGGGCGGGGAACAGGGGGAACCGGAGGTTCCCTCCTCCCTTCTCCGCGCCTGCGGGCGCCGCCGGTTTCGAAATCCTTTTCTTGTGGCGGCAGCCCTGCTGCCGCCACAACGCTCTTAATCTATATTTTATGAGGTGTTTCCATCATGGGTAAACGCATCGTCATCGCGCTGGGCGGCAACGCCCTGGGCAAGAACCTGCCCGAGCAGATGGCCGCCGTGAAGCACACGGCCCGGGCCATCGTGGATCTGATCGAGGAGGGACACCAGGTGGTGGTGGCCCACGGCAACGGCCCCCAGGTGGGGATGATCAACGTGGCCATGACCACCCTCTCCCGGGAGGACCCCAGCCACCCCATGGCCCCCATGTCCGTCTGCACCGCCATGAGCCAGGGCTACATCGGCTACGACCTCCAAAACGCCCTGCGGGAAGAGCTGCTGGACCGGGGGCTCGCAAAGCCCGTGGCCACCATCCTGACCCAGGTGGAGGTGGACCCGGAGGACCCCGCTTTCCAGAATCCCTCCAAGCCCATCGGCGCTTTCATGACCGAGGCCGAGGCCCAGGAGATGCGCCGCCGGGGCAACGCCGTCATGGAGGACGCGGGCCGGGGCTGGCGGCGGTGCGTGGCCTCTCCCCTGCCCAAGAGCATCATCGAGATCGACACCGTCCGCGCCCTGATGGACGCGGGGCAGATCGTGGTGGCCTGCGGCGGCGGCGGCATCCCGGTCTACAAGACCGAGGGCCACCATCTCAAGGGCGCGGGCGCGGTCATCGACAAGGACTTCGCCTCCGAGCTGCTGGCGGAGTCCCTGGACGCGGATGCCCTCATCATCCTGACGGCGGTGGAAAAGGTGGCCGTCAACTTCGGCAGGCCGGACCAGCAGTGGCTGGACCGCTTGACCCCGGCGGAGGCCCGCCGGTATGAGGCGGAGGGCCAGTTCGCCCCCGGCAGCATGCTGCCCAAGGTCCAGGCGGCGGTGAAGTTCGCCGAGTCCAAGCCCGGACGGACAGCCCTCATCACCCTGCTGGAAAAGGCCAAGGACGGCATCGCGGGAAAGACGGGCACCTCCATTTCCCAGTGAGCCTGTCTGCGGTCCCCGGACAAAGGTCGACCTGTCAAACACGTGAAGGAGAGCGGTTTTCCGCTCTCCTTTTTTGTTGCTTTTGCGGGCATTGCCAAAATTTTGCGGGGCGGCGCTGTAAAAATTCTTTCACAAGGACGCAGGAAATGTAAAAATTCAGTTGAATTTTTGAGGTCAACCTTGTATGATGACAGTAGGCGGAGCATTCTCTTGCGCGCCCCGCCCCACCATATCCAACCATTTTTGAAGGAGGATCACAGAATGAAGAAGTTTCTTGCGCTGCTTCTCGCCCTGGTGATGGCCCTGAGCCTGGCCGCCTGCGGCGATAAGCCCGCGGACGACGCCGCGCCCCCCGCCGACACGCCCGCCCAGGACGAGGCGAATCCCGCCGCCGACGTGAAGATCGGCCTGATCTGCGTTCACGACATCAACTCCGGCTACGACGCCGCCCACATCGAGGGCCTGACCGCCGCCTGCGAGGCCCTTGGCGTGGACGTGGCCTCTCAGGTGGTCATGAAGTACAACATCCCTGAGGACGAGACCTGCTACGATACCGCCGTGGACCTGGCGGAAGAGGGCTGCACCATCGTCTTCTCCGACTCCTACGGCCATCAAAGCTACATGCTGCAGGCCGCCCAGGAGTATTCCGACGTGACCTTCGTCTCCTGCACCGGCGACCAGGCCGGCGTGGCCGGCGTCAGCAACTTCAAGAACATCTTCCCGTATACATATGAGTCCCGCTACGTCTCCGGCGTGGTGGCCGGCATGAAGCTCAAGGAGCTGCTGGACGCGGGCACCGTCACGGACGCCCATGTGGGCTACGTGGGCGCGTTCCCCTATGCCGAGGTGGTCTGCGGCTACACCGCGTTCCTGCTGGGTCTTCAGTCCATCGTGCCCGAGGCGTACATGGAAGTCCAGTACACCAACTCCTGGTACGATCCCGTGGCTGAGGGCGAGGCCGCCAATGCCCTGATGGCCCGCGGCTGCGTCATCATCGGCCAGCACGCCGACTCCACCGGCGCTCCCTCCGCCGTCCAGGCCGCTCTGGACGCGGGCACCGTGGCCTACTCCGTGGGCTACAACATCGACATGCTCTCCGTGGCCCCCACCGCCGCCCTGACCTCCGCCCAGAACAACTGGTCCGTGCTGTATAAGGCCACGCTGGAGAAGTTCATCGCCGGCGAGGAGATCCCCGCGGACTTCGCCACCGGCATCAAGGATGACGCGGTCATGATCTCCCCCCTGGGCGAGAGCTGCGCCGAAGGCACCCAGGAGGCCGTTGACGCCGCCTGGAGCGGCATCAAGGACGGCAGCTTGAAGGTGTTCGACACCAGCAAGTTCACCGTGGGCGGCAAGGCTGTGGAGAGCTATGACGTGAACCTCTCCATTATCGACTTCGCCACCGGCAGCGTGGTCTTTGAGGGTCCCACCGAGAACGTGATCAAGGACGGCGCCTTCGAGGAGTCCGTGATCCGCAGCGCCCCCTATTTCGATCTGCGCATCGACGGCATCACCGAGCTGAACAACAACTAAACCCCCTCCAAAGCAACAGGGGCTGCCTCCGCGGCAGCCCCTGTTTCCACTATCCCCACCGCGGCGCCTGGGCCGCCGGGGTCTTTTGCCTTTTCTTTTCCCTCCGGAGGCCCATGCCCGGACATCCGGGCCGTGTGGCGAACGTCACAAAAAGAAAGGAAGATTCGTTTGGAGCACTCCAATGCCATTGAATTAAGACACATCACCAAACGCTTCGGCAAGGTGGTCGCCAACGACAGCATCGACCTGGAGATACGCCGGGGCGAGATTCTCTCCCTTCTGGGCGAGAACGGCAGCGGCAAGACCACCCTCATGAACATGCTGGCGGGCATCTACTTCCCCGACGAGGGCGAGATCCTTCTCAACGGGACCCCCGTCACCATCGCCTCCCCCAGGGACGCCTATCTCTGCGGCATCGGCATGATCCACCAGCATTTCAAGCTGGTGGACGTGTTCACCGCGGCGGAAAACATCGTTCTGGGCCTGGAGGACGAGGGGAAGCTGGATCTGAAGGCCGCCTCCGCGAAGATCCGCGGGATCTGCGAAAAGTACGGTTTCGTCATCGATCCCTCCAAAAAAGTATACGATATGTCCGTTTCGGAAAAGCAGACGGTGGAGATCGTGAAGGTCCTCTACCGTGGCGCGGACATTTTGATCCTGGACGAACCCACCGCCGTCCTCACCCCCCAGGAGACGGACCGCCTCTTCGACGTCATGCGCAACATGAAGGCCGACGGCAAGGCCCTGGTCATCATCACCCACAAGCTCCATGAGGTCATGGACGTGTCCGACCGGGTGGCGGTGCTGCGCAAGGGCCGGTACATCGGGGACGTGCCCACCGCCGACACCGACCCCCAGCAGCTCACGGACATGATGGTGGGCCGCGCGGTGTCCCTGAACATCGACCGCCCCCAGCCCAAGGACCCCACCCCCCGCCTGGAGGTCAAGGGCCTGACGGTCTACGACGCCATGGGCGTCAAGCGGGTGGACAACGTGAGCTTCACCGCCATGGGCGGCGAGATCCTGGGCATCGCGGGCATCGCCGGGTCCGGCCAGAAGGAGCTGCTGGAATCCATCGCGGGCCTCCAGCCCCTCTCCCCCGGCGCATCCATCCGCTATACCCCTATGGAGGCCGGAAAGGACCCGGTGGACCTGGTGGGGAAAACGCCCCTCCAGATCAAGCGGGCGGGCGTGGCGCTGGCCTTTGTGCCGGAGGACCGGCTGGGCATGGGGCTTGTGGGCTCCCTTGGCATGACGGGCAACATGCTGCTGCGCAGCTATAAAAAGGGACGGGGCGTCTTTGCGGACCGCAAGGCCCCGAAAAAGCTGGCCGAGGACGTGATGACGCAGCTTGAGGTGGTCACCCCCAGCGTCAGCTTCCCCGTCCGCCGCCTCTCCGGCGGCAACGTCCAGAAGGTCCTGGTGGGCCGGGAGATCGCCCAGGAGCCCTCCGTTCTCATGACGGCCTACGCCGTCCGGGGCCTGGACATCAACACCTCCTACACGATCTACAATCTGCTGACCGAGCAGAAAATGAAGGGCGTGGCCGTCATCTACGCCGGCGAGGACCTGGACGTGCTGCTGGAGCTGTGTGACCGGATCCTGGTCCTCTGCGGCGGACAGGTCAGCGGCGTGGTGGACGCACGGTCCGCCACCAAGGAGGAAGTGGGACTGCTGATGACCCGTTTTGAAAAGGAGGTGGCCCAGGCATGACCAGCGCGACACACCGGAAAGAGCCCCTGCTGCGGATCGCCAAGCGGGACGGCATCGCCCGCCCCAAGGCTTACGCCATCCGCCTGGCGGCCGTGCTGTTGTCCCTGGTGGTCAGCGGCATCTTCATCTTCGCCGTCACAAAGCTGGACCCCGTCAAGGTGTACGAGGCCATTTTCAACGGCGCCTTCGGCTCCAGCCGCAGAAGCTGGGTCACCATCCGGGACTCCATGATGCTGCTGTGCATCGGCGTGGGCCTGGCGCCCGCCTTCAAAATGAAATTCTGGAACATCGGCGCGGAGGGGCAGATCCTGATCGGCGGCATCATCACCGCCGGCCTGATGCGCATCTACGGCAACACCATGCCCACCCCGGTCCTGCTGACCATGATGGCCGTTTTGAGCATCGCGGCGGGCGGCCTGTGGGGCGTGATCCCCGCGACGTTCAAGGCGTTCTGGAACACCAACGAGACGCTGTTCACCCTGATGATGAACTACGTGGCCATCCAGATCACCAGCTACTGCGTGGCCCTGTGGGAAAACCCCATCGGGTCCAACACCGTGGGCGTCATCAACTCCCAGACGAAGGGCGGCTGGTTCCCGGAGGTGGGCGGCCAGGCCTACGGCCTGAACGTGATTTTGGTGCTGGCGCTGACGGTGGGGATGTACCTCTACCTCAAATACTCCAAGCAGGGCTATGAGATCACGGTGGTAGGCGACTCCATCAACACCGCCCGTTACGCCGGCATCAACGTGAAGAAGGTCACCATCCGCACCATGGCCATCTCCGGCGCCATCTGCGGCCTGGCGGGCTTCATCGCCGTGTCCGGCGCCAGCCACACCATCTCCACCTCCACCGCCGGCGGGCGGGGCTTCACGGCCATCATCGTGGCCTGGCTGGCCCAGTTCAATACCTTTGTGATGATCCTGATCTCCTTCCTGCTGGTGTTTCTCCAAAAGGGCGCCATCCAGATCGCGTCCCAGTTCAACCTGAACGACTACGCGTCCAACATCATCACCGGCATCATCCTGTTCTTCATCCTGGGCAGCGAGTTCTTCATCAATTACCGCGTGATCCTGCGGGGCGGAAAGGAGGCGGAGGCGAAATGACGAGCGCGCAGATCATCCAATTGCTCCAGTCCGCCGTGAGCTTCGGCACGGTCATCATGTTCGGCGCCATCGGAGAGATCCTGACGGAGAAATCCGGCAATTTGAACCTGGGCGTTCCGGGCATCATGTACCTGGGCGGCATCGCGGGCCTGGCGGCCTCCTTCTTCTACGAGTTCAACAATCCCGACCCCAACCGGCTGGTCTGCCTGCTGGTGAGCTTTCTGGCGGCGTTCCTGGCGGCGGCCCTGGGGGGCCTTCTCTACAGCTTTCTGACCATCACCCTCCGGGCCAACCAGAACGTCACCGGATTGACGCTGACCATCTTCGGCGGCGGCATCGCCAACTTCTTCGGCGGCGGGCTGAACACCATGGCCGGCGGCGTGGGCCAGATCTCCGTGGCCGCCACCAGCTCCGTCTACCGGGCCAACATCGCCGGCAGCGCGGACCTGGGCGTGGCGGGCTCTCTGCTTTTGAGCTATGGGTTCATGGTGTACCTCGCCATCTTTGCGGCGGTGGCCATGCACCTGTTCCTGGGCCGCACCCGCATGGGCCTGAATCTCCGCTCCGTGGGCGAAAACCCCGCCACCGCGGACGCGGCGGGCATCAACGTCACCCGGTACAAATACCTGGCTACCTGCATGGGCGCGGGCATCTCGGGCCTGGGCGGCCTGTATTACACCATGGACTACATCAAGGGCACCTGGGCCAACGACGGCACCATCGAGGCCCTGGGCTGGCTGGCGGTAGCCCTGGTCATCTTCGCCACCTGGCGGTCCGTGAACGCCATCTGGGGGTCCTACCTGTTCGGCCTGCTGTTCTGGGTGTATCTGGTCATCCCGGGCCTTGGGCGCAAGGATATGGAGCTTTACAAGATGCTGCCGTATCTGGTGACCATCGCGGTGCTGATCTTCATCTCCCTGCGCAAAAAGCGGGAGAACCAGCCCCCCGCCAGCCTGGGTCTGGCCTATTTCCGGGAGGAACGGTAACAAAGAGCGCCGCTGCATGGCAGCGGCGCTCTTTCACGGGTCTTTTCATTTTTCATGGATCACGCGCTCCATTCCAGCGGAGCTTGCTGTCCGGAAAGGGGTCTTACCTTGCGTATTCCAGAATCCCTCCGCGCCCCCGCGCGGGACCTTCCATACGCCCTGTGGCTTCCGCCCTACCTGCTGTGCTTTTGGCTGCTGGAACATCTGGTGACGGCGGACTACCGGCCCACCCAGCTCCCCATAGACGGCCTCATCCCCTTTTGGGAGGGCTTCGTGGTCTTTTACTGCCTGTGGTATCCGATGCTGCTGGCGGTGGGGCTGGCCCTTCTTTTCCGGGACTCCCGGGGCTTCCGGCGGTACATGGCCTTTCTGGGGATTACCTTTTTTCTCAGCGCGCTGGTCTGGTTTCTGCTGCCCAACGGCCAGGACCTGCGTCCGGCGGTCATGCCCCGGAACAACCTGTTCACCCGCTGGACCGCCGCCCTCTACGCCGTGGACACAAACACCAACGTCTTTCCCTCCGTCCACGTGGCGGGGGCCGTGGGCGCCGCCTGGGCGGTGCGGCGCAGTCCGGCGCTGAAGGACCGCCGCTTTCTGCGCCGCGGGTCCGCTCTGCTGGCCGCGCTCATCTGCGCGTCCACCCTCTTCATCAAGCAGCACACCGTTTTGGACGTGGCGGGCGGCCTGGTTTTGTCCCTTGCCGCCGGCGTTCCCATCTACCGCCGCCGCGCCCCGGCGGCGGACGGGAAAGCGTCCCGGTGAGCGCCCTTCCCCGCGCCTGCCAAAGCGCCCCGGCGGATGATCCGCCGGGGCGCTTTTTCACTCCGCTCCCTGGCGCCGCCGGGCGGCCGTCAGGATATTCTGCATGAGCATGGCCCGGGTCATGGGGCCCACGCCGCCGGGGACCGGCGTGATGTAAGAGGCTTTCGGCTCCACCGAAGCAAACTCCACGTCGCCGCAGAGCTTGCCCTCAGCGTTCCGGTTCATGGCCACGTCGATGACCACGGCCCCCTCCTTCACCATATCGGCGGTGACCAGGCCCACCCGGCCCACGGCGGACACCAGGATGTCCGCCTCCCGGCAGACCTCCGCCATGTCCGGCGTGCGGGAGTGGCACACGGTCACGGTGCCGTCCGCCTGGGTCAGCAGCATGGCCATGGGCTTGCCCACGATGTTGCTCCTTCCCAGCACCACGCACCGCTTCCCCCGGACGGGGATCTCGTACGCCCGCAGCATCTCCATGACGCCCGCGGGCGTGCAGGGCAGGAACACCGGCGCGCCGATGACCAGCCGCCCCACGTTCACCGGGTGGAAGGCGTCCACGTCCTTGTCCGGATGGATGGCGTTGAGGACCTTCTCCTCGTCCATGTGCCCCGGCAGGGGGAGCTGCACCAAAATGCCGTCCACGTCCCCGTCGCCGTTCAGCCGCCCGATGAGGTCCAGCAGCTCCGCCTCGCTGGTCCCGGCGGGGAGCTTATGTTCAAAGCTTAAAAAGCCGCACTCCGCGCAGTCCTTTTCCTTCCCGGTGACATAGACCCGGGAGGCGGGGTCCTCCCCCACCAAAATCACCGCCAGACCGGGCCTGCGGACGAGCGCTTTCCCGCCCTCGGCCGCCCGGGCCTTCACCTTGGCCGCCAGGGCCTTTCCGTCAATCCGAATCGCCATCCCGTTTCTCCTCTTCTCTTTCTTCTTGGGCGGGAAGCTCCGCGTCCACCGCGTCCACCGCATCCTCCGCGTTCTGCGCCGGTCCCGCCTGCTCCGCCTGACCAGCCTCCGCCCCAAGGGCCGCCGACGCGGCCGCCCGGTTCACCAGCAGGTCCTCCGGCGAGCGGCGCTTGATCTTGATCTGATAAAACAGCGTCACCGCGGCGACAAGCATCATCACCACGCTCAGCGCCTGGGACACCCGGATGGGCTCCCCCAGGAAGGTCCAGTCAAAGAGGTAGAGGCTGTCCGTCCGCAGGCCCTCCACCCAGGCGCGGCCCAGACCGTACCACAGGAAGTAAAAGCATGTATTCTCCCCGTCGAACCGCCGGCCCTTGGTGACGATGAACAAAATGAGCAGCAGGCCCACCAGGTTCCACAGGCTCTCATAGAAAAAGGTGGGGTGGACCTCGATATACTGGCTCGCGCTGGTCCAAAGGCGCATCCGCCAGGGCAGGGTCGTCTCCGCGCCGAAGGCCTCCCGGTTAATGAAATTGGCCCACCGGCCGATGCATTGGCCCAGCATCAGTCCCATGACGCAAAGATCCGTCATGGCCCAGAGGCTGAGCTTTTTCGCCCGCGTATAGAGGAATGCCACCAGGAATCCGGCGATGACCGTGCCGTAAATGGCAAGGCCGCCGTCCCAGATGGCCACGATCCGCCCCCAGTCCAGTCCGCCGTCGGCGGTGCGGTACAGGTCCAGGTAAAAGACCACGTAATAGATGCGGGACCCCAGGATGCACGCGGGCACGGCCCAGAGCACCATATCCAGCACGTTGTCCTCCGTCAGGCCGAAGCGCTTGGACTGCTTCATGCACAAGACCAGTCCCGCCAGCAGGCCCAGGGCCAGGATGATCCCGTACCAGTAGACGCCGTGGCCGATGTGGATGGCGATGGGGTCGGGATCAAAGGACCAGTCTCCGAAGAGGCCGGGGAAGCTGATGGGCATATCCTTCAAAGCTGTCAAATTGGTCAAAGGTATCTTCCTTTCTCTCTCTGGTTCACGCTTCTTTGGGCACGATCTCCGAGAGGACCGCCCGGTCCTCCACGATATTCTCCCGCAGGAAATCCGCCACGTCCTCCCGGGTGATCGCGTCGTACACCTGGGGGAAGCGGAGGGGATCGTAGCCGTGGAAATAGCCCTCGGTCAGCGTCACGGCGATGTTCTCAAAGGAGTTCAGGCCCCGCAGGTTCGCGCCGAAGGACGCTTTCTTTACCTGCTGGTAGAACGCCTCGTCGACGCCCTCCTCCGCCAGCCGGGCGGCCTCCTCCCGGATGGCGGCGGAGACGGCCCGGGCGTCCCGGCTGTCGCCTCCGGCGTACAAAAACGCCGCGCCGGGCAGCATCTCGAACGCGCCGCCGAAGCTGCTGTTGATAAGCCCCTGGTCGTAAAGCCGCAGATACAGCGGGCTGGAATCTCCCAGCAGGATGTCGCAGGCCATGTCCCCCAGGAGGCTCAGGCGGAGGTAATCCTCCCCTTCCTCCGCCGGACGGCACTTGAAGCCCGTCAAAAACTGGGGCGTGGAGACCTCCATGGCCATCCGCGTCTCGGCCGCGCACACGGCCGCAGGCTCCTCCCCGTAATCCCGGAGAATGGAGGGTCCTCCCTCCCGGGGCAGGATGCGCTTGGCCAGGTCCGCCACGTGGACCGGGTCCACGTCGCCCACCACGGTCAAAATCATGTTGGAGGGGGTGTAAAACGCCTTGTGGCAGTCGTAGAGCGTCTCCGCCGTGATGTGGGAGATGCTCTCCACCGTGCCCGCGATGGCGGTCCTGGCGGTGGAGCGGCTGTAAAGCGCCTGCATCATCCGGGTGTAGATCTGCCAGTCGGGGTTGTCCTCGATCATGCGGATCTCCTGGCCGATGATGCCCTGCTCCTTGGCCACGCTCTCCTCCGTGAAATAGGGGATGGACACGAAGGACAACAATATCTCCAGGTTTTCCTCAAATTTTTCCGTGGAGTCGAAATAATACCCCGTCATGGCGTTGGAGGTGAAGGCGTTGGGCTCCGCCCCGTTTTTCGCCAGCTCCTGGAGGGCGTTGCCCTCCTTGGTGTCGAACATCTTGTGCTCCAGGTAGTGGGCGATGCCCGCCGGCGTGTCCAGCCACTTCCCGTCCAGGCGGAAGCGGGTGTCCATCCCGCCGTACCGGGTGGCGAAAAAGGCGTAGCGCTTGGCGTGGTCCGGCTTGGGGACCACGCAGATCTCCAGGCCGCTGGGCAGCGTCTCCCGGTACACGCTCTCCCCGATGCGCTCAAAAAAAGTCTGCTTCATTCCGCGGCCTCCTTTCCTCTCAGGAAATACACCGTGTCCAGGGACACGGTCTCCATGGCCCGGAACACCCGCTCCGCCGACACGTCCCGCACGGCCTGGGCCAGCGTCTCCGGCGTATCCTCCTGGCCGGTGGCCGCCTGGCCCAGATAGAAATTCTCCAGCTTGCCCTGGGAATCCCCCATGGAGGCGTAGGCGTTCAGCAGGACGCTCCTGGCGCCCTCCAGCTCCCAGTCCTCCAGCCGCCCCTCCCGGACGGCCTGAAGCTGGGCCAGGATCTCGTCATAGGCCTGCTGGAACTTGTCGAACTCGATGCCGGAGGAGACGGTGATGATCCCCTTCTGGCGGTGGTAGGCGGAGGAGGCGAAGTAGCACAGGGAGAGCTTTTCCCGCACGTTCAAAAAGAGCTTGGAATTGCTGCTGCCGCCGAAGAGCGTATTGCCCACCAGCAAGGCGGCGGCGTCCTCGCTGCCGCAGGAAAAGCCCATGCCCAGCTTCCCCTGGGTCACGTCCATCGCGTCCACCACCGTTTTGACCTCCGCCGCCGGGACGTGGAGCGGCGTGGGGGCGGGCTCCCGCACGCTCTCCCGGGGCAGGGCCGCAAAGGCGCTCAAAAGCGCCTGGCGCACCCGCTCTAGGCCGGCGCTGCCGCTGTAAAACAGCTCCAGCCGGGCGGAGGCGATCAGCTCGCCGTACTGGGCGTACAGCTTTCGGGGCTGGAGCTTTTCCGCGCTCTGTTCGCCGCCCAGGCGGCTGACGCCGTAAGGCTCGCCGCCGCACATCTCCTGCAGCAGCCGCAGGTCCGCGTAGTCCCGCTTGTCGTTGATGATGCTGCGGATGGCGTCGATGAGGTTCGTTTTCTCGCTTTCAAAATAGGCGGGCACGAACCGCCCGTTCTGCGTGACGGGATCGCAGACCAGCTCGCCCAGCAGCTCCGCCACAGGCTCCAGCAGCTTCTCCCCGCCGGGGGCGAAGCTGTCGTCGATGAGGCTGGCCACGAAGCCCACGCACTGGGTCTCTCCCTTTTTCCGCACGGTGCAGTCGATCCGCGCGCCGTACAGCCTGTCCAGCCGGGCGGACAGCGCCCCCAGGTCGGGATAGCGCACGGTGCCCCGCCGCAGGATGGACGGGATCAGCGCGTAGGCGGAGGCCGTCTCCTGCCGGATGGGGGTCACGAACTGGGCGGAAAGCAGGCTGGTTTTGAATTTTCGCGCCGGCAGGTACGTGAGATACACGCCCTCCGCCAGCTTGGTTCTGGTCATTTCCAAGATTTCGTCTCCTCCCCGCGGGAAAGCGCTCCCGCAGTCGTCGCAGTACAATGGCATCATTATAGTATAGTTTGCTTGATAATTCAAATTCTATTTTCCCTATCCCCGCCCGGGCGTAAAGAATCCGGGATACCGCTTGACCTTTTGTAAAAATCAACTTATGATAAGCGTGAAGGAAAACACAAAAAGGTAGGTACGTCTATGAAGGAGTTGGAGATCGGCAGCCGCTTGCGCAGGCTGCGGAAGGACAAGGGGCTGAGCATCGCCGTTCTGGCGGAGAAAAGCGGCGTCAGCACCGGCCTGATCAGCCAGATCGAACGGGAGCTGGTGGTGCCCTCCGCCGTGAGCCTGTACCGCATCGGCAAAGCCCTGGACACGGATATCGGATATTTTTTCGCCTCGCCGGAGACGCCGGAATTCGGCCTGCAGCGGGGCGGCAGCCATAAGACCATCATCACCAACAACGGCGCCAGGCGGTACGAGCTGCTGGTGCCGGACATGCCGGAGCGCAGGCTGGACATGGTGAAGATCACCCTGCGGCCCGGCGAGGTCTACAGCCGGGACTGCGTCTCCCACGACGGCGAGGAGTGCGGCTACGTGCTCTCCGGGGCGCTCACGGTGCTGCTGGACGGGCGGGAGTATCTGCTCAAGCCCGGCGACAGCTACTATTTCGCCAGCACGATCCCCCACAAGTACCTGAATGCCGGGGCGGAGGAGTGCGTGTCCATCTGGGGCATGACGCCCAAATTTTTCTGAGCGCGAAAAACCGCCTGCCACCGTTTGGTGGCAGGCGGTTTGCACGTTCATCCCACGGCCTTTTTAAAAACGGACTGGAAGTTGCGGAAAGCGATCTTCTCCATCTCTTCCCTGCTCATGCCCATCTTCTCAAAGCAGGCGAAGAGGTTCGGGATCTCGGAGGCGTCCTTCATGCCCGCCAGCGCGGGGTCCGCCGCGTCGGACACGGTCTCCGCCACGTAGCTGTCGATGAACTCAAAGAAATCGAAGCCGCAGCCCACGTGGTCGATCCCCATGACGTCGATCATATGGGCGGCATGGCGGGCCAGGCCCTCCACCGTCCATTTCGCGGGATCGGGGTCCACAAATTCCTTGAAGGCATTCAGCCCCACCACGCCGTCCAGGTCCCGGATGGCCCGGAGCTGGTCGTCCGTCAGGTTCCGGGGCACGTCGCACAGCGCCTTGCAGTTGGAGTGGGAGGCGATGATGGGACGGGTAGAGAGCTTCGTGATATCCCAGAAGCCCGCCTCGTTCAGGTGGGACACGTCCACCAGCATCCCCTTTTCCTGCATCTTCCGGACCGCCTGCTTCCCGGCCTCTTTCAGCCCGGTGGACACGCCGGAGCTGGCGCCCGCGCCCAGGGCGTTTTCCTCGTTCCAGGTCAGCATCCCGTGGCGGGCGCCGAAGTCATAGTAGCGGTCGACGCCGGAAAGGTCGTCTCCAATGGCCGCCATGCCCTCCACGCCGATGATGATATAGATCTTTCCCGCGGCCTTGGCCGCCATCATCTCGTCATAGGTGCGGACGATGCAAAAAGCGTCGTCCCGGGAGAGCTCCGCCATCTCGGCCCGGGCGCAGTCCATGATCTGCGCCGTCCGGGCGGCGTAATCGGCCGTGTAGGGCGGGTCCACCCAGATCACGAAGATGCTGCCCTCGACCTTTCCCTTTTGCAGACGGTCCAGATGGTGTTTGCGCAGCACGCCGGTCTCGCCCCGGAGGCGGCGGTCCGTCACGTCCGTCCAGATATCCGAATGTGCATCAAAACAAGTCATCACACGCCCCCGTTACGCGCCCAGGAACGCGCCGATGATCACGCCGGCGTAGTTGCCGATCACGTAGCCCAGAACGCCCATCAGCAGTCCGGGGCCAACCAGCTTGCTCCAGCCCTGGGAGATGGCCATGCCGGCCGCCGTGGGAGGACCGCCGATATTGGCGTTGGAGGCGATGATGATGGACTCCAGGTCCGCGTGGATGAGCTTGCCGCCCACGAAGCAGAAGAGCATGTTCACGACCACCATGATGCCGGTGAAGGCGAACAGCAGCGGGGTCTTGGTGATGATCTCCATAATGGAGGCGGGCACGCCGATGACGAACAAGAAGAGATAGATGAGGTAGGTGCCGATCTCCTGGGAGCCTTTCATCTTCTCCACCTGCTTCTCGCCGAAGGTGGCGATGATCATGGAGATGGTGGTGATCCACACGTACTGGCTGCTGAAGAAGGTGTACATGATGTGGCCCACGGTCCCCTCGTCGGGGATGATGGAGCCGAAGAAGCTGCCGATGAGCCGGGAGACGAACACCACCACCACGGCATAGGCCAGGTTCACGGCGATGTCCTTCAGGGAGATCTCCTTGCGGCTCCAGAACGCGGCGGCCTGGGTCTGGGCCGCGTCACGGGCGGCGGTGTCTTTTTCCACCTCGTCGATGTGGGGATGCTGATAGTGGGAGCGGAAGAACCGCAGACCCGCGAACAGGATCAGCGCGAAGAAATAAATGGCCATCAGCAGGTTATCCGCGACAGTGGTGGCGCCGATCATGTCCTGAGAGACCTTGAACTGCCCCGCCATGGCCGCGAAGTTCACGCCGCCGCCGATGTAAGAGCCGGTCATCATGGCGGAGATGCCCGCCAGCTCGGGAATGTGGTTGTGCAGCAGGAAGAAGCCCAGCAGCGCGCCGGCCATGGTGCCCACCGCGCCGATGAGGAA
>JAEXWS010000025.1 GCA_023406225.1 Bacillota bacterium | reverse complement strand
GGCTACCACGTTGCGGGCCTTTGCCGCCCGAAGGCTCTTCCAAGCTAGGGTACGCACACACTTGCGGTTGGAGACTTTCATGTTAATTCCCCCTTACCGCGTCACGATTCTGCCGTCCTCGATGCGGACGATGCGGTCGGCCAGCTGGGCGATCTCCTCGTTATGGGTAATCATCACCATGGTCTGGGCAAACCTCTGCCCCGTTACTTTCATCAGGGACAGCACGTCCTGACTGGTCCGGCTGTCCAGATTGCCCGTGGGCTCGTCGGCCAGGATGATGGCGGGCTTGGCCGCCAGGGCCCGGGCGATGGCCACCCGCTGCTGCTGGCCGCCGGAGAGGCAGCCCGGCAGGTTTTGGAGCTTGCTCTCCAGGCCCAGGACGCCGATGATGCGCTCCAGGTAGTCCCCGTCGGGGCGGGCGCCGTCCAGCTGGATGGGGAGGACGATGTTTTCGTAGACGTTCAGGACGGGGACCAGGTTGTAATTTTGGAACACAAAGCCGATCTTCCGGCGGCGGAAGATGGTCAGCTCCTCGTCCTTCAGGACGGAGAGTTCTTTCCCGTCCACGGCCACTGTGCCGGAGGTGGGGCGGTCCAGGCCGCCCAGCATGTGCAGCAGGGTGGACTTGCCGGAGCCGGACGTGCCGACCACGGCGACAAATTCGCCCTTTTCCACGCACAGGTCCACGCCGTCCAGGGCGCGGACCTCCGTTTCGCCGGAGCCGTAGGTCTTGCGCAGGTCTTTCGTCTGTAAAACGATCATGGTTTGGTACCTCCATAAGGAAAAGTCTGTATCGCGTTTCCACGATACAGACGATAGCACGGCATTCTTTCCACGTTCTTTCCAAAATCTAACGGTTATGCAAGATTCACTTGCGGGGCAGGAACAGCGAGAAGGTGGAGCCTGCTCCCGGCGCGGAGGACACCTTGACGTATCCGCCCTGTCCGGCGGCGATCTGCCGGACGAGGCAGAGGCCGATGCCCACGCCCTCGGCCTCATGGGCCGCCTCGGCCCGGTAGAACCGCTGGAAGATCTTCGCCTGCTCCGCCTCGGGGATGCCGGGGCCGGTATCCTTCACATCGATGCGGCAGAAAAAGCTGTAGGGAATGGTGCGCACGGAGACGGAGCCTCCGGCGGGCGTGTACTTCACGGCGTTGTCCAGGAGGTTATACAGGGCCTCCGCCGTCCATTTGGGGTCGAACAGGGCGGTTTCCCCCGTGGGCTCCACGGTGAGCAAAACGCCCTTTTCCTCCGCTTTCGGCCCGGTCTGGGCCGCCGCGCCGTCCAGCAGGGCCTGGACGGGCGCCGCCTTCGGGTGCAGGACCAGGATGCCCGCCTCCAGCCGGGAGGTCTTGACCAGCGCATCGATGAGAAAGCGGAGCTTTTCGGCCTGGCGCTCCAGCGCCTTGGCGCAGGCCCGGCCCTCTGGGGGGAGGTCCTGCTCCTCAAGGAGCTGGGCGTAGAGCAGAAGGTTTGCCACCGGGGTCTTGGTCTGGTGGGAGATGTCCGCGATCAGGGACTTGATGGCGTCCTTCTCCGTTTGCAGGTTCCGGGTGGACACCGCCGAGGCGGAGAGGTAATGGGCCAGCTTCGTCTCCAGGGCGGAGAGGCGGGTCTCGTCGAAGGCGTCCTCGGAGAAGTCCCCCCGGATGGCGGCGTCCAGCAGGGCGTCCAGCTTTTTCAGGGTCCGCCGCAGCCGCAGCCGGTCCCAGAGGATCACCGCGGACGCGGCGAACACGGCCGAAGCGGCCAAAAGTTCCGGCATCCCCATATCATTTCACCGCCCAGGTATAGCCCACGCCGTACACGGTCTTTAAAAAGCGGGGCTTGGAGGGCGCGTCCTCCAGCTTGTCCCGCAGGCGCTTCACGGTGACGGACAGGGCGTTTTCGTCCACGTAGGCCGCGCCGTCGGTCCAGATGCGGTCCACAAGGTCCGCCCGGGTGAGGGTGGCGCCCCGGTTGCTCACCAGCAGCCGCAGGAGCTTCTGCTCCGTCTTGCTCAGTTCCAGGGGGAGGCCCTCCTTATAAAATTCCATCCGGTCGAAATCGAATACGAACGCCCCCAGCTCGAACCGGGCGGCGGGGGCGGAGCTGCGGAGCTGGGCGTTCACCCGGGCCCGGAGCACCGCCAGGGAGAAGGGCTTGGTGATGTAGTCGCAGGCCCCGGACTCCAGACCCGTGACGATATCCGTCTCCAGGTCGTTGGCGGTGAGCAGGATGGCGGGGGGGCCGCCCGCCCGGCGCAGCTCCCCCAGCAGGTCCAGCCCACTGCCGTCGGGCAGGTTCACGTCCAGGAGCGCCAGGGAGAAGGTCCGCGCCGCCAGAAGGGAGCGGGCCTCACCCAGGCTCCGGCACAGGACGGGGCGCAGCTCCCCGCTTTGGAGAGCCAGCCGGACGCCCTCGCCCAGGGCCCGGTCATCCTCCACGATCAAAAGCTCTTTCATACACGCTCCATAAGGCCGCCCGCGGGGGCGGCCGATTTCTTAACACTTCTTAACACGGATTTCCCTTGCAAACCACTGGGAAATGACTATGATAAGATAATCAAATGAAGAGACGTCCGCCCTTTCGAGGGGGGACGTCCCTCCGTTCAGGGAGGTCAATGCAATGTCTTATCACTATTTGCTGGATCTGGCGCTGATCCTGCTCAGCACCAAGGTCCTGGGACTGTTTACACAGAAGTTCCAGATGCCCCAGGTGGTGGGCGCGCTGCTGGCGGGCCTGCTGCTGGGTCCGGCGGGGCTAAACATCCTGTCCGAGACCGGATTCCTCAGCCAGCTCTCCGAGCTGGGCGTCATCGTCCTCATGTTCTCCGCGGGCATGGGCACCAATATCCAGGAGCTGAAAAACAGCGGCAAGGCCGGGTTCCTGGTGGCGCTGTGCGGCGTGGTGGTGCCTCTGGTCATGGGCACGGCCCTGGCCTGGGGCGCGGCGGCGTGGGGCATGGTGCCCGACGGCGGCTTTTTGGAGGACGTGTTCGTGGGCACCATCCTGACCGCCACCTCCGTCAGCATCACCGTGGAGACGCTCAAGGAGATGGGGAAGCTGGATACGAAGGTGGGCAACACCATCCTGGCCGCCGCCCTCATCGACGACGTGCTGGGCCTGATCGCCCTCACCCTGGTCAGCAGCGTGGCCGGCGGAGACGAGAGCATCCTTCTGGTGCTGGTGAAGATCGTGCTGTTTTTCGTCTTTGCCGGGGTGACGGGCTTCCTGGCCCAGAAGTTCTTCCGCTGGATGATGGAGCGGAGCCACGAGAAGAACCTCCGGCGCTATCCGGTGCTGGCCTTCGTGCTCTGCCTGCTGATGGCTTACTGCGCGGAGGAGTTCTTCGGCGTGGCGGACATCACCGGCGCGTACGCCGCGGGCCTCGTCATCTCCTGCACGCCCAAGTCCACCTATATCCAGTCCAAATATGAGCCGCTGAGCTATCTGCTGCTGACGCCGGTGTTTTTCGCCAGCATCGGCATCGACGTGACCGTGGACGGCCTCACCGGGTCTGTGGCGCTGTTTTCCGCGCTGCTGCTGGTGGTGTCCGTGATCTCCAAGATCGTGGGCTGCGGGCTGGGGGCCAAGGTCTGCCGCTTCGACGGGAAGGAGGCCCTTCAAGTGGGCGTGGGCATGGTGTGCCGGGGCGAGGTGGCCCTCATCGTCGCCAACCGGGGGCTGAGCCTGGGGGTCCTCTCCAGCGCCATGATGACCCCGGTGATCATCACCGTCATCGGCGGCACCATCCTGACGCCCGTGATGCTAAAGCTGGTGTTCAGGTCCTCGCCCACGCCGGCGGTCAGCAGCCTGGCGGACCGCTACCGGGAGACGGACCAGCTGGACATCGTGTCCGACCGGCTCCTGGACGCCAGCCACAAGCTGATGTCCGGAACGGGAGAGGACGGGGAGGCCGGAAAGGAGGCCGCCGGGGACGCCCCCAAGGACGCCTCCCGGTGACCGTTTCCCCCGCGGCGGCTCAGTAGGCCGTGTCGTACTCCCAGGGCGCGCCGCCGCAGAGGCAGCCGCCGTCGATGTGGTACGCCTGGCCCGTCATATAGACGGACGCATCGGAGGCCAGCAGGATGGCCATGCCAACCAGCTCCTCCGGCGTGCCGGGGCGGCCCATGGCGATGCGCTCTCTCAAATAGGGGGCGCGGGTGGGGTGGTCCCAGGTCACCTGGGTCAGCTCCGTGAGGATATGCCCCGGGCTGATGGCGTTGCAGCGGATGCCGTACTGGGCGAACTCCACCGCCATGGACCGGGTCAGGGCCACCACGCCGCTTTTGGCCGCGCCGTAGACGGAGCATCCCCCCAGCATCCCCTCGTCGTTGTGGGAGCCGATGTTGACGATGTTGCCGCTTTTGCGCTTGTACATCTCCCGGGCCACCGCCTGGCTGACGAAGAACAGGCCCTTCAGGTTCGTGTCCATGATGCGGTCGTAGGTCTCCTCCGCCACGTCCAGCAGACCCTCCCGCTTGTTGATGCCCGCCACGTTAAACAGCACGTCGATCTTCCCGTACCGGGCCGCCACCGCGTCCACGCAGGGCTGGATGGTGGAGCCGTTCGCCACATCCAAATAGTAGGCCGCGGCTTTGCCGCCGTTTGCGGCGATCCGCTCCGCCAGGGCCTCGCACTTGGCGGGGGTGCGCCCGCACAGGGCCACGTCCGCTCCGGCGTAAGCCAGCCCCTCGCTGATGGCGGCGCCGATGCCGCCCGCCGCGCCGGTGATGAGGATGACCTTGCCCTCCAGGGAAAAGACTGATCTGAGATACTGACCGACTTCCATAAGTTCCATTCCTTTCATATTAAAGACGCGCGCCCAGCAGGCGGGAGATATTCTCCGCCGTCCGGCACACCTCGCGGATCATCACGTCCTGGTCCTCCCGCATCCGGTAGTCCGGGCCGGAGACGCTGACGGAGGCCACCGCCTTGTGGTTCATATCGTAAATGGGGGCGGCCACACAGATGAGGCCGTCCTCGATCTCCCCCTGGTCCATGGCGTACCCCTGGAGCCGGGCCTGGACCAGCTCCTCCCGCAGGCGGTCCGCGTCGGTGATGGTGTTGGCGGTCAGGGGGCGGGCGGACTCCCGCATCCACTGGCAATATTCGTCGATGTACGCCTCGCTCTGGCAGGCCATCATGGCCTTGCCGCCGCTGGTGGCATAGGCCGGGGCGCGGCTGCCCACCTGGGTATTGCAGACGATGGAGCGGTGGGTCTCCACCTTGTCCATGTAAAAGATGTCCCGTTCCAGCAAAACGCTGAGATTGATGGTCTCCTGCACCGTGTCGCTGAGCCGCTCCAGCTCCGGCCGGGCCACCCGCCGGAGGTCCGACTGGCCCAGAATGGCGCTGGCCAGCAGCATCAGCCGGGGACCCACCCGGTAGCTCTTGCGCACCGCGTCCTGGACCAGATACTGCCGGTCCGCCAGGGTGGAGACCTGCCGGAATACCGTGGTGGTGGGCAGGTCCAGATGCTCCACCAGGGCTTTCAAGGTCCACTCCGTCTCGCCGTCCATGAAGCATTCCAGGATCTGCAGGGCGCGAAGGATGCTGGACACCTGCTCTTTCGCCATAAAATCCTCAACCTTTCGTGTATACCGATTCTTTTTTAAAGAAGCTTGACAAATACTTGACAAAAATTATCGGAGAGATTATGATGAGTATACCACAAGGCTGGCGGCTTGTGAATATTTTTCTCTCATATTTTTGGAATTTGATTCCGTATTATGGAAAACGCCGGCTGGATGCTTTTCTTCAATGCCGTTGGGTGGCGGCTGAAATAAAATGATCAGATCAGAAAGGAATCGAAACATGGGCAAGAAAATCGTTGTCATGGACGGAAACACTGCCGCGGCGCATGTGGCTTATGCGTTTACGGAGGTGGCGGCCATTTACCCGATCACGCCGTCCTCTCCGATGGCGGAAAAGGTGGACGAATGGTCCGCCAAGGGCCGGAAGAACCTGTTTGGCTCCACGGTGGACGTTATCCAGATGCAGTCTGAGGCGGGCGCCGCGGGCACCTGCCACGGCTCTTTGCAGGCCGGCGCCCTGACCACCACGTTTACCTCCTCTCAGGGATTGATGCTGATGATCCCCGCCATGTACGCCATGGGCGGGCAGTTCCTCCCCAGCGTCATGCACGTGGCCTCCCGGGTGGTCACCTCCAACCACCACTCCATTTTCGGCGACCATACCGACTTTATGACCTGCCGCACCACGGGCTACGCCATGCTGATCTCCTCCTCCCCCCAGGAGGCCATGGACCTGGCGGCTGTGGCCCATCTCTCCGCCATCAGCGGGAAGTACGCCTTCATGCACTGCTTCGACGGCTTCCGCACCTCTCATGAGATGCAGCGCATCGAGGCGCTGGACTACGAGGACCTGCGGGGCCTTGTGGATTACGAGGCGCTCAAGGACTTCCGAAAGCACTCCCTGAACCCCGAGCATCCCACCAACCGGGGCAACAATGTCAACCCGGACGTGTACTTCCAGTGCAAGGAGGGCGCCAACGAAAAGGCCGCCTCTCTCCCGGAGAAGGTCCAGCACTACATGGACGAGATCAACGCCCTCACCGGCCGGGACTATCAGCTCTTCAACTACTACGGCGCGCCCGACGCGGAAGAGGTCATCGTGCTCATGGGCTCCGCCGCCGAGGCGGTGAAGGAGACGGTGGACTTCCTCAACGCCGCGGGGCGGAAGGTCGGCCTGGTGCAGATCCACCTGTACCGGCCCTTCTCCGTCAAGCACTTCGCCGCCGCCATCCCCGCCACCTGCAGGAAGATCGCCGTTCTGGACCGCTCCAAGGAGACGGGCTCCGTGGGCGAGCCGGTGTATCAGGATGTGTGCACGGCCCTGAACCAGGCGGGCAGAGGCGATATCCGCGTCGTGGGCGGCCGGTACGGCCTCTCCTCCAAGGACACCACCCCCGGCCAGTTCATCGCCGTTTACGAAAACCTCCGGCAGGAGAGCCCCAAGAACGATTTCACCATCGGCATCATCGACGACGTGACCCACACCTCCCTGGATTATCAAGAGGTGGAGCTGCCCCATCCCGGCCAGATCTCCTGCAAGATCTGGGGCCTGGGCGGCGACGGCACGGTGGGCGCCAACAAGAACGCCATCACCACCATCGGCCTGACGGCCAACAAGTACGCCCAGGCGTATTTCTCCTACGACTCCATGAAGTCCGGCGGACTGACCCAGTCCCACCTGCGCTTCGGAGACGACCCCATCCGCTCTACATACCTGGTCTCCTCCGCGGACTTCGTGGCGGTCCACGCGCCTACCTATGTGACGAAGTACGACACCACCGAGGATTTGAAGGAGAACGGCATCTTCCTGCTCAACTGCCCCTGGAGCGCCGATGAGCTGGAAGAGCACCTCCCCGCCAAGATGAAGCGGGACCTGGCCCGCAAGCACGCCCGGTTCTTCATCATCGACGCGGCCAAGCTTGCCGCCGGGATCGGCCTGGGCAACCGGACCAACAATATCCTCCAGGCCGCCTTCTTCGCCCTGACGAAGGTCATTCCCCTGGACGTGGCCGTGGAGGACATGAAGAACAACAACTACAACTCCTACTTCAAAAAGGCCGGCCAGAAGATCGTCGATCTGAACAACCAGGCCGTGGACATGGGCGTGAACGCCGCCGTGGCCGTGGAGATCCCCGAGAGCTGGGCCGACGCCGTGGACGCGCCCGCCGCGGAGATCAGCGCCTCCGCCTTCGTCAAGGACATCGTCATCCCCATGGACCGCCAGCAGGGCGACAAGCTGCCCGTGTCCGTGTTCAAAAAGCACGGCGTGCTGGACGGCACCTGGGAAAACGGCACCTCCGCCTATTCCAAGCGCGGCGTGGCCACCTCCGTCCCCAAGTGGAACGGCGCGGCCTGCATCCAGTGCAACCGCTGCGCCATGGCCTGCCCCCACGCGGCCATCCGCCCCGTGCTGCTGACCGAGGAGGAGAAGGCCGGCGTGCCCGCCTCCTTCGCCACCGTGCCCGCCAAGGGCCTGGGCAAGGACGCGCCCGCCTACGCCTTCCGGATGCAGGTGTCTCCCTACGACTGCCTGGGCTGCGGCGTGTGCCTGACGGCCTGCCCCGCCAAGGAGGCCCTGGTCATGACTCCCTTTGAGGAGATGAAGCCCGAGCAGGACAACTTCAACAACGTCGCCATGAACGAGGCGTATTTGAAGAAGGACGTCATCAGCAGCAAGAACGTTAAGTCCATCCAGTTCGCAAAGCCCTACTTCCAGTTCTCCGCCGCCTGCGCGGGCTGCGCCGAGACCACCTACCTCAAGCTGGTGAGCCAGCTGGTGGGCGACCGGATGTACATCGGCAACGCGGCGGGCTGCTCCTCCGCGTACAGCGGCGGCGCGCCCATCCTGCCCTACTGCCGGGACGACCGGGGCTTCGGCCCCGCCTGGGAGCACTCCCTGTTCGAGGACAACGCGGAATTTGCCTACGGCTTTTTCCACGCCCAGGACGCCATCCGCAAGGAGCTCATCAACCATCTGGAGGCTTTGAAAAACGCCGGCGTCGCCGTTGACGCGGTCAGCGACTACCTGGCGAACTGGGAGGATAAGGAGAAGTCCCGCGCCGTCTCCGACGCGCTGATCGCCGCGCTGGAGCAGTGTGAAAAGACGGCGGATGTGGCCGCCATCCTGGACAACAGGGAATATCTCGCCAAGAAGTCCGTCTGGGCCGTGGGCGGCGACGGCTGGGCCTACGACATCGGCTTCGGCGGCATCGACCACGTGATGGCCCAGAACCGGGACGTGAACCTGCTGGTCCTGGATACCGAGGTGTACTCCAACACCGGCGGACAGTCCTCCAAGTCCACCCCCACCTCCGCCGTGGCGAAGTTCGCCGCCGGCGGCAAGCAGGTCGCCAAGAAGGACCTGGGCGCCATCCTCATGAACTACGGCTACGTGTATGTGGCCCAGGTGGCCATGGGCTATGACCAGGCCCAGACCCTGAAGGCCCTTCGGGAAGCTGAGGCCTATCCCGGCCCCTCCATCGTCATCTGCTACTGCCCCTGCCTGGAGCACGGCATCAAGGCCGGCATGAGCTGCACCCAGGACGAGATGAAGAAGGCCGTGGAGTGCGGCTACTGGCACCTGTACCGCTACGATCCCCGCCGGATCGCCGAGGGCAAGAATCCCTTCCAGCTGGATTCTCCGGAGCCTGACACTGAGAAGATCATGGACTACCTCAAGGGCGAGAACCGTTATGCCTCCTTGAAGAACAACTTCCCGGAGAAGGCCGACGCCCTCTACGCCAAGACCATCAGCGAGGCGAAGGCGCGCTACGCCAAGTACCGCCGGATGGCCGAGGACGCCCAGTAACCCGCGCGGATCGAATAGACCGAAGGCCCCGGACCAGAGAAACCTGGTCCGGGGCCTTTCGCCCGTTTCGGGGAGGGGAAAGCGGCCGGGGAACGCTTCCGGGCGGAAAAAAGGCGCCCCATCCGGCGGGATGGGGCGCCTTTTCGCCAAGATCACTGAATGCCTTCCCGGCTCAAGAGCTCCAGGATCTTCGCGTCGTCCTCCACCGTGGCGTTGGGCATGGGGAAGGTGCCCGCGCTGGTGGAGGCGATGCCCCGGAGCTTGGCCGTCTCCTTGATGACCGGCAGGAAGGGGCTGCGGATGGAGTAGAGGTCCATCAGCCGGTCGATGCTCTGCTGCCCTGCGGCGATGCCCGCCAGATCGTCGCCGCGGAAGGCCTGGACCCAGGCGGTGCAGACCTCGGGCACCACATTGCTCAGCGCGCCGATGCAGCCGCTGCCGCCCGCGAGGACGTTGTGGGCGAAGTTGTCGTCAAAGCCGGAGTAGATCTCGAAGGCGGGGAGCTGGGACTTCACCACCTTCACCAGCTCCCGGGTGTGGTCCATGCCGGGGATGGTGTCCTTCATGCCCACGATGTTGCTGTGGAGCCGGGCAAGCTGGAGGACGGTCTCCGGGGGAATGGTGTAGCCGGTGTTGTCCGGAAAGTTGTAGATGTAGATGTCGCCGTGGATGCGGGAGGCCAGCCGGTCGTAGTATTGCAGCAGCGCCTCGGGTCCAAAGTGGAAGTAGTAGGGGGGGAGGATCATCACCGCGTCGGCCCCGGCGTCCAGGCAGAAGTTGGAGAAGCTCACGATCTCGTCCGCCACCATGTGGCTGGTGCCGATGATGAGCTTCACCCGGCCCGCCACCGTCTCGATGGCGAACTTCGCCATTTCCCGGCGCTGGTCCATGGGCATGGCGAAGAACTCGCTGCTGCTGCCCTCCACCAGGATGCCGTCGATGCCGCTTTCGATCAGCCGGTCAAAAAGCCGCTTCTGGCTCTCCAGGTCCAGGCTGCCGTCCTCGTGGAAGAGGGTGATGGCGGGGCACAAATACGATGCGTTCATTGAAATCGTCCTTTCTCCTGCGGGATGGTCCCACAAATATTCCGTATTACGGAATCATTTTCCGAAATAATCCTACACAAAAAACACACAGATCCGTGTTTCCTATGCAGTATAGCACATGGCTGGAATTTGTCAAGACGGTTTTCGCAAAAATATGGAAGAAACGCGGGAAAGGCGGGCCGTCCGCGGCCGGAGACCGCGCCAAAAAGGGGACAGGCCGCCGGGACCGTTCTAAAACGGCGCTCCGGCGGCCTGTATGCGGTTTTTTACTCCAGGCCCGCGCCCTTCATGGCGGAGACGGCGTGGTCCGTATAGAGCTTGTAAAAGCCCTTCCGGGGCTCTCTGGGCAGGATGCCCGCCTTGGCGCGCTCCGCCAGGACCCGGGCGGCCTCCTCTGCGGTGCAGGGCACGCCGTGGATGCCGGTGAGGTCGATGGTCCGGTTTTCCACGCTGTAGGAGATCAAATCGCCCTCCTCCACGAAGGCGATGGGACCGCCCGCGGCGGCCTCGGGGCTGACGTGGCCGATGGCCGCGCCCCGGGTGGCGCCGGAGAAGCGGCCGTCCGTGATGAGGGCCACGGAGCCGTTGATGCGCTCATCGCAGACGATGGCCTCGGTGGTCATGAGCATCTCGGGCATGCCGCAGCCCCGGGGGCCCTCATAGCGGATGATCACCACCTCGCCGGGATTGATGCGGTTTTCCACCACGGCGTCGTGGGCGTCCTCCTCGTGGTTGAACACCCGGGCCACGGCGTTGACCACTTCCCGCTGGTTCACGGCGCAGGCGGAGTATTTCAGCACGCTGCCCTCGGGGGCGATGTTGCCCTTCAAAATGGCCACGGAGCCCTTCTCCGGGGCCTTCTCTACAGGGAAGATCACCTGGTCCCGGGTGAGGCCGTAGTTCTCCAGATAGCCCAGGTTCCGCTGGAACCAGTTGTCCTTGCGCAGGTCCTCCAGGTTCTCCCCCAGGGTCTTGCCGGTGGCGGTCATCACGTCCAGGTCCAGCATGTCCCGCAGCATCCACTGCACCATGGGCACGCCGCCGGCGAACCAGAAGGATTCGGTGAGCTGGGTGCCGGAGGGGTTGATGTTGCCCAGGTGGGGCACCTGGTGGTTGATCTCGTCAAAGAGCTCGATGGGCAGCTCATAGCCCAGCTCCCGGGCGATGGAGGGCAGGTGGATGGTGGCGTTGGTGGACCCGCCGATGGCGCTGTGGATGATGATGGCGTTGCGGAAGGCGGCGGGGGTCATGATCCGGGAGGGGGTGATGTTCTTTTCCGCCAGCTCCATGATCTTCCGGCCGCAGTTCCGGGCGTATTGCAGGATGTCCCGCATGGTGGCGGGGACCAGGGCCGCGCCGGGCAGGGTCAGGCCCAGGGCCTCGGCCATGCACTGCATGGTGGAGGCGGTGCCCAGGAAGGTGCACGCGCCCACGGAGGGGCAGCCGGTAAGCTTGTAGTCCCGGACCTCCTGGTCGGTGATGGCGTCCTTGCGCTTTTGGCGCAGGGAGATGTCCCCCGCCACCAGGGAGGTGGTCATGTGGGGGCCGGGGCGCATGGAGCCGCCGGGCATAAAAATGGCGGGCACGTCCATCCGGGCCGCCGCCTTCAGGTGGGCGGGGATGGACTTGTCGCAGCTGGAGGAGAGGATGATGCCGTCCCAGGGCACGGCGGAGGCGTGGATCTCCACCAGATTGGCGATGGCCTCCCGGGAGGCCAGCACCGCGTTCATGCCGTCATGGCCCTGGGCGCAGCCGTCGCAGATGTCGGTGGCGTAATACTTGGCGGGCTTGCCGCCGGATTCGTACACGCCGTAGACCGCCTGCTCGGTGAGCTGGTTGAGGTGGGTGGAGCCGGGGTGGGAGTCGCCGTACACGCTTTCAATCATGATCTGGGGCTTGAGGATATCGGTGTCGTCCCAGCCGCTGCCCATCTCCAAAGCGTCGAACTGGGCCCAGAGCATCCGGTCGTCATGGCTTTTTTGTCTCATAAGTATTCTCCTTCACGTAATGACGTTAAGGGGCCCGCGATACGCGGGCCCCTCAGCGGAGCGGGCACCGCGCATCGCGCTATCGCCCGGTTTTATCAGGTTTGAAACGGTGTTTGGAGAGAAACTTCTCCGAAAGGATCAGTGGATCAGGCCCACGGTGCTCAGGATGAACACGCACAGGAAGCCGCACACGCCGGCCACCGCGTCGGGGACCGTGATGTACTTGTAGCCCTGCTTCAGATCCAGGTTGAAGAAGCGGCTGACGACCCAGAAGCCGGAGTTGGTCACGTGGTTGAAGATCAGGGTGCCGGCGCCGATGGCCAGGGTGGTGGCCACGGGGGTCAGGCCCAGGACGCTCATCATGGGCAGCACCACGCCCGCGGCGGTGATGCCGGCGGTGGTCATGGAGCCCACGGCGGTCATCATGATCACGCCCACCAGGAACGGGATCAGCAGGCCGGGCACGCCGGAATCCTGGATGAGAAGGGCCAGGTCGTTGATGCCGGGGAACGCCTTGATGACGGAGGAGAAGCCGCCGCCCATGCCGGTGATGAGCAGCGCGGGCAGCGCCACCTCCAGGCCCCGGGCGATCCAGCTGTTCAAAACCACCTCGCGGAAGGGAGCGGGGTCCTTGCCGGTGGAGTCCAGGTTGCTCTTGCGGACGGACTTCTTGTGGGCCACGGCCAGGAACATGGTGTAGATCACGCCCAGGCCCAGGGCCACGATCTTATCGCCGAAGATGGCGGTCCAGGTGCGGATGGCGGCGTCCTCGGCAACGGACATGTTGATGAAGGAGCTACCGGCGATCAGGATCACGGGGATGAGGATGGTGAGGAAGGAGGCGAACACGCCGGGCAGTTCCTCGCCCTTGATGAGGATATCCTCCACCTTGTCGGAGGTGGTCTCCTCAATCTCAGCGGTGACCTCGGGCACGGAGGGGATCCATTCCTTCTCGCACCACTTCTTCAAGATCACCCAGGTCAGCAGGAAGGCCACCAGGGAGCTGACGATGCCCCAGGTGATGGTCATGCCCAGGTCCGCGCCCAGCATGATGGCGATGGCCAGGATGCCGGGGGTGGGGGGCACCATGGCGTGGGTCACGTTCAGGCCCGTCTGGGTGAAGGCGGCCATGGTGGACATGGAGATGTGCTTGCGCTTGGAGAGGACGTTGGCGATGTTGGAGCAGAGGATGGTGGTGATGTCGCCGAACACGGGGATGGAGACGATGTAAGCCGTCAGGGACGGGGCCAGCTCCAGGTTCTTGCCGCGGAACAGCTTGATGAAGAAGTTGGCGATGGACTTGGCGGCGCCGGTGTCCTGCACGCCCATGGCCAGGATGGCGCCCAGGGCGATGGGGATGCCCAGGCTCCCCAGGGTGCTGCCGAAGCCTCCGGTGATGAGGTTCAGCGTCTCCATGAAGGAATAGCCCTCCGTGCCGAAGGCGCTCATGGTCAGTCCCATGCCCAGCGCTGTGACGAACAGCGAGAACATAGGATGTAGCTTTGCCTTCATGATCAGCAGCATCAATGCGATGATGGCGATGACCAGAAGAACCAGAAATCCGATTGCAGACATGTTTCAGTTACTCCCTTTCCATTTTTCGGCGGCCCCTCGCGGACCGTCCGTGCCCCGGACCAGACAGTGATTCCGTATAACGGAATGCGTTTCCAAATCTAGGACAAATTTTTTCTCCCTCCTGGGAGAAGACCAGAGTGAGTATATCGAATATTTGCAATTTTGTCAAGCATCTGACGATCTTCGTCTGGATAATTGCTTTTTTATACAAGGAATCTGTTCAAACTTTGTTCAAAAAAGAAAACCGGCCTCCGAAGAGGCCGGTCCAGGGTCCAATGGGAGTTTGCGGCGGGTCACACGTAGTTGCATACCCGGGCGATGGCCATTTCGGTATAGCCCAGGGACTCGGCCTTGGTCTGCTTGCCGCTGGCCACCTCCGCCACGAGCTGCAAAAGGCCGTTTCCCATCTCGTCCAGGTCGCCGCCGTAGATGATGGGGGAGGCGTCCACATCGATGTTGTCCTCCATCTTGGCGAAGGTGAGGCGGTTGCCGGTGATCTTGATGACCGGGGCGATGGGGTTGCCGGTGGGGGTGCCCCGGCCGCTGGAAAAGACCACCACCTGCGCGCCGCCGGCCACCATGGCCGCCACGGACGAGGGGTCGTTGCCCGGGGTGTCCATGATGACGAGGCCGCTCTTGGGCGTCACCTGCTTGGCGTAGTCGTACACCGCCATGACGGGGGTGTGGCCGCCCTTGTGGATGCAGCCCAGGGACTTTTCCTCCAGGGTGGTGATGCCGCCCGCCTTGTTGCCGGGAGAGGGATTGCCCTCCCGGACCTCTTCGCCCACAAGCTGAAGAGCCTTTTCGTAGCGGTGGACGATCTCGAAGATGCGGTCGTGGACCTCGGGCGTGGCGGCGCGGCGGGCCAGGATGTGCTCCGCGCCGATGAACTCCGTCGTCTCGGAGAGGATGGAGGTGCCGCCCGCCTCCACCAGCAGATCGGAAAGCCGGCCGATGAGGACGTTGGCCGCCAGGCCGCTGGTGGGGTCGGACCCGCCGCACTCGGTGCCCACGATCAGCTCCGAGATGGGGAAGGGCTGCTTTTGCAGCATGGAGGCCTCCGCCACCATCTCCTTGGCGTAGCGCACGGCCATGTCCACGGCCTTCAGCGTGCCGCCCGCCTCCTGGATGATGACTTGCTTGAGGGGCTTGTTGGTGCGGGACCGGATGGCCTCCACCACCAGGTCCATCTGGCAGTTTTCGCAGCCCAGAGACACCACCACCGTCCCGTAGATATTGGGATTGGCGGCGTAGCCCGCCATCACGTCCATGGTAAGCTGCTGGTCGGAGGCCACCTGGGAGCAGCCGTTTTGGTTGTTGAAGGTCACGGAGCCTACCACCTGCTGGGAGATGATGCGGGTGGTGTCCGAGGCGCAGACGCTGGCGGGCAGGATCAAGACCTTGTTCCGCACGCCCACGCGCCCGTCGGGGCGCTTGTATCCATAGAATTCCATGTTGTTTCCCCCTTCTCAGCCCTTGGCTTCCAGGTCTTCCCGGCGTCCCTCCACATTGTGGACGTGGACGTGGGCGCCGGATCGGATGTCGCAGGCGGCCACGCCGATGTGCTCGCCGTACTTGACGACGGGTTCGCCCGCGGCGATGTCCCGGGTGGCCAGTTTATGATAAATGGTGATGTCCTCCAGGGCGGTGAGGGTCACATCCGCCCCGTTGCAGAGATAGGTCACGGCGTCGCCCTTGGCGATGGGCTCGATGGCCACCGCCACATTGTCCCTGGCGTCGATGATCATGGCATTGCGCATATTCGTTCGCTCCTTTGCGCGGCGCGGGGCCGCGGTCGATAGATGGATTTACAGAGGGATGACCAGGGCGCCCACCAGCGCCAGCAGGAAAATGCACACGGAGGAGATGAAGGAGCCCAGGGTGTAGGTCTTCAATCCGCCGGTGACGGTGAGGCCGGACATGTTGGTGGCCACCCAGAAGCCGGAGTCGTTCACGTGGCCGATGGAGTTGCCGCCGGAGAGGCAGGCCAGGGCCAGCCAGACGGGATGGCAGGCGATGGCGGGGGCGATGGTGGCCATGATGGTCATGGAGGTCATGCCCGCCACGGTGCCGGAGCCCTGGGCCACCCGGAAGATCATGCCGATGAAGTAGGCCAGGAACATGGCGGGGACCACGGAGCTGGTGCCGGTGCTCAGCAGGGAAACGATGGAGTCGCCGATGCCGGTGGCGGCGATGACGGAGGAGAACGCGCCGCCCGCGCCGGTGATCAGCAGCACCACGCCGGCGCTTTTCAGCGCCTCGCCGGCGGAGGCCTCAAAGTTGGCACGGCCGATGTACTTGATGCTCACGAGATACGCGCCCAGGGTGCCAAGCAGCATGGCGATGACCTTCTCGCCCAAAAACTGGCAGATCACGGGGGACTCGTCGAACAGGGCGTTGCCCGCGGTGCCCGCCAGGATGCAGACGATGGGGATGACGATGGGCAGCAGGCTCATGGCGAAGGAGGGGCGGGGCCGGTCCGCGGCGGCGTCGCGCTTGGCGGACTCCAGCAGCTCGGTGACCACGGTGGAGCTGTGGTTCACGTCCTTGTCCTCGTTCCAGATGCCCTTGTCGTGGATCTTGATAAAGATGAAATCGCTGACCAGCACGGTGATGAAGCCCACCACCAGGCCCACGCCCATCATGATGCCCAGATCGAAGCCGAAGATGTCGGCGGCGGCCAGGGGGTTGGGGGTGGGCGGCACCACGCAGTGGGCGGTGGTGGCGCCGATGGTCAGGCAGCCGGTGACGTAGCACATCTTCTTGCTGATCTTGGCGGCGATGGTGATGCCGATGGGGATCAAAATCACGAAGGTCACGTCGAAGAACACGGGGATGGACAGCACGAAGCCCGCCAGGGAGACGGCCCACATGGCCTTTTTCTCCGGGAAGGCGGATACGATCTTGTCGGCGATGACGCCGGCGGCGCCGCTGTCATTGAGGAGCTGGCCCAGAATGACGCCGAAGCCGATGGGCAGGCCGATGCTGGTCATCATGCTGCCGAAGCCCGTGGAGATGGTGGAGACGCTGGTCATCAGGCCCAGTCCGCCCATCACGCCCATATACAGGCTGGCAAGGAC
>JAEXWS010000008.1 GCA_023406225.1 Bacillota bacterium | reverse complement strand
GCGGCGGACTCCGCCGTGATGGTCATCGACGGGGCCAAGGGCGTGGAGCCCCAGACCCGGAAGCTGTTCAAGGTCTGCGCCCTGCGGAACATCCCCATTTTCACCTTCATCAACAAGATGGACCGGGAGACCCGGGACCCGCTGGAGCTGTGCGAGGAGGTGGAGCGGGAGCTCGGCATCGACACCTACCCCGTAAACTGGCCCATCGGCTGCGGAAAGGAGTTCCAGGGCGTTTACGACCGGGAGCAGAGCCGGATCTTGTTCTTCTCCGACGCGGGCCACGCCAAAAAGGCGGCGGCGACGGCCGTGGACCTGGACGATCCCGCCGTGGGCGGCCTCATCGGCGAAAAGCGCTGGCAGACCCTCCAGGAGGAGGTGGAGCTGCTGGGCGCGGGCAGGGAATTTGACCTGGAGGCGGTGCAAAGCGGCCGCCTCAGCCCCGTGTTCTTCGGCTCCGCCCTGACCAACTTCGGCGTGGAGCCCTTCCTGGAATCCTTCCTGAAAATGACCACGCCGCCCCTGCCCCGGACGGCGGACTGCGGAGAGATCGACGTGTTTTCCCCGGATTTTTCCGCCTTTGTCTTTAAGATCCAGGCCAACATGAACAAGGCCCACCGGGACCGTTTGGCGTTCATGCGCATCTGCTCCGGCCGCTTTGAGCGGGACGCGGAGTATTTCCACATGCAAAGCGGCAAAAAGCTGCGGCTGAGCCAGCCCCAGCAGATGATGGCCGCCGAGCGGGAGATCATCGACGAGGCCTTTGCCGGGGACATCATCGGCGTGTTCGACCCGGGACTGTTTTCCATCGGGGACACGGTGACCGTTCCCGGGAAGAAGTTCAGGTTCTCCGGCATCCCCACCTTCGAGCCGGAGCATTTCATGCGGGTGGCCCCCAAGGACACCATGAAGCCCAAGCAGTTCATCAAGGGCACCGAGCAGATCGCCCAGGAGGGCGCCATCCAGATCTTCAAAATCCCGGGAGCGGGCCTGGAGGAGGTCATTGTGGGCGTGGTGGGCACGCTGCAGTTCGACGTGTTCGAGTACCGGATGAAGAGCGAGTACGGCGTGGAGATGTATATGACGGGCCTGCCCTACGAGCACCTGCGGGTGGTCACCGCCTGCCCCGGCGACCCGGGGGACCTGGTGCTGTGCACCGGCTCCGCCCTGCTGGAGGACTTCAAGGGACGGCTGCTGGTGGCCTTCGGCGGCGAGTGGTCCGTGGGCTTTTTGACAAAGCACAATCCCGGATTGGAGCTGTCCGAGTCGCTGTCCGTATGAGATCGGCGCGGCCCATGGCGCTTTGACCGCGGAACATCAAAAAGACCAGCCCCCACGGCGGGGGCTGGTCTTTTTGATGAAGGCAGGGGGCCGCCCCTCCGGTCAGGCCTCCGGCAGCTCCTCCAGGGAGGCGAAGGTATATCCCATCTCCTCCCACTTCGTCAGAAGGTCGTCCAGGATCTCCGCGTTGGTCCTGGAGGTGGAGTGGAGCAGCACGATGGCTCCGTCGTGGATGCGGGGCAGCAGCTTGGCGTAGGCCTGCTCGGCGGTGGGCTGGTCGTCCACGTACCAGTCCACGTAGGCCAGGCTCCAGAAAACGGTCTTGTAGCCCAGGGCCTGGGCCTGCTTCAGGTTTTCCGCGCTGTACTTCCCCTGGGGCGGGCGGTAGAAGTGGGAGAGCTCCCGCCCGGTGGTCTCCTTATACAGCGCCGCCAGGGTGTCCAGCTCCTTTTGAAAGGCGGCCTGGTCCGAGATGGCGGACATGTCCGGGTGGTGGAAGGTGTGGTTACCCACGATGTGGCCCTCCTCCGCCATCCGCCGGACGATCTCGGGCGCGGTCTCGATCATGTTGCCCACCACGAAAAAGGCGGCGGGGGCGCCGTGCTTTTTCAGCGCGTCCAGGATCGTTTCCGTATAGCCATTTTCATAGCCGCAGTCGAAGGTCAGATAGATGACCTTTTTGGACGTGTCGCCCAGAAAATAGGCGTCGTATTGGGCCAGGTCCTCCACCGTGGCGTTGCCCACCGGGGACTGGCCCTCCGTCTGGAAGGAGAGCCCCCAGTTGTCCGCCGAGGCGGGCACGGCGGCGGGCGCGGCCGCGGTCAGAGCGTCGTTTTTCCGGCCGTCCAGCCACAGGGACCCGGCCACGAACAGCGCCAGGGCCGTCAAAACGATGACGGCCCGCGTACGGGCGTGAAACATCAACATGCACCTCCTGAGATTGATAGCGTCAGGTTGTGCGGTTTCCGCCCGGATTATGCGGCGCGGCGCTTCAAACGGGGCGGCTTTACGGCCTGCACGTGCCGCAGGGAGCGTAGCCCTGGGCGATCAGCGCCTCCCGGGTGCTGGTGCAGGTCTGCTTGTTGGACTCGTTCATGGAGGCGGCGCCGGAGCAGTCCGGCAGGTGGAATTTGCCGGATCTCGTATTGAGGATGTACACGGTCTCCTCCGCGTCCGCCGCGGGCGGCTCCTTGCCGTCCTCCCAGCTCTCGCCGGTGGCGTAGTCGATGGTCACGCCGGGCTGGACGTTGTACACGTAGACGTTGAAGCAGACGCCGTCCCCGCCGTCCTCCACGGACCGGGCCTCCATCTGAACGCCCCGGGCCACCAGGTCCGCGCCGTCGTAGATGGGCGTCACCCGGTAGAGGACGTGGCCACCCGTCTCCTTCACGTGGTCCGCCGTCAGGTTTTCAAAGGGCAGCATCCCCTCCACGTTCAGATACCGGGTGCCGGTGATGAGGTTTTCCTCGTTGGCGTTTTCCGCCGTGAGCTGATAGCCGATGAGGTGGCAGCGGTTGTAGAGGTATTTGCCGTCCACGAAGTCGTATTTCACCGTGTGCCACCCGGCGGGCTTCACCTGCCCGATGGCGCCCCGCTCCTCCGTGGGCATGGTGTCCGGCCCCACGTTGGCGTAGGCCGGGCCGCAGCGGCCCAGCAGGTCCAGGGGGCTGTAGGACTCAAAGGAGTCTGTTGTCAGGTCCTCCGGGGGAAAGTCGGGCTGGTTGCCGTTGAGGACCACATAGGGCGCGCCCTCATAGGCGGGCACGTCCTCCAGGGAAAAGGAGGGCTCCGGCGCCTGGAGGCAGCCGGCCAGGAGGACGCAGCAAAGCAGGAGCGGCAGGGAGAGGTCTCGGAGCTTCTTCATGGGATGACTTCCTTTTTCGTGGTTTTGCGAGGGGACGCCTCGGGAAGGATAGTATAGCATAGACGGGGAAAAATGGGAACCGTTCGGAACTTCCGGTTGCGAAGGGGCCGGACGGGCGCTATACTGAGAAAAAAGGCGGCGGAACGCCGGAAAAACGGAAGGAAACGAAACATGGAACAGACGAAACGGCTCCTGGACTTTTTAAACGGCAGTCCCAGCTGCTACCATGCGGCGGAAAACGCGGCCCGCGCCCTGCGGCGGCAGGGGTACACGGAGCTTTGCGAGGGGCGGGAGTGGACGCTGGAGCGGGGCGGGCGGTATTTCGTTCTGCGGGGCGGGGCCAGCCTCATCGCCTTCCGAACGCCCAGGGAGGGCCTGACGGGCTTTTCCATCGCCGCGGGACACAGCGATTCCCCCACCCTCAAGATCCGGGAGCAGGCGGAGCTGTCCGGCGGCGGGGAGACGGTGCGGCTGAGCGTGGAGCCCTACGGCGGCGGTATCTGGCGGTCCTGGATGGACCGGCCGCTGTCCGTGGCGGGCCGGGTGGCCGTGGCGGAGGGGGACGGGGTCGCGGTGCGCCTGGTGCGGGTGGACCGGGACCTTCTGGTGATCCCGAGCGTTGCCATCCACATGGACCGCAAGGTGAACCAGGGGACGGAGCTGAAGGCCAACGTGGACCTGCTGCCCCTGTTCGCATCCGGCGGGGAGACGGGGCGCTTTTCCAGTCTCATCGCCCGGGAGGCGGGGGTGGCGGAGGACGCCGTGCTGGGCACGGATCTGTACCTCTATCCCCGGACGGGCGCGGCGCTGCTGGGGCCGGAGCAGGAGTTCGTGGCCGCGCCCCGGCTGGACGACCTCCAGTGCGTGTTCGCCTGCCTGGAGGGCTTTTTGGCGGCGGAGGCGGGGGAGAGCGCGCCGGTTTTGTGCGTGTTCCACAATGAGGAGGTGGGCAGCGGCACCCGGCAGGGGGCGGGCTCCACGTTCCTGGAGGACGTGCTGGCCCGCGTCTGCGCCGGGCTGGGCGCGGCGTACCACACGGCCCTGGCCAACAGCTTTCTGGTGTCGGCGGACAACGCCCACGCCGTCCATCCCAACCACCCGGAGTACGCGGACCCCGGCGAGCGCCCGGTGCTGAACGGCGGCGTGGTGCTCAAGTATAACGCCAGCCAGCACTACTGCACGGACGCGGTGTCCGGCGCGGTGTTCCGCAGGCTCTGCCGGGACGCGGGCGTTTCCGTCCAGTCCTACAGCAACCGGGCGGACCTGCCGGGCGGGAGCACCCTGGGCAACATCAGCGCCGCCCACGTGTCCGTCCCGGCGGTGGACATCGGCCTGCCCCAGCTGGCCATGCACGCGGCCTATGAGGTGGGCGGCGTCCGGGACACGGGGGATCTGATCCGGGTGATGACGCGGTATTTCGCCTGCAGCTTCCAGATGGGGGAGGACGGCTCCATCCGCATCCGGGGATAGAGACGCGGAAAAGACGATGAAAAGAGGCTGCCTTTCGGCAGCCTCTTTTTCCGGGCGGAAGCGTTATTTCCGGGCTTTCCCGCTCTCCCACTTGCTGACGCACAGGGCGCAGGAGATGTCGCCGGTGACGTTCAGGCAGGTGCGGCCCATGTCGAACAGACGGTCCACGCCGTAGATGATCATGATCATATCCACGTCGATGCCCATGGCGGTCAGGACCATGGCCAGCATGATCATGCCCGCGCCGGGGGTGCCCGCGGTGCCGATGGAGGCCAGGGTGGCGGTGACCACGATGATGACCATCTGGCCGATGGTCAGATGCATGCCCGCGCAGGTGGCCAGGAACACGGTGGCCACGCACTGGTAGATGGCGGTGCCGTCCATGTTGACGGTGGCGCCCAGGGGCAGGACGAAGGCGGAGATGTCGCCTTCCGCGCCCAGCTCGTCACAGCACTCCTTAGAGACCGGCAATGTGGCCGCGGAGGAGGTGGAGGTGAAGGCGAAGGCCATGGCGGCGAAGGCGCCCTTGAAAAAGCGCATGGGGCTGATGGCGGCGAAGAGCTTGGCGGACAGGGAGTACACCAGCACTGCGTGGACGATGTAGCCCAGGTACGCGCAGAGGATGACCAGCGCCAGAGAGCCCATGATCTCCGGTCCCTGGGTGGCCACGACCCACGCCATCATGGTGAACACGCCGATGGGGGAGAGCCGGATGATGAAGCCCATCAGCCGGTTGATGACCTCGTACATGGACCCCACCAGGTCCCGGCACAGCTTTCCCTTCTCCCCGGCCGCCAGGATGGAGCCGCCGAAGAACAGGGCGATCACGATGACCTGGAGCATATTGGCGTCCATGAAGGCCTTCCACATGTTGGAGGGGAAGATGCCGACCAGGGTATCCATGAAGTTGGCGGAGGTGGCGCTCTCCCAGACCGCGCCCTCCTGCAGGGACAGGGTGGGGAAGAGCCCCGCGCCGTTGAAGATGTTGGCGAACACCAGGCCGATGACGCAGGCGATGGCGGTGGTGACCAGGAAATAGGCCACCGTTTTCACGCCCACGGAGCCGACCTTCTTCATGTTGCCCATGGAGACGATGCCGTCCACCATGGACAGCAGCACCACGGGCACCACGATGAATTTCAGCAGATTGACGAAGATGGTGCCGAAGGGCTTGAGATAGTTGGCGGTGAAGTCGGCCGTGCCCGTGAAATAGCACAGCAGGCCCACCACCACGCCCAGGACCAGGGCGATCAGGATCTGCACGGGAAGGCTCATCTTTTTCTTCATACGATCACCTCTATATAGAATGTGAAAAATGGTCCAAAAGCCGCGCCGGTTCGGCATTTTGCACGAAACGCACGGTTGGATAAAGAGAGTATAGCAAAAATATGGAAATCTGTAAAGACGCGTTCAGAAAAATATGAACATTTTGTAAATGAAAACCGGAGGGAGCGGGCCTGGACGCCGGGGAAATTTTGAAGGAGGTCCTGCAAAAACGGCGGATTATGCCAGATCATGACTAGATGGGCGGATGCGGGGGCTGTTTCAGGTACAATGTCCGGGAGGGGGCGGCGGATGCGCCGCTTCTCCAGATACAGGAGGGATGTTATGAGCGCACACATCATTACGCCGGGGGGACGGGCCCGGTTCGGCCGGTATCTGCGGCTGGAGGAACGCAGTCCGGGAACGGTGGAGAACTATTTGAGGGCCGTGGAGAGCTTCGAACGGTTTCTCGGCGGCGCGGCCGTCACCCGGGAGCGGACGATGGCCTGGAAGGAGGCGCTGGTGGCAGGGGGGCTACGCCCCGCCACGGTGAACGCCAAGCTGGCCGCCGTCAACGCCTTCTGCGTCTTTTCCGGCTGGCCGGAGTGCCGGGTGAAGGCCCTGCGGCTCCAGCGGCAGGTGTTCCGGGACGAATCCCGCCAGCTCACCCGCAGGGAGTACGAGCGGCTGCTCTCCTGCGCCGGGGGGCGGCTGTCGCTTTTGATGCAGGCCGTCTGCGCCACGGGCATCCGGGTCAGCGAGGTGCGCTATCTCACCGTGGAGGCCGCCCGCCGGGGCCGGGCCGACATCGCGCTGAAGGGAAAGCTGCGCACGATCCTGCTGCCCCGGCTCCTCTGCCGGAAGCTGCTGCGGTACGCGGGGGAAAAAAAGATCGCCTTCGGCGCGATCTTTCGCACCGGAGGCGGACGGGACCTCTCCCGCAAGCAGATATGGGCGGAGATGAAGGCGCTGGCGGAGCGGGCGGGCGTGCCGCCCAGCAAGGTGTTTCCCCACAATCTGCGCCACCTGTTCGCCAGGGCCTTTTACCAGGCCTGCGGCGATCTGGTCCAACTGGCCGACGTGCTGGGCCACAGCTCTGTGGAGACCACCCGGCTGTATCTCTGCTCCACCGGCGCGGAGCACGCCCGGCGGCTGGAAAAGCTGCATTTGCTCCTATAGACAAAAACAACATTTTGTCCGGACATTGTTCCCATATTTTCCATTGATTTCCTAAAGTGTAACATAGGCGCCGCCAAAAAGCAAGATACATGCCTGTTTGTGACGCAAAAAAACAGACCGGAACGCATCCACTGGTTCCCGGCCTTTATTTTTGCGTGAATCTATGAAAAAACGCCTGGATCAAAGACGAAAACCCGCCGCCCTTGTCCGCCGCCGCGCCGCGCTTTCCGGGCCGCTGTGGACAAAATGTTGTTTTTGTCAAATGCGGCGATCCTCCCCCGGTGAAATGAGGAGGGGAGAAAGGAGGCGGTTGGCGGTCGATCGTCTGATCTCATGGCGCGGCGGAACGCGCCGGACCCCGGATAAATTTTGCAAAGGAGAGTAATGACACATGCGGAAGAGAGTATGCAGCCTGGCGCTGTGCCTGACCATGGCTTTGAGCCTCGTCACGG
>JAEXWS010000222.1 GCA_023406225.1 Bacillota bacterium | reverse complement strand
ACCTGGACCGGTTCGGACGGACGGACGCGCCCCTTGCGGCGTACCGCGCGGCTTATGACGCCATGGCGGACCTGCGGGCGCGGATGAAGGCCCTCCAGATGGACGAGGCGGAAAAGGCCCGCCGGATGGACAGTCTCCGCTTTCAGATGGGCGAGCTGGAGCGGGCTGAATTGACGCCCGGGGAGGAAGAGGAGCTGCTCCAGCGGCGCAACCTCCTGCGCAACGGGGAGAAGTATATATCCGCCCTGTCCGGCGCGGACTACTGTCTTAGCGGCGGAGACGAGGCGGCGGGCGCGGTGGCGCAGCTCCGGGATGCGGAAGAGGCCCTGGCGGGCATCCGGACGCTGGGCGACGACTTGGCGGAGCTTTACAAGCGATTGGGAGAAGTCCGCAGTGAGGCCTATGACCTTGCCGAGACGATCCGCGACAAGCGGGCGGAATTTGACTTTTCACCGGCGGAGCTGGACGCGGTGGAGGCCCGGGCCGATCAGCTTTACCGGCTGAAAAAGAAGTATGGCGCCACGGTGGAGGACATGCTGGACCACCTGGAGAAATGCCGGGCGGAGCTGGACGCCATTGAGACGGCGGATGATACGCTGCAATTGCTGGAAAAGCAGCTCAAAAAGGCGGAAGCCGCCGTCCGGGCCGCCGGCGGCGTGCTGACGGCGGCCCGGAAAGAGGCGGCCGCGGCGCTGGAACAGCGCATTCAGCAGGAGCTGCGGGACCTGGATATGCACAAGGTCCAATTCTCCATCGATTTTGCGGAAAAGGAGCCGTCCTCCGACGGCTGCGATACCGTCCGGTTCCTCATGTCCGCCAACGCGGGCGAGGATTTGAAGCCCATCTCCAGGATCGCTTCCGGGGGCGAGCTGGCCCGCATCATGCTGGCGCTGAAAAACGTGCTGGCGGAACAGGAGTCCATCGGTACGCTGGTGTTTGACGAGGTGGATACCGGCGTTTCCGGGCGGGCGGCCCAAAAGGTGGCGGAAAAGATGGCGCAGGTCAGCCGGCGCAAGCAGGTGCTGTGCGTCACCCATCTGCCCCAGCTCGCCGCCATGGCGGACACCCACTTCTCCGTTGAAAAGGGCGAGAGCAAGGGAAGGACCTTTACACATGTTGTGCTGCTGGACCGTGAACAGCGGACGGCCGAGCTGGCCCGCATTACCGGCGGGACCAAGGTGACGGACGCGCTTTTGGCCAGCGCCGGAGAGCTGCTGGATGAAGCGGAGGCCTACCGGGAGACCTTGAAATGAGTTCGCCGGAATTTTCGGTCCATTTGCCAAACGCCCTGCTGCGCCGTCTTGCCGGACTTCCCTTTGGGGTCTATATGCTGGCGGGCTTTCTGCTGATGTGCTGCGGCATTTGTGGTGCCTTGATGTTCATGATGTCCGCCGGGGCAAATTTTCATGAAGTGACCGTTCTGGAGCAGGCGGCTCCCATCAACGATGTAGCGGGCTTTGGCGTGGATGGCGCGGGTAATCTCTATGTGGGCGGGATGCAGGGCGCTTCGGTCCAGGCATTTGACAAAGAGGGACGGTTCCTATACCGTTTGGGCATTCCGGTATATGGCGGCGGTTTTTGCATGAGCGTGGAGGAAGACGGGACGCTGCACGTGCTGACCTATCGGGGCGACACCCACTATGCCATTCAGGACCAACAGGTGCTGAAAGAGGAGTACCTGCCGGAGTACGAAGACTTTGAGGATGTCCGCCAGAGGTTTGACTGCCGGGACCACAATTCCAGAGCGGAGCGGGCCGGCGTCTCTTATCGCGTCTTTGTGGGCGGAAATGTCTCTATGCGGGGCGGTGCGCGCGAAAGGCTTTCCCTGCAAGCGCCCCACTGGCCGCTGCCCGTCTCCGCCAACTGGCTGATGACGGGCGTGGGCTGGTTTGGCGGGATCGGCCTGATCTTCTTATCGCTGCAAGTGGAGTCCTATCGGCGGGCAAACCCCGCGCGCAAAAAGCCCAGCCAAATTTCCCGTTGACATTTTGTGCAAAAAGGATATAATGAACTCGATATCAGGCAAAACGCCATGACAAAGCCAGCTTTGCGAAACCGGCCGGAGCGAGAGGGGAGACGGTGAAAGCCCCTTGCCCACGCCGCAAAGCAGCCACTTTGGAGCAGTCCGCGACGAGCGGAACGGTTCATCCCCGTTACCGGATGGCTAAGATGTCCCTGAACAGGGAATAATTAGGGTGGTACCGTGAAGCAAGCCTTCGCCCCTATACCGGGGCGAAGGCTTTTTTGACGAAAGGAGCCTGTCGTGACCTATTTGGAGCGCATTGCCCAAAATCCCCAGTGGCAGGCTGATAACGCCTTCATCGGCGGGATACTGTTTCGCGGCTATTTGCCGGACCAGCTTCCATGCTTGCGGGAGGACCTGCTCCGCATCCGGCGCATTATTGAAGCTTACCCGGGGAAGCTTCAGGAAAACCGGGAGTTGCGGAGCACCGCGTACCTGGCGCTGGCGCGGCATTTGTCCCAAATTCCAGACCCGGGCTGCATGCGCTGGCATCTCTCCCGCATTCCGTTGGAGCATGACAAATATGTACTGGGCAATATGCTGGACTGGATACGATACTGGCCCTGTATACCACCTGGCGCGGACATCACGCCTTTGCTGGAGTGCACGAGAGATAGCCGCTGGCTGGTTTATGAAGGAGCCATCGAAGCGCTTTCCCTCTGCGACACGGAGGAGGCCCGCGAAGCCGTCCGCCCATTTTTGAAACGGGAGCCGATTCGGAAAAATGAGCCGGTCTACGGTTCGGTGGGCATGACGCTGGCAAAGATCGGGACGCCGGAGGATATCCCGGTTTTGGAAGAGCTTCTTGCGAGGGCAAACCGAAATATCAAATATAATCTGAACTGGGCCATTTCCGGGATCCGAATGCGGTATCCCACACCACAAAAACAAACAATATGAAATTATAGGAGGAAGAAATCATGTCACATCCCACTTATGGGCTGAATGAACTGCGGGAGATGTTCCTCAGCTACTTCGAGAGCAAGGGCCATCTCCGGCTGCCCAGCTTTTCCCTCATCCCCCACAACGACGCGTCCCTGCTGCTGATCAACAGCGGCATGGCCCCCATGAAGACCTGGTTCACCCGGGAGGAGGAACCGCCCTGCAACCGGGTCTGCACCTGCCAGAAGTGCATCCGCACCGGCGATATCGAGAACATCGGCAAGACCGACCGCCACGGCACCTATTTTGAGATGCTGGGCAACTTCTCCTTCGGGGACTATTTCAAAAAAGAAGCCATCCCCATGTGCTGGGAATTTTTGACCCAGGTGGTGGGTCTGGAGGCCGACCGCCTGTACCCCTCCATTTACCTGGACGACGAAGAGGCTTTTGAGATCTGGAACAAGGACATTGGCATCCCCCCGGAAAAGATCTTCCGCTTCGGCAAGGAGGATAACTTCTGGGAGCACGGCGCGGGGCCCTGCGGTCCCTGCTCCGAGGTGTATTATGACCGGGGGCCGGAGCATGGCTGCGGCAAACCGGGCTGCACCGTTGGCTGCGAGTGCGACCGGTATATCGAGGTCTGGAACAACGTCTTTTCTCAGTTCGTCAACGATGGAGAAGGCCACTACGAAGAGATGAAGAACAAGAACATCGACACCGGCATGGGCCTGGAGCGTCTGGCCTGCGTCAGCCAGAACGTAAACTCCCTCTTCGATGTGGACACGGTCATGAATATCACCAACAAAGTCAGCGAGATCACCGGGGCCCACTACGGCGAGAGCGCCGGGACCGACGTTTCCCTCCGTGTCATCACCGACCATATCCGCTCCTCCGTCATGATGATCTGCGACGGCGTGCTGCCCAGCAACGAGGGGCGGGGCTATGTCCTGCGCCGCCTGCTGCGCAGGGCCGCCCGCCACGGAAAGCTCCTGGGCGTGAACCGCGCCTTTTTGTTCGAGGTGGTGGATACCGTGGTCCGGGAGAACGAGACGGCCTATCCCGACCTGCGGGAAAAACAGGCCTATATTACTAAGGTGGTCCGTACGGAGGAGGAGAACTTTGCCAAGACCATCGACGGCGGCATGAAGATCTACAACGATCTGCTCTCCGCCCACAAAGCTAAGGGCGAAACTGTCTTTTCCGGCTCCGATGCCTTCAAGCTGTATGACACCTACGGCTTCCCCATCGACCTCACCATCGAAATGGTGGAGGAGGCGGGCATGACTGTGGACCGCAAGGCCTTTGGCGAACTGATGGAAGAGCAGCGCGTCCGCGCCCGGAAAGCCCGCGAGGCCCTGGGCGATTTGGGCTGGGCCGGCATCGAGTTCGGCGCGGAGGTCCCCGCCACGGTGTTTGTGGGCTACGATCAAATGGAGGCGGAGGGCAGGATCGCGGCCATCGTGGCCGAGGAGGAGCAGCGCCAGGAGATCGTCGCCGGCGTGGACGCCATCCTGGTCCTGGACCAGACGCCCTTTTACGCCGAGATGGGCGGCCAGGTGGCGGACCGGGGCGTGATCACCGCGGAGAACGGCGCGCGATTTGAGGTCCACAGCGTTTTAAAGAACAAAGGCGGCAAGTTCATGCACTACGGCAAGGTCGTTTCCGGCCGGTTCCAGGTGGGCGGCGCCGTCACCGCCTCCATCGACGTGGAGCGGCGCAAGGCGGTCATGCGCGCGCACAGCGCCACGCACCTGCTGGACGCGGCGCTGAAGATCGTTCTGGGAGACCATGTCCATCAGGCCGGCTCCCTGGTGGAGCCCGACCGCCTGCGGTTCGATTTCACGCACTTTGAGGCCATTACCCCCGCCCAGCTCGGAGAGATCGACCGGCTGGTGAACGACGCGGTGCTGGAGGGGTATCCCGTGGCAACGGAGGTCCTGCCCATCGAAGAGGCCAAAAAGAAGGGCGCGGTGGCCATGTTCGGCGAAAAGTACGGCGACGTGGTCAGGGTCGTGGAGATGGGGGATTTCTCCATGGAGTTCTGCGGCGGGACCCATTTGGACAATACGGCCAAGGTGGGCCCCTTCCGCATCAAGTCCGAAAGCTCCATTGCCTCCGGCGTCCGCCGGATCGAGGCCACTGTGGGCAAGCTGAGCCTGGAGGTCATGAACAAGAACCAGGAGATGCTGTTCCATGTGGCCCAGGTGCTCAAGACCAATCCCGGCGAGCTGGCCGCTAAGGCGGAACAGCAGATGGCGGAGATGAAGGAGATGCGCCACATGGTGGAGAAGTTCCAGGCGGAGGCGTCTTTGGGCGAGGCGCGGCAGTTCCTGACCGCCGCCAAGGACGTGGGCGGCTTGAAGGTCCTCACCGCCATCCGCAATGGGATGGACGCCGCCGCCCTGCGGCAGATGGGCGACTTCCTCCGGGACAAGGCCCCCAATGTGGTGGCGGTGCTGGCGTCCGCCAGCGGAGAAAAGATCACCTTCCTGGCCGTCTGCGGCAAGGAGGCCGTCGCCAAAGGCGTCAAGGCCGGGGACCTGGTGCGCAGCGTGTGCGCCATTTGCGGCGGCAAGGGCGGCGGCAAGCCGGATTCCGCCATGGGCGGCGGCAGCGATCTTTTGAAGCTGGACGACGCGCTGGCCAGCGTGGACGATTTCGTGGCGGAAAAGCTGAAGTGAACCAGGGAGAACGGCTCCCTTAGATAAAAAGGAAGAGGAGGTTTCAAAAATGTCTGATTGCCTATTCTGTAAGATCATCGCTGGGGAGATCCCCAGCAGCAAGGTTTACGAGGACGACGTGTGCTTTGCCTTCAACGACATCGCGCCCCAGGCTCCCATCCACTTTCTGGTGATCCCGAAGGCGCACATCGGCTCCGTGTCCGAGGTGACCGCCGAAAACAGCGGTGTGGTGGCTCATATATTTGAAGTCATCGCAAAACTTGCCAAAGAGCAGGGGATGGAGAGCTACCGGGTGGTCTCCAACATCGGCGAGCAGGCGGGCCAGAGCGTGTTCCATCTGCACTTCCACGTCCTCAGCGGCCGGGACATGACGTGGCCTCCGGGCTGATACCGGATTCGGGGAAGCGGCCTCCCCGCCGCCGGGCCCATGTCCCGCCGATCATGATGGGATACGCTTTTCCTGGACGGGAGAACTGGGGGAGATCCGCAGGGATTTCCCCCAGTCCTTTTCCGCAGCGCCTCCGGGCGCTGCTTTTTTATGGATCGCCGTACGCGGTCTATAAAAACGGCACGCGGCCGGGCCGGGCGTATTACGCTTTTTTTCGAAGGCGCATCCCTTGCGGCCGGAGGGAGCGGCATTCGAAATGGGACTGGCGTTTCCTCAGGATTTCCGGTATAATGTCCGTATGCGCACAGCCCGTCGATCTCTCCCGGCGGATGCCCGTCCGGCCCCTGGATGAGATCGGTGTTTTTTCAGGTTTGATTTTGTGGGAAGAACAGGGGGGACGGACCCATTATGCGTAAATTAGCCATTTTTACGGGGTTCTTCTCTGCCGGTATTTTCCTGGCCCAGTATCTGCTGCGGCCGGACTGGCTGCCGCCCCTGGCGGCGGTCGCATTCCTGCTGTCTCTCGCCGCCCGCGTTCTGCCGGAGCGTTGGCGCCGCCGCGCTCTTTTGGCGGGAGTGGGCCTGACACTGGCTTTTAGCTGGAACTGGCTCTATATCCGCCAGGTCCAATCTCCGCTGGAGGCTCTGGCGGACACCGAACGCCCGCAGGCGACCATGACCTTGCTGGACTATGCGGTCCCCACTGACTATGGCGCAAAGGCCGCTGTCCGCCTGGAGGGATTCCCTTTGGGCAAAGCCGTTTATTACGGCGACGCGGCCCTGCTTGCGCACGGACCGGGGGAGACCGTCACCGCCGATGTGCGCTTTCAGAGCGCGGCCCGCATCCGGGATGACGACGTTACGAATTTCACCTCCAAGGGCGTTTTCCTTTTGGCTTATGCAAGAGGAGAGGAGGCCTATGCCGCCGGCTCCTCCGGCGGGCTTCGCTGGCGACCCGCCCGGGCCGGACGGGCCATGCAGGCGCAGATCTCCGCCCTCTTCGGCGGAGATGCCGCCGCCTTTCTCACCGCGATTTTGACCGGAGACAAGAGCGGACTTTCAAAACAGGCCGCCTCCGACCTCTCAGAGGCCGGACTTTACCACATTCTGGCCGTTTCCGGACTTCACTGCTCTTTTTTGCTGACGCTGGTGGTGCTGCTTCCGGGGCGGCACCGAAAACCGCTGACGGCTGGACTTGCCTTGCCGCTGCTGGGCTTTTACGCCCTGCTGACCGGCGGCAGTCCCTCGGTCGTGCGGGCCTGCGTGATGCTGGCCTTTCTTCTGGCCGCGCCGCTGTTCCAGCGGGACAGCGACCCGCCCACGGCCCTGGCCGCCGCGCTGTTTTTGATCCTGCTGGCAAATCCTTTTGCCGCGGCCTCCATCAGCCTGCAGCTTTCCTTTGGAGCGATGGCTGGCCTTTTGTGGCTGACGCCCAGGCTGTACCGCTTGCTGCTGCACAGGGAAAAGCATGGAAAGGCATTTCTCTTTACAGCATCCAGCTTTTCGGCGACGATGGGGGCTCTGGTGTTCACAGTTCCCCTGTCGGCCTATTATTTCGGCAGTTTGGTCCTGGCGTCGCCCCTGAGTAATCTTTTGTGCCTGTGGGCGGCGGGGATCGTGTTTATGTCCGGCCTGGCCGCGGTGGCCGCCGGCCTTTTGTTCCCGCCTTTGGGCGCGCTGCTTGGCTGGATCCCCTGGGCTTTTACCGCTTATATCCTTCAGGCGGCGCATTTGCTGGCAAAGCTCCCGTTCCATGCGCTGTACTTTGTGAATCCCTATCTGAAATACTGGCTGGCCTTCCTCTACCTGCTTTTCGCCGCCGCCTGGCTGGGACGGGAGAAAGGGCGGCGGAAGTACGCCCTTGCGGCGGCGATGGCGGGGCTCGCCCTGGTCTGCGCCGTAAAGCTTGGCCAGCTCCGGTACACCGGCGGCGCTCTGGATGTTTTGATGCTGGACGTGGGGCAGGGAGCGAGCGTCCTTCTCAGCAGCGGAGGCCGTTTCGCCCTGGTGGACTGCGGCAGCGGAAACAGCTGGCATGATCCCGGCGGGACCGCGGCGGACTATCTTTCCACCATGGGATGCCGACGCCTGGATTACCTGGTGCTGACCCATTACGACACGGATCACGTGAACGGCGTTCAAACGCTGCTCTCCCGTCTCCCGGTGGACGCGCTGCTGGTCCCGGACGCCTGGGACGACGCAGGGCTCCGGGCCGCGGTCCTCTCTGCCGCAGAGGCGCACGGCGTGCGGGTCTCCTTCCTTCGGGAAGAGACCCGGTACGCATTGGGGGCGACCGGGCTTACCGTTTATCCGCCCGTGGGGGAGGGCGGCGGCAACGAGCGGGGACTTTCGGTGCTGGCCACCCGGGGGCAGTACGATCTTCTGATCACCGGCGACATGGACGCGGCCACGGAGCGGCGGCTTCTGGCGGCCTATGATCTGCCGGATATCGAGGCGCTGGCGGTGGGGCATCACGGCTCCAAGGGCTCCACGTCGCAGGAGCTTCTGGACGCTTTGACGCCGGAGACGGCGCTCATCAGCGTGGGAGCCGGGAACCGTTACGGGCATCCGGCCGGGCAGACTCTGCGGCGGCTGGCCCTGTCCGGCGCGGAGATCCTCCGCACAGACCTCCAGGGCACCATCCATCTATCTGTGAATTGAGGGAAATCGACCATGGCATACACAAAGAAAGCGCCAAAATCCAACGAGGCGTTCCAGCGGCTGAAGGCGGACCTCTCCGCCGGGACGCCCGGCTGCGCCTATATTTTCTGCGGAGAGGAGAGTTATCTCCGGGAATTTTACCTGGGCGAACTGCGCAAAGCGCTGGTCCCCGCCGGATTCGAGGAATTCAACTATCACCGGCTGGAGGGGAAGGACCTGACGGTCCAGGCCCTGACGGAGATGGCGGAGGCTATGCCCATGATGGCGGAGCGGACGCTCATCGTGGCGACGGATTTTGACCTTTTCAAGCTGGGCGAGGAACAGCGGGAAAAGCTGATCGCCTTTCTGGAGGACATCCCGCCCTATTGTTGCACGGTCTTTGTGTATGACACCATCGACTATAAGCCAAACAAGACCATGAAAAAGCTGGCGAAGGCCCTGGGGGACCACGTTCAGACGGTGGAATTCCGCGCGGCGGAGAACAGCGACCTCATCGCCTGGATATCCAGGCGGTTCAAGGCCCTTGGAAAGGAGATTGACCGCCAGACGGCGGAGTATCTGATCTTCACCTGCGGCGGCCTGATGACCGGGCTTGTGCCGGAGATCACGAAGATCGGCACTTACGCCAAAGGAAAAAACATCACGCAGAGCGACATTGACGCCGTGGCGGACCCGGTGCTGTCGGCGGAGGTGTTCAAGCTGTCCGACGCGGTCGTTCAGGGGAATTACGACGCCGCAGCCGCCATTTTGGGGGACCTCCTCAAAATGCAGACGGAGCCGATCATGATTTTGGCGGCTCTCGGCAGTCAGCTCCGGCGCATCTATACCGCCCGTATGGCGATCGACAGCGGCAAGGACAAGTACTGGCTCATGGAGCTGTGGGACATGAAGTCCGACTATCCGGCGAAGCTTCTGCTCTCCGCCGCAAAAAAAACCACCGCCGGGTGGTGCGCCGACGCGGTGAAGATGTGCCAGGTGCTGGACCGGCGGATGAAGAGCGAGAGAGGGTTGGATGCCGTGGGCGAGCTGAAGCTGTTACTGGTGCGTTTGGGGGCGCGGCGGAAATGAGAAGGATCCGGGAAGTCATCGTGGTGGAGGGGCGGTACGACAAAAACGCCGTCTCCCAGGTGGTGGACGCCACCGTTGTCACCCTGGGCGGGTTCGCCGTTTTCAACGACAAGGAAAAGCTGGCCCTCCTGCGCCGCCTGGCGGAGGAACGGGGGCTGATCGTGCTGACGGACAGCGACGGCGCCGGGTTTGTCCTCCGAGGCTATTTGAAGGGGGCGCTGCCGAAGGACCGGGTGAAGCAGGCCTATGTGCCCGACATTTACGGCAAGGAGCGCCGCAAGCGCGCCCCCGGCAAGGAGGGGAAGCTGGGCGTGGAGGGGATGCGGCCGGAGATTTTGCTGGAGGCCCTCCGGCGGTCCGGCGCCACCTTTGAGGACGGTCCGGACCCGGTGCGGCAGGGAAGCCCCATCACCAAGGCGGACCTGTTCGAGCTGGGCCTCACCGGGAAGCCGGACAGCGCCGCCCGCCGGAAGGAGCTGCTGTCCCGGCTGGACCTGCCGTCCCATCTGACGCCGAACGGACTGCTGGAGATCCTGAATCTTCTGTACAGCCGGGAAAGACTTTTTTTGTTGTTTTCAGAAGAAAAATGAGATTTGCGTAAATTTGGAAGTTTTTTGCGACGAAATAGTACCAAATTCCAGATGATTTTTTGGTAATATGAACAGGAACGCGACAAAATTCGACACATTTTGTATTTTCCGCATGGTAGTCTAAACACGGAAAAGCCTATGTGCGGCATCCTGATTTCATTCGTATCCAAAAATAATCTGGGAGGGGAATATTTTGCGTAAAATTCTCATTGGAAGAAGCGCATGCGGCGGCGAGGAGTACGATTATTATTTATTGGCGGAAGAGCTGAAAGAGCTCTCCGCCGAAAATTATGGCGTACAGATCACAGGACGCGCTCATGAGGAGACGATCCGGGGGATCACGTTTTCCCAGGAGGGGATCCTTGCGCTGGTGCAGGCCATGATCCGCTGCGCCGTCACGCCGGTCACGGCCAGAGACGTGGTGGAGGACTGGCTTGCGACCTGAGAGCCTTGATTCTTCTTGCATTTTTCCAGGGGATTTTGTATAATGAAAGCCTGTTTTGAAAAACTTGCACAGGAAGGGAATGACAGGCCATGGCTGAGGAGATCAAAGCGACGCAGGAGGAAGCGCCGGAGAGCCGGAACTTCATCCACGCCTTTATCGATGAGGATATCGCCCCGGGCGGACAGTACCAGGGGATGACGGTCCATACCCGTTTCCCGCCCGAGCCCAACGGCTATCTGCATATCGGACACTGCAAGGCGCTGACCATCGATTTCGGCACCGCCGAAAAGTACGGCGGCATGTGCAACCTGCGGATGGACGACACCAACCCCACAAAAGAGGACGAGGAGTTCGTAGAGGCCATCAAGGAGGATATCCATTGGCTGGGCTTTGACTGGGGCGACCGCTTTTTTTACGGCTCGGATTATTTTGAGGAGGATTACCGCCAGGCGGTGGGACTGATCAAAAAGGGGCTTGCCTATGTGTGTGAGCTGAGCCCGGAGCAGTTCAAAGAGTACCGCGGCAGCATCGGCGTGCCTGCTAAGAGCCCCTACCGGGACCGTCCCGTGGAGGAGAGCCTGGACCTGTTCGCCCGGATGCGGGCGGGGGAGTTCCCCAACGGCGCCATGACGCTGCGGGCCAAGATCGACCTGGCCTCCGGCAACTTCAACATGCGGGACCCGGTCCTCTACCGCATCAACCACATGCACCATCACCGCCAGGGGGACAAGTGGTGCATCTATCCCATGTATGACTTCGCCCATCCCATCCAGGACGCGCTGGAGGGCATCACCCACAGCCTGTGTTCTCTGGAGTTCGAGGCTCACCGCCCGCTGTACAACTGGGTGGTGGAGCACTGCGACCTGCCCGCCAAGCCCCGGCAGATCGAGTTTGCCCGCCTGGGCATCGACCACACGGTTATGAGCAAGCGGAAGCTCCGGGCGCTGGTGGAGGAAGGCCGGGTCTCCGGCTGGGACGATCCCCGGATGCCCACCCTCTGCGGACTGCGCCGCCGGGGCTATACGCCCCGCTCCATCCGCAATTTCTGCGACCGCATCGGTGTGGCAAAATCCGCCAACGTTGTGGAGTACGGCTTTTTGGAGCACTGCCTCCGGGAGGATTTGAACGCCACCGCCCAGCGGACCATGGCGGTCCTGCGGCCCATCCGCCTCACCGTCACCAACTATCCCGAGGGGAAGAGCGAGATGGTATCCGTGGAAAACAACCCCATCGATCCCGACGCCGGCATGCGGGAGATCGCCTTCTCCAGGCATCTTTGGATCGAGGCGGACGATTTCATGGAAGCGCCGGTGCCCAAGTATAAGCGGCTCTATCCCGGCGGACCCGAATGCCGGCTGAAGGGCGCGTATCTCATCACCTGCACCGGATGCGTCAAGGATGAAAACGGCAACGTGACGGAGGTCTTGTGCGAGTACGATCCCGACAGCCGGGGCGGCGACCCCGCCGACGGCCGGAAGGTGAAGGGCGCCACCATCCATTGGGTGGACGCCGGGACCGCGATCGATGCGGAGGTGCGGCTCTATGACGACCTCTTTACGGACCCGGACCCCGACGGGGCGGACAAGAATTTCCTGGACTATCTGAATCCCAGCTCTCTGGAGGTCCTCACCGGCTGCAAGGTGGAGCCGGGTCTGGCGGATGCCGCGGCGCCCGCCAGCTTCCAGTTCATGCGCCTGGGTTATTTCTGCGTGGACAGCAAGGATTCCAGGCCCGGAAAGCTGGTGTTCAACCGCAGCGTATCCCTGAAGGACAGCTTTAAAAAGTAGGCCGCCGCTCCGCGCGGCCCGCTGACCGAGAAAGCGGCCCCGATGCAAGGCATCGGGGCCGCTCCTTTCAATCCTCCGCCAGCGGCAGGCCCTGCCGCAGCAGGGCGCTCCGCACCCGCTCCAACCCGGCCTCCGTCAGGTCGCACAGGGGCAGGCGCAGGGGGCCGACCTCCCAGCCCAGCAGGTTCAGCGCCGTTTTCACTGGGATGGGGTTCACCTCGCAGAACATGGCGTCGCAGAAATCCTTCAGCGCCAGCTGGAGCTTTCCAGCCGCCGCAAAGTCGTTGTTCAAGCACAGTTCGGTCAGCTCGTGCATCTCCCTGGGCAGGACGTTCGCCACCACGGAGATCACGCCCTTGCCGCCCAGCATGCAGATCGCCGCCGTCTCGTCGTCGTTGCCGGACCAGATGTAGAAATCGTCGGGGCAGAGGTTCCGCGTCTTTTGAATGCTGCCGAAATTGCTTCCCGCCTCCTTCACGCCGATGATGTTGGGATGCTCCGCCAAAGCCGCGTAAGTCTCCGGAGCCATGGTCACGCCGGTCCGGGAGGGCACGTCATAGAGGATGATGGGAGAGGAGACCGCGTCCGCGACGACCTGATAGTGCCGCACCAGGCCTTTCTGCGTGGCTTTGTTGTAATAAGGCGTCACCACCAGCAGGCCGTTCGCTCCGGCCCGTTCCGCATCCCGGCTGAGCGCCACGGCGTTTTCCGTGGCGTTGGAGCCGGACCCGGCGATAACAGGC